>JANPGI010000401.1:0-4093 GCA_031423875.1 Verrucomicrobiota bacterium | reverse complement strand
AAGCTCCGTCAGGTCGCCGTCAGCAAGGACCGGAATATGCCACCCCGTTTGCCGCGCCGAAATCGAATGAAGGCGGAAGGACAGTCGCAGCGCGTGAACGGCGGTGAGGCGTGCGAATTATTTTTAACGTACCGACCCGGCATGGACCGACCCGTAAAGCTCGCTTCGCATTGGATTGTGCCGCACTATGCCATTTGGCTCATGATCATAAATCGCATTCTATGCACCGCCGCGATGGTGGCGTGCCTGCCTCTTTGCCTTGGCGCAGCCAGCCGCTCCGACTCGAAGTTCTCACTTGATGGTCCCGGACTCACGGACGGGGAGAAGTTCGTACTCGCACAACTCGCCGCCGGGAAATCTGCCGACTTGAAGAGCCAATTCGGTGAAGGCACGAACTCTGTATTGCGGGGTGCTTTTCTTGAGGCGCTCTTGTCCCAACCCGGCACCAATGTCCATCGCAACGGCATTTCGATCGAACACGCGATCGTTCTTGATGTAGTCAATTTGCGGAATGCGGTGGTGCGTTACGAAGTCAATTTGATGGAATGCCGGTTTCAAGCGGAAGTGGACTTCTCCAAAAGCGTTTTCGAAAACACCCTTTCGCTCGCCGGCAGCACGTTTCAGGGGCCGGTGAATTTTTCCGCGATGAAAATCGGGCGCGCCGTCACGTTCGACCAAGCCAGCTTCTGGAGAGAAGTGAACGCCTCCCAGATGGAGGTGGCGGGACTGCTCAACGCGCGGGAATCCCACTTTAACAGCCCTACGGGCGCGGTGGATTTCACCAGCTTGAAAGTGAGCGGCGATGCCTTTTTCACGCGCGCCACGTTTGCCGGTCCGGTCACATTTCAATATGCGCACTTCGCCGAGAATTGGCGCTGCGAAGGCAGCGCGTTCACCAATGCCACTGTGCTCGCAAACTTCGAAGCCGTGCAGGTCGGCGCCGCGACGAGCTTCGCCGATGGTACTTTCGCAGGCTACGTTTCGTTCAAGGACGCCCGGTTCAGTGCGCTCGGTTTTCCCAATGTCAAATGGCCGGTCACGGATCTCGACCATCCTTGGCTTTGGCTCAATGGCATGACTTACCAGCGCATCAGCGCGGGCTCGGAAAAGGATTCGTGGAACAACCTCTACGATCTGGTGCGACGCTCCGCGCGCAAGTCGGCTTACTCGGCGGATATCTACACGAGCTTGGAGGATTACTACCGGCGCCTCGGGTATCCGAAACAGGCCAACATGTTTTTCCGCGCGCAAAAACAGCGCGAGCGCGAGGAAGTCCTCTCCGGTTTCGCCTGGGCCTGGAGTTACTTTCTCGATTGGTTCGTCGGTTACGGCCGCAGTCCGCAACGGGCGATTTTCTGGAGCGTCGCTATTATCAGCATCGGTTATCTCGTGTTTCGACCCAAACACATGGAACCGCAAAAGTCCGAACACAGCGCGCGCAAATACAGTCCGTTCTGGTACAGCGTGGACGTTTACCTGCCCATCATCAAACTGCACGACGCCGAGATCTGGAAGCCGAAGGAAGAATATGTGTTGGGTCACATCTGGCGGCGTATCCACACCGTCCTGGGCTGGGCGTTAATTCCCATCGCCATCGCGGCCTGGACGGGGATGCTCTCGCGTTAGCTATTCGCCCCAGCAAGTTTTCAAAAAAATCCGTTCCTGACAGAGCTACGGAGCGCGACTGTGTCCGACTCGGCGCGCCGGAGCAAGGTGAAGGCGGAATTACCAATCCTAGCGGGTGGAGAGGAGTAGGAGGTTGGAAATATTTTGCGGTGTGGGTTTGCGAACATGCTGCAGCTGGGTTTTGCCACAGCCGCGCTCCGGGAGTAAGCGCAGGCATTTTTGCAGGCTTTCATTGCACGTGCGGCCGATGGCCATCGCTCCGCCCACGCTTTTCATCTGCGTGGTGAGCGCGGGTCGGCCTGCGGAAATCTCTCGAAGGTAAAGCGCGTCCCGCATCGGCGTTGACGACATGGACTAACTGGACTAATCTTTCGGCAATGAAAACAGTCAACGTTCACGAAGCAAAAACAAATTTTTCCAGCCTGCTCGCTACGGTGGAGGATTCGAGCGAATCATTTGTCATCTGTCGCAACGGCGAACCGGTCGCCGACCTTGTGCCGCACAAACGGGTGAACCGAACCAAGCCGCATCCGGTTCTGGGCAAGATGAAAATCAAATACGACCCAACCGAGCCAGCCACCGAAGCTGAGTGGCCGCGGAGGTTTCGATGATCCTAGACACCTGCGCCTTGCTGTGGCTGACCAGCGGCGATAAGAAATTAAGCCGCGCCGCCCTCAAGGAAATCAATTCAGCGGCGGTAGTTTATGTCTCGGCCATCAGCGGATTTGAAATCAGCCTAAAAATTGCCGGGGGCGGGCTGGAGCTTTCTCACCCCGTTGAATCCTGGTTTGATCAGGTCACCGAACATCACGGACTGACCGTCCTTCCGCTCGAACTGGATGTCTGCATCGCGGCGGCGAAATTGCCACCGATCCATGACGACCCATTTGACCGCTTCATCATTGCCGCCGCCAAACTTCACGGCTTGATCGTGGTGACCCGCGACGAACAGTTCGAGAAATACGGCGTGACGATGATTGGTTAGGCCAAGAACAAAATGTGTTCAACGCCCGCCCTCATCCGGGCCTTCTCCCCCGGGGAGAAGGAGAATCGTTCGCCGGTTGCTTGGAATGTTGTGAGTCGGCGATTGGCGGATGCGTGTCGAACAATCGGAAGACGAGCGACTGCTGCTCCCTCTCCTTGGGGAGAGGGCCGGGGTGAGGGAGGACGTGACACAAATTATTCGCCACCAGCCCCAGCGGGGCGACATCTTTGTAGAATCTGCGAGGGAAATGATTTCAAGCTCCGTCAGGAGCGGAATACGCCGCCCCGCTTGCCACGCCGTAGTCGGACGAAGGCGGGGGAATTGGGTAGCGTGGTTGGCTGCAAAGATTTCGCTCCTGACGCAGCTTTCGGACGGAGCGCGGGTCTGCGACCCGCAGCGGCTGCGACGGTTCGGAGGCATTTGGATTATCCAATGACGTGAATGGTGGCGACATGCTGCGGCTCACAGAGCCGCACTCCAACCGCAACGCGGTTGCAGCACTCAACCCGGCGTTGGCCGATACGCCGCGCCGAAGTGAAACGAAGGCGGGTGCGAGGGCTACGCGGGTGAGGGATTGAAGGGCGAACAACTAAGTTGCATCGGTGCGGCGGTGGATGATGGTGGCCGCGCGCCAGCACCAACTCCTTCAGAGTTGATGAATTTGGGGAACGGTTTTCCAGGGTAGGCGCTCCTCGACTGTCCGGCGTGGACCGCACTTGTCACGCCGTAGCAGTTGCGAAGGCGGAAACCCTGGGCTGATGGATTTGAATCCCGTTGGGATGCGGACGAAGCGAGACTGGAGCGGCGGTCTGTGACCGCCGAATTAAACGTGTCCTCTGGATTGAAGCGGATAAATCTCTCCTTGATACGGCCAATCTTCAGGCTGTGCAGCCAGCTTTTTCCGCACTGGATTTTCGGCCACATAAAGCCACTTCTCCGAATACGATTCTTCCGAGCGCATCACATGGTCGAAGAAGCCTTTCTGCCAGTGAGGTGCGGAAACATTCATTCCACGCAATGTTTTCGAGAGGGAATTTTTCAAACTCTTCATCCATTCAGAAAGCAGGGAAAGACGGAGGTCAGAGGGACGGCGGTCACAGACCGCCGCTACAGGGTCGCCGCTTGTAGCGTCGGTCTGTGACCGACGACGTTCGATAAGCGCCGATTCGTATTCGTCACCGAATGCCACGAACAGATGCAGATGATCCGGCATCAAAACATATTTGCCGACGAACACGCCGCGTGTCAGTCCGGTCTCGCAAAACTTTCGGAAATCTTCGTGGACTTTGGCGTTGGCGAGAATGGGTTTGCGGTCTTCTGTGTTCGTGGTGACGAAGTAAAGCGGATGGCTAGTGAAAAGCCGGTCAAGACGTTTGAGTCTGGGCGGACGCTCGTCCGAGTTCATGTCCCAGATTGTAGCGGCGGTCTGCGACCGCCGAAAGAAATTTGAATGGGGGACGGCGGTCACAGACCGCCGCTACA
>JANPGI010000400.1:0-2718 GCA_031423875.1 Verrucomicrobiota bacterium | reverse complement strand
GAACTCGGTTTGCCGGAGGATACTTTTCTCCAACGTCTCGCTGCTGGACTGAACTGGCCGTTTCTCGATCTCACCAAGCACGCGCCCGAAAACGAGGTGCGCCAGAAAATCTCCACCAAGGTCGCCATCCAATACACTGTTCTGCCCACCGCTCTCAAAGACGGCATCGTGCAGGTCGCGGTGAGCAATCCGTTCGACACCGCCATGCTCAACGCCGTGCGCTTCGACGCTCATGGCCCGGTGCAATTCGCGCTCGCGCCGAAGGCTGAAATCGAGAAGGCGCTCAAGAAGTATTATGGCGTCGGCGCGGAAACCCTCGACGAGATGGGTGAGGAAATGCCGATTGATCTCGATCTGCCCACGGACAAGGAAATCACCGAGGGCGATCAGGAAGCCAGCGTCATCAAATTCGTCAACCAAGTCATCTGGGAAGCTTCCAAGGAACGAGCCACGGACATTCACCTCGAACCGCAGGAGGACGAACTCCGCATCCGCTACCGCATTGACGGCATTCTGCATCAAACGCCGATGCCGCCGCAGTTGAAACGCTTTCAAGCCGCGCTGATCTCGCGCATCAAGGTGATGAGCGGGATGAACATTTCCGAAA
The DNA here is from genome assembly GCA_031423875.1 of Verrucomicrobiota bacterium. Taxonomy (GTDB): domain Bacteria; phylum Verrucomicrobiota; class Verrucomicrobiia; order Limisphaerales; family JADLHS01; genus JADLHS01. Next base: position 2,111 of record JANPGI010000400.1, on the reverse strand, counting down.
AGCGTCTCCCGCAGGACGGGCGTATCAACGTCCGCATCAAGGGCGAGGAAATTGACATCCGTGTTTCCACCGTGCCCACGGTCTATGGCGAATCTGTTTCGCTCCGCTTGCTTTCGCGCGGCAAAATCTTCATGAGCCTCGACAAGCTCGGCTTCGCGCCGCAAGACGAGGCCGCCATCCGCGAGATCATCGTCAAGCCGCACGGGATTTTGCTCGTCACCGGCCCGACGGGTTCAGGTAAATCCACGTCGCTCTACGCGATGCTTTCCACGATCAACTCGATCCAGAAGCGCATCATCACGATTGAAGAGCCGGTCGAATACGAACTCAAAGGCATCAACCAGATCGCCGTGCGCCCGGAGATCGGGCTGACGTTCGCGATGGGGTTGCGCCACATCCTGCGCCAAGACCCGAACGTGATCATGGTCGGCGAAATCCGTGATTTGGAGACGGCGGAGATCGCCATCCGCGCCGCGCTCACGGGTCACTTGGTGTTCTCGACGCTCCACACGAACGACGCGCCCAGCGCGTTCACGCGTTTGATTGACATGGGAATCGAGCCGTTCCTCGTGGCGTCATCGGTCGAAGGCATCATGGCGCAACGTCTCGTCCGCACGATCTGTCCGCATTGCAAGACCGAGCAAAAGGTCGAGCGCAGCTATCTCAAGAAGATCGGTTTCCCGGAAGCAGACATGGAATCCACCAAGTTCATGCGAGGCATGGGTTGCGAATTGTGCCGCCAGCTTGGTTATCAAGGCCGGCTCGCGATCTACGAATTGCTCGTGTTGAACGAAGCCCTGCGCCCGCTCGTGTTGAGCCGCGCAGCGTCCTCGACCATCGCCCAGCGCGCCATCGAAGGAGGCATGAGAACCTTGCGCGACGACGGCTGGAACAAAGTGCGCAACGGCATCACCACCATCGAGGAGATTCTGCGCGTCACTCAGATTGAAGAACATCTCGATGCGCTGGGCGACAACGAGAAGACCGGCATCTGGACCAAGAGCCAACTGACATGAGCAAGTCCCGCGTTCATTCATGTAACGTCCTGCGAAGCGTCGGTGACGCCCGCCAGCTTTGGCAATTCAGCGCGCAAGGCGAGGTCGCGTTGAAAAGCGAACTGTCTGCTTCAGCCGGTGAATCCCTGCCCCAGCATATCTCACAAAAGAACTGGCAGCAACTCTGGCAGCCGCGCCTGAACATCGCGTGGCTTCCGCCGGAAGCGGTTTTCTTCCGCGTCGTCCATCTTCCGCAAGCCAACTTCGCCGAGACGCTCTCGATGGTGGAGTTGCAGTTGGAAAAACTTTCGCCCATCCCCGTCGGTCAAGCCGTATGGAGCGTTCATCCCATGCCGCAGCAGCCCGGAGGGGCGGCGGACGAACTGCAAACGCTCGTCATCGTTTTCGCTGAACGCAAGCATGTGGAGGAACACCTTGGCGTGCTGGAAGGCGAAGGTTATCTCGCAGACCGCATCGAGTTGCAGGCGTTGGATGAAATCGCCGCTGCCAAAGTCACGAGCAACGGTGCATGGATTTATCCCGGACTCGGTGGCGGCCCGGACACCGCACTCGTCGCGTGGTGGTATGGTGGCAAGCTTCAGACGTTGAACAGCCTCATCCTGCCCAGCACAGGCGACCGCTCAGATGCCCTCAAGGAACAACTTTCGCAGATGGCGTGGGCGGGTGAAATGGAAGGCTGGTTAACTACATTGCCGAGTTGGTCGCTCGTGGCCGATGACGAATCCGTCGCGCAATGGGAAGCTCCGCTGCGTCGCGGTCTGGACGCCCCGATCCATCTCGTCAAACCCGTCAAGCCTGCTGAACTCGCCGCGCTCACCGCCAAACGCGCTGCGTCATCAGACGGCAAAGCCAATCTCATCCCGGCGGAGTTTGCCACGCGCTATCGCAATCAATTCGTGGATCGCATCTGGATACGCGGCGCACTGGCGGTTGCGGCGTTGTATCTCATCGGTGTGGCGATCTATTTTGCCATCGTCGGATTTCAAGATTATCGCGTGGGCCAGGTTGAATCCAAGATCGCGGGACTCGGCGAGGATTACACCAACACCATCCAGTTGCGCGAACGTTACGCCGTTTTGAAGACGCGCAAGGAAC
>JANPGI010000399.1:0-2497 GCA_031423875.1 Verrucomicrobiota bacterium | reverse complement strand
GCGCCGAGGATCAGCAAGAAGATCACGATGGGCGCGATCCACCACTTCTTCCCCTCGCGAAGGAATTGCAGAAACTCTTTGATGATCGAAAACTTGTTCACTTGATTAACGCGGAGAAGTTAGCTCTCCCGGCTCTGAAACGTAAAGTTCATTCGTCGTTATCGCGCCGTTCAACCCGCTCAGAGCAATGTTCCGTGCAGAATTTTGAAGGCGATCGAAAAATAGATCACCAAGCCTGTCACGTCCACGAGTGTCGCGACAAACGGAGCCGACGCTACTGCGGGATCGAATTTGAGCCTGCGAAGAATGAACGGCAACATCGAGCCGGCTAGGCTGCCAAACAATACCACGCCCACCAAACTGCACGCCACGGTTGCGGCCACGAGCATGTAGTGCGGGCCATAAACCACTTCTTTGTGCGGCCAGAGCAGGATTCGTATCAGAGCGATGCAGGCCAGGATGCAGCCCAACGCCAATCCCGAAAAGAACTCGCGCCGCATCACGTGCCACCAGTCGGACAGGGACACGTCGCGAACTGCGAGTGCGCGGATGATGAGCGACGTGGCTTGCGATCCAGCATTGCCGCCGCTGGAAATAATGAGAGGCACGAACAGCGCCAGCACGACCGCCTTGGCGATTTCATCTTCGAAATAACTCATCGCAGTGGCGGTGAACATTTCTCCAACGAACAAGATCGCAAGCCAGCCAGCGCGTTTCTTGATCATCTCAAACAAGCCGATCCGCAGATAAGGCGCATCAAGTGCCTCCATACCGCCGAGCTTTTGGATGTCTTCCGTTGCCTCGCGTTCGGCCACATCCAGCACGTCATCCACTGTGACGACGCCGACAAGACATTCTTTCGAGTCCACCACCGGCAGGATCGTCACGTCATATTTCTTGAACGCGGCAACGGCTGTTTCCTGATCGTCCGTGGCACGAAGGAAAATCTTCCTGTTCTCCAACAACTCCAACACCGACATCTGATACGGTGCGACAACCAGATTTCGCAGCCGGACGAAATCCACGAGACGGCCCTTGGCGTCCACCACGTAAAGCTGATTCATCGTGTCGCTCTTGCGCGATTCATCACGCAGATGCGCCAGCACTTCGGCCACCGTCCAGTTTTGTTGGATGGCCACGTAATGTGGCGTCATGCGACGACCGATAGTGTCTTTCGGATAGCCGAGCAAGTCGGTGGCGATCTTGCGTTGCTCGGCGGAAAGCAGGTTCAACAATTTTTGCGTCGCAGCGGCCGGCAATTCTTCTAACAACGCCGTGCGGTCATCAGGTGAGATGTCGTTCAGAATCTGCGCGACGTGTTCGCTGCCGAGTGCCTGAAGCATCTTCTCCTGATCGTCCATCGGGAGATACTCAAACACCTGTGCGGCCAGATCACGCGGCAGGATGCGGAGCAACACCGCTTCGTCGTCCGGCTTTAGGTCGGTGAAAATCTCCGCCAAGTCTTGAGCGGGAAACGCGCATAAAATAGCCCGGAGTTCGTTGAAATCTCGTTTGCGGATCAATTCAATCAGCTCCGGCATCAACAGATTGCCAATCACCTCGCCACTGAAGCGGAATTTATGGCCGGACGCAAAGCAATTGCAGATGACAGATCAAAAACCGGGATTTTTCCTTTCGTTCCAGACCGAATCCGTGTTTCATCTTGCCCGTTTGAAATCGCAAATCGGCAATCGTAAATCGTAAATTTTTCCAATGCCTAAACGCACCGACATCCACAGCGTCCTCATCATCGGCGCCGGCCCGATCATCATCGGCCAGGCGTGCGAGTTCGATTACTCCGGCACGCAAGCCTGCAAAGCCCTCCGCGAGGAAGGCTACCGCGTCGTCCTCATCAACTCCAACCCGGCCACCATCATGACCGACCCGGAGTTCGCCGACCGCACCTACATCGAACCCATCACACCCGAGTGTGTGGAAAAAATCATCGTCCGCGAGAAAGAGGAAATGAAACGCCTCGGCGCGAAGGGCAAGCTCGTCTTGCTCCCCACGCTCGGCGGTCAGACCGCGCTCAACACCGCGATGTCCCTTCACAAAAACGGCGCGCTCACCCGTCACGATGTCGAAATGATCGGTGCGAAACCCGAAGCCATCCACAAAGGTGAAGACCGTTTCGCGTTCAAAGAATTGATGCTCCAGATCGGCCTCGACGTTCCCATCTCCGGCGTCGCGCACAACCTGGACGAAGCCCGCGACGTCGCGAAAAAGATCGGCAAGTTCCCGCTCATCATCCGGCCCGCGTTCACGCTCGGCGGCACGGGCGGCGGCATCGGTTACAATCAGGAAGAGTTTGAAGCCATCGCCAAGAACGGCATCGAACTTTCGCCCGTGAACGAAATCCTCATCGAAGAATCCCTCCTCGGCTGGAAGGAATACGAGATGGAAGTCATGCGCGACAAGGCCGACAACTGCGTCATCATCTGCTCCATCGAAAACTTCGACCCCATGGGCGTCCACACCGGCGACAGCATCACCGTCG
>JANPGI010000398.1:0-10914 GCA_031423875.1 Verrucomicrobiota bacterium | reverse complement strand
CGCGCCGAGACCGCCAGCAATGTTCTGTTCAAGGTCAAGGACAGCTCCGGTCGTCAGTGGTTTCTTAGCCCGACAGCGGAGGAGGTCATCACGACACTTGCGGCAAACGAAATCAATTCGTATCGCCAGTTGCCGAAGAATTTTTATCAAGTCAGCAGCAAGTTCCGCGATGAGATCCGCCCGCGCTTCGGGCTGATGCGCGCAAAGGAATTCATCATGAAAGACGCGTATTCGTTCGACACCACGGACGAAGACGCGATGGCGAGTTATAAGAAAATGTATGACGCCTACAAGCGCATCTTTGATCGTTGCGGCGTGCAGAACTTCCCAGTGGAGGCTGACACGGGCGTGATCGGCGGCAATCACTCGCACGAATTCATGGTGCCCGCTGACACGGGCGAGAACGATGTGGTGTTCTGCGAGGCGTGTGGCTACGCCGCGAACATCGAGAAAGCTACGAGCGGAATTCCAAAGACTGCCGCGCGTGAACTCGGCGCGGCTATCGAGAAGTTTGCCACGCCCGGTGTCGTGACTATCGAGGCGTTGAGTAAAGCACCTTACAGCGTGGCGGCGAATCGTCAGATCAAGACGCTTGTTTACATCGCGGACAGCAAGCCCGTACTGATTCTGATTCGTGGTGACGATCAGTTGAATGAAACCAAGTTCGCGGCACGCACCGGCGCGGTTGCATCGCGGCCTGCGACGCCGGAAGAATGTTTTACGACACTCGGCGCGAAGCCGGGTTCGTTGGGCGCAGTGGTGAATGTTCCGTCGGGCGTAAGAGTAATTGCTGATGAACGCATACGCGGCGCGAACGACATGACCACCGGCGCGAACGAAGACGGTTTCCATCTCAAGAATGTCTCCATTGAGCGCGACATCAAAGTGACGGATTGGTTTGATCTGCGAACGGTCACGGCGGGCGAGCCTTGTGCGAAGTGCGGCAAGTCTCTAAAGATCCGTCGCGCCATCGAAGTCGGGCATGTGTTCAAGCTCGGCACGAAATACAGCGAGAAGTTTAACGCATTTTATCTCGATGAGGGGGGGGGGCGGAATCTGTGCGTGATGGGTTGTTACGGCATCGGCGTGACGCGAACATTGCAGGCGATCATCGAACAGTGCAATGACAAGGACGGCATCGTGTGGCCGATGTCAGTCGCGCCGTATCAGGTTTGCATCACGCCGCTGGCTGTCGCAGCGGAACATCCGTGCATGGTTGTGGCGGAAAAACTTTATGCGGAACTCACAGAGCAGGGTGTGGACGTGATCCTTGACGACCGTGATGAACGTCCCGGCGTGAAGTTCAAGGATGCTGATCTGGTCGGCTTCCCGATCCGTGTGAGCATCGGCGAGAAGTCGCTTGCGAAAGGCGAGGTGGAGATCAAGCCGCGCAATGGCGCGGTGCAGTTTGTTAAGACCGAGGCATTGCTGGAGAGTGTGAGGGCGATGTTGGCTGCGGGTGGAAAGTGATTTTCACACCGCCAAAGCCCGTCCAGTCCGCTGCGCTTCCCCGTTCCCGTCGAGAGCTTCGCGGACGGTGCGGGCGAGGTTGATGCGTGTGTAGGGTTTTTGAAGGAAGCGCGCGTCGTTGTTCTTCGCGAGAAAATCCGTGCTGATGTCGTCCACGGTGTAACCGCTGGCGAACACCACTTTCAGTTCGTTTTGCTGTGCGAGAAGTTTGTTGGCTAGTTCCACTCCGGAGACTCCCGCTGGCATGACCATGTCCGTGAACAGAAGGTCCACGCTGTTCTTGTGTCGCTCCCAGAGATCCAGTGCTTCACGCCCGTTGCCCGAAACAAAAACCCGATAGCCACATTCTTCGAGGATCATCTGTGCCATCTCGCGCAGGACGGGTTCGTCTTCGACGACGAGCACGGTTTCCTTGCCGCCAGTGACGGTTGTGCTTGGCGTGATGTCTTCGGTCACGGTTTTCACCGTTGTCGCGCTGCTCGCAGGGAAGAAGACGTTGAAGGTCGTGCCGTGGTTGGGCTGGCTCGTGACTTCCACCCATCCGCCGTGTTGTTTCACGATGCCATAAACTGTGGCGAGGCCGAGGCCAGTGCCTTTGCCGACTTCCTTGGTGGTGAAAAACGGTTCAAATATGCGCGAGATCAAATACGTGTCCATGCCGCAACCGGTATCGCTGACGCGCAAACAAACATGTTTTCCAGCGCGGGCTTCGGGGTGCGTCTGCGCATAATCCTCTCCGATGTCTATCGTACTCAAAGTGACGGCAAGTGTTCCGCCGCGTTCCATCGCATCGCGGGCGTTGACGCAGAGGTTCATGATCACTTGTTCCATCATGCCGGTGTCGCCTTGAACCAGCGGCAATTCCTTCGGCGGAGTGAAGTCGAGCGTCACCGTTTCACCGAGCAGGCGATGAAGCATCTTGCTCATGTTGGCGACGACATCGCGCAGATCGAGATGCTTGGGTTGCATCACATTCTTGCGGCTGAACATGAGCAACTGACGCGTGAGGCTGGCCGCGCGTTCGGATGCGAAGAACACCGCCTGAACGGAATCCAACGCTTGCGGCGGCATTCCGGGGCGCGCCATCAACATCCCTGCGTGCCCTTGAATGATGGTGAGCATGTTGTTGAAATCATGCGCCACGCCAGCGGCGAGTTGGCCGATAGATTCCATTTTCTGCGATTGGCGCAACTGGCTTTCCAGACTCAAACGTTCGGTGCTGTCTTCCACGTAGCAATGCACGACGCGACTCGCTGGCACGGGATGAAACGACCATGACAGCGTACGGCCTTCGACCTTGGTTTCAAAACGTGGCGGACAATCGCCTTGTTCCAGACACGCCTTCACGATCTCGTTGGTGTTCGGGGGAAGGATCGCGCGCGGGTGGTTTTGATTCACGGAAATCGCGAGCCGAAGCGCGGTATCATTGAAGTAAGTGATGCTGCCGTCGGGCGCGAGTTCCAGCGCGGGATTCGGATTCAACTGCGCGAAGGCAGCGAGCTTTTGCAGTTCGGTTTCCGTGCGACGTCGTTCTGCTGCCATGCCGATGGCGTTGGCGACGGCGAGCAGGAATTGAACTTCATCGCCCGTGAACTGGCGCGCCTTGTTCGTATAGATGCCGAGAATACCGTAGGGACATTGATGCGTGGCGACGACGAGGCAGATGCCGCTGACGACGCCGTTTTCCAACAACACATTCGGAGCGATGAATCTGCGTTCCTGTCGCAGGTCGGAAATCAATGTGGGTTGACCGTGGTTCAAAACAAATCCACCTAACGAACGGACGCGAGCGTCAATGTTGCTCGCGCCGGAGCGTCCGGTGCGCCAGCCGAGTCCGCCGCGAAACGCGAACGATTCATTTTCAGGCTGCAACTCCAGCACATGCGCGAACGGGACTTCGAGTGTCTGAGCGACGAGTTGGATGGCTTGACTGAGAAGTGCGTTAAAATCCTGGCTGACCATGGCGAACTGGCCGACGGCAGCAACCACGGCTTGCTGCTGCGCGCGCGCCAGCAGAAGTTTCTCCGTCTCTTCGCGTTCAAGTGCGCGTTGTTGCAACGATTCCGCCATGCTGTCAAACGTGTGTGCCAGTTGACCGAGTTCGCTCTTGGTGTCGTTGACGCCGGTGCGGGCGCTCAGATCACCTTCGGCCAAGCGGCGTGTGGCACTGAGCAGCACGCGAAGTTGACGAAGGATAAAATGTTCCCCCCCGTACCAGGCTGCGGCGAGGGCGAGCAGGCCGACTAGGAAGCTTGACCATTCCGGAAGTTTGAAGAGATAGATGACCGCGAGTGGAGGGACGATCGCCACAAAGACAGTCCCGACGAGCCGGATGCGAAGTCCTGTGAACGCATTTTTTACAGCGACAGTCTCGGATAATTTGTCGGAAGAGTCAGCGGCTGATTGAGTGGCGGGATTTTCTGGAGACGTCATTGGCACGTCAGAGAGAGACGGATTGGCTGAAGTTCTGAAGAATCTTCGCCAACCGCGCTGCTTTCGTGTGATTTCGTCGTAATAACCCGTTGGTAGAGCGTTCACGTGTCTTGATAGTAAGCACGTCTCTTGCCCGGAGAATATGTTCGACAGGAGAATTATCTGTCTGAAACATGGCGTGATGCTGACAAAAACGCTCACTCTTGGACACTCGCCCGACCCGGACGACGCTTTTATGTTTTACGGTCTGGCGAAGGATTTGATTCCTGCGCACGGCTATCGCTTTGAGCACATACTGCAAGACATCCAGACTTTGAACGAACGCGCGACACGCGGGGAACTCGACATCTCCGCCGTCAGCATCCACGCCTACGCCTACGTCTCGGACAAATACGCGTTGCTGCCCAGCGGCGCGAGCATGGGTGATGGCTATGGTCCGATGTTGGTGGCGAAACAGAAATTTTCACGCGAAGAAGTCGCGCGCAAAAAAATCGCCGTGCCCGGAACGATGACCAGCGCATTCCTCGCGTTGCAACTCTGGCTTGGCAAACCGGCGAAGGAGTTCAATTACATCGTCGTGCCATTTGATCAAATCTTTCAGGCCGTGCGTGATGGACGCGCTGACATCGGGCTTATCATCCATGAAGGTCAATTGACCTATCAGAACGAGGGGTTGGTGGTGTGCGAAGACCTCGGCGTATGGTGGGGACGCGAGAACGACGGCCTGCCGCTGCCGCTCGGGGGGAACGTGATCCACAAAAGATTTGATCCAGCGACGCGCAAAACCATATCGGACATTCTCACGGCGAGCATTCAGTTCAGTCTTGATCATCGCCCGGAATCCGTGCAACACGCGTTGCAATACGCCCGCGACATGGGGCGTGACCTTGCAGACAAATTTGTCGGCATGTACGTGAATCACTGGACGCTGGATTATGGCGAGCGCGGGAGGGAATCCATCCGGCGTTTTCTAGGGCGCGCATTCGATCAGAAGCTGATCCCGCATCGGCAGGAGTTAGAGTTTGTGACTTAGTGGTAACGGGTCAGCGATGTGCGTGGTAAGGAAATCCCTCAAAAATAGTCATTGCCCTCGGACGGGCGATTTGCACTATTAGTGGCGACACCAGCCGAGTTCACCCACAATTAGTAGTGGATGGAGAGAGTTTCGGTTGAAACCAGAAACCAAGTTACCGTCGCGTAAATGAAAGTTCTGCTTCAACATAAAGAATCGGGCCTCTACCTCAAAGACATCGGCGTCACCACGCACGACACGCTTGAAGCGATGGAGTTCCTGAGTTCCACACAAGCCATCGAATTCTGCGCTTCGCACAAGATCGCGGACATGCAGATCGTTTTGCGATTTCAGGAACAGCACTATGACATCGTGTTGCCGATGCTGATGGACCGACGCTCGATGCTGCACACCAATGCTCCGATGCGGTCTGCACACGCAGCATAACATTGTGCCGGGAGAATGTGTGTAACCCCCTCGCTGCTTCAACACAAGCGGCGGAAACGAATCCCTCTCGATAATCATGACCACAGGGCAGACGCATCTAAATATCTCATTAACACCGTGGCTTTAGCCCGGTGTAAGAAGAATGGAGAGGAGTTTCCAGCCGTTTCAACGGCTTTGAGGACTGACGCGAGAAACCGTTGAAACGGTTCTTACTGCGGTCGAGCGCGTTTCCACCGGGCTAAAGCCACGGTGTTAATGAAAATCGCCAGAAACTAAACGATTATAGATGCGTCTGTCCTGCATTACCAAGCTTGCGCCCGTAACCGCTCTCGTTAATCTGTCAACGATGACAACACGAACTGTTGACGAGACAAACCATCAACTCATCGCTGGACTCGGCGAACGGGTTCTCGGCGGCCAACGCATCACGCGCGACGAAGCGCTGTTCCTCTTCAATCTCGAAACCTCGGCGGACATCCTTGATCTGCTCTCGTGGTCGAATCGCATTCGCGAACAATACAAGGGCAACAAGATTCACCTTTGCTCCATCGTCAATGCCAAGGCGGGCGCGTGTTCGGAAAACTGCAGTTTCTGCGCGCAGTCGGCGCACTTCCAGACCGGCTCGCCCAAGTATGGCTTCGTTGATCCCGAGCCGGTGGATGAAGCCGCGAGTGAAGCAAAGCAAAATCACGTCACTGCCGTCGGCCTCGTCGCCGCGTGGAAAGGTTTGAATGAAGGTCCGATGCTTGATGAAGTTTGCGACCGCATCGCCGAGTTGAAAGCCGGTGGCAAGACGCGCCCTGACGCTTCGCTCGGCATCATCAAAAGCCAAAAAGTTGCCGACCGTTTGAAAGAAGCCGGGTTGGAATGTTACGGTCACAACCTCGAAAGCTCGCGCCGGTTCTTTCCGCAGACCTGCTCGACTCATACGTTCGAGGATCGCTTGGATACGATTGGTTATCTGAAGAAAGCGGGCATCAAGATTTGCTCCGGCGGCATCATTGGAATGGGCGAGACACGCGAAGACCGTTGCGACCTCGCTTTCACACTGAAAGAAATTGGCGCAAACGTCGTCCCGATCAACATTCTCAATCCGATCCCCGGCACGCCATTCGCCGACAAGCCGCGTCTGCCCGTGATGGAAATCCTGAAAACTATCGCGTGCTTCCGTTTCATTCTGCCGCGCCAAGAAATCATGATCGCCGGTGGCCGCACGATGAATCTGCGCGACGCACAAAGCATGATCTTCATGGCTGGCGCGAGCGCGCTGATGGTAGGCAACTATCTCACCACGCTGAATCAGCCTGTGGAGAAAGACCTGCAAATGCTCAAAGACCTCGGCCTCGATCCCGACTGGGACGCGCACGATTTCAGCGATCAGGACGAAGGCGGCTGTGGTTGTGGTAAAGAAAGCTGCGAATCGGAGTCCGAATTGGTGTCGGCAAAATAGTTCGCCCCGCTAGCTGCTCGCTGGCGCAATCGCGACATCGGGAGTTGCATGACGCGACTGGCGTTTGAGTGAAGACCGCTTTCCCTGCGGCGTGTCGTGGATGCCATCGGGGATGAACTCGCGAAGGAACGGCGGCTTCTCTTTGCGTCCAGCCCGTTGGACATCGCGCCACAACGTGTCGGCAACCTCCTGTTTTTGGAGCTTCACTTCAGTGGTCAGATAGACGAACAACAATTCCATCAGCCGCGCCAGTGCGATGCTGTCGGTGCGGCTGATCGTCGCGTGCAGCCAATCGCTCCAGCGCAGGAAAGAGTCGAACGGCGACGTGCCTCTGCTCCAGAGGAGCGTCGTGGTTTCCACGAAGTTGCCGCTGTTGCCCACCAAATCCCAGTAGCGCGCGAAACGGCGCAGCCGTTGCATCGTGGCGAAATCTATCAGCTTGGTCTTGAGTATCTCGTAAGGCGGATGCGCGGTGTAGGTCATCTGCCATTCGACATCGTGACGCACGATGGGTGTGCCGCGAAGTCGCTTGAGGATGCCGACTTGGATTTCCTGAGGACGCAAACCGATCAACTTATCGAAGCCCAGGCCGAAGCTCGCCATGTCCTCACCGGGCAAACCGACGATCAGATCCGCATGGACATGAACACCCGTGTTTCCGCGCAGCCAGTTCAGGTTGTCGTCGAGTTTCGCGTAATCCTGTTTGCGGCTGATGAGTTTGCCGACCACGGGATTGAAGGTCTGGATACCGACTTCAAACTGAACCGACCCCGCAGGAAAATTGGCGATGGTTTCGCGCAACGCCTCTGGCAAGCGATCAGGAATCATCTCGAAATGATAAAAGTTTTCCGGCTGATGACGCGCGAGAAAGAATTCGAGAATCGCGCGGCTGGTGTTGAGGTTCAGGTTGAAGGTGCGATCCACGAACTTGAACTGGCGCACGCCGCGATCTAGCAGCTTTTGTATTTCACCGAGGAACAGTTCGAGATTCACCGCGCGCACAGGGACATCCAGTGACGACAAACAAAACTCACAAGTGAACGGACAGCCCCGCGAGGCTTCCACATAGACGACGCGATGTGCGATGTCCTTGGCGTCGTAAAACTCGTAGGGCAGGGCGAGGTGCGAGAATTCAGGTAGCTCTGCGGGGATGATTTTTGGCGGAGACTTATCCTCCAAAATTTGCCGGCACACTTCCGCAAACTTCAAATCCGCTTCGCCCGTGATGACATGATCGGCGAGGCGCACGATTTCCTGTGCGGCAGTTTCGTAGCTCACCTCTGGGCCGCCAAGGATGACGATGACTTCCGGGCGGATGCGTTTGATGGCGGCGACGACTTCTGTGGTTTCCGTGACGTTCCAGATATAAACGCCGAGACCGAGGATGCGGGGATTGTGCGCGAGCAACACTTCTGCGATGTCCAGCGGGCGTTGGTTGATGTCGAACTCAAGCAGCGTGGCGCGTGAGTTCAGTTCACCCAAGTTCGCCATGAGATAACGCAAGCCGAACGACGCGTGAATGTATTTCGCGTTGAGCGTGGCGAGGACAATGTCGGACATCGCCGTGAGCTTATCAGTCAGACGCCAGCGCGCAATGTTCGCTGTGATCCATGAATTTCTCGCCCTCGACTTGTTTCCGACAGATTGACTAAACTGCGGCGTAGCATGACAAAAACCGCCAAACTTCTGTCCGAGCTTATCGCGTTGCCGAGTGTGAACAGTTCTTTTCTGCCGCCTGATCATTCGCACGCAGGCGAGACACGCGTGGCAGAGCATCTCGCCCTGCTTGGCAAACGGGCGGGTCTGGACATTGAATTTCAGAAAGTTCTTCCAGGTCGCCAGAATATTCTGGCGCGATTACAACCTTCGGGAATAGTCCGGCAAACCATTCTGCTCGCCCCGCATCTCGACACGGTGAACGTGGTCAGCGACGCACAATTCAAACCTCTATCACGCAGCGGGCGGCTCTATGGGCGTGGCGCGTGCGACACGAAGGGCTCAGTAGCTGTGATGTTTGGTGCGCTGTGCGATCTCGCGGCGATGAAGGCTCGTCCGCGTGAGACAGAAATCATTTTTGTCGGACTTGTGGACGAAGAGCATGGGCAAAGCGGTTCGCGATTTCTGGCGAAGAAGAAATTCAAAGCTGACCTAGCCATCGTGGGAGAACCCACGCGGCTCGCATTGGCCACGGCGCATAAGGGCAGCGTGTGGTTGGAAGTGGAGACGCGCGGTCGTGCCGCACACGGTGCGACGCCGTGGTTCGGTGACAATGCAGTTCATTCGATGTCACGCATAGTGGACGCGCTGGAGACGGATTACGCCGCAAGGTTAAAGAAGGAGACGCATCCGCTGCTGGGCTTCGGCACGGTGAATGTCGGGACAATCTGCGGAGGCACACAGCCGAACATCGTGCCGGACAGTTGTGTGATAGGGGTGGATCGGCGCACGTTGCCGGGTGAATCGGAGTTGGCCACGCGGTTGGCGATGAGCAAGTTTTTGAAATCGCGCAAGCTGAACGCTAAAGTTTCCAACGTGAAACTCAGTCCGTGTCCTGCGCTGGAGACGAGTGAGCGGTTGCCGTTGGTGAAGCAGTTTCTCGGCACGCTCGGCCAGAAGCGCGCGGGCGGATTGCATTACTTTTGCGACGCGGCGGTGCTGGCGGGCGGCGGGATTCCCAGCGTGGTGTTCGGACCCGGCGACATTGCCCAGGCGCACACGGCGGATGAGTGGATCGAGATTTCACAACTGGAGCAGGGCAGGGCGATGTTGCTGAACTTCCTGAAATCACTTCCTTGAATTGAATCGGTTGCGTATTGTCCAAGGCTCATGGATTCAGAGGGAACACAAAACACGCCCGTACCGCCACCTGAGGCGCGTGGAAACTTTTTCCGGCAGAGCGGTTGGCTGATGATCGCCAACATCGCGGGCGGCGCGTTGATGTGGGGGTTGCATTTCCTTGCCAAACGACTTGAGAAGGGTGAATACGGCACGTTCGGTGCGTTGCTCACAGTGTTGATGGTGCTGCCGTTGATGCCGCTGCAAATGGTCTTCGCGCAACAGACCGCCAAGGCTCTCGCCACCGGCAGACAGCGTCAACTCGCCGGAATGATCCGTCTGATGTGTTTTGGGACATTTGTTTTCTGGCTGGTTGCGATGGTCGTCATATTTTTCCAGCAGGACAAAATTCTCAACCTGCTTCAGATCAAAGATTCCGTCGGACTCTGGATCATGCTGGTCGCCTGTCTGTTCGCGGCGTGGCTTCCGATCTTTGGCGGCGTGTTGCAGGGACAGCAAAATTTTCTCTGGCTCGGTTGGAGCATGATGTTGAACGGTGTGGGGCGGCTCGGCCTCGCGGTGGTGGCGGTATTCGTCATCGGCGGATATGCTTGGGGATTGTTGTCCGGGGTGCTGCTGGGGCTGGTTGTCGGAACGGCCATCGCCATCTGGCAGACGGCTTCGCTCTGGCGCTTGGCCTCTGAGAAGTTCGACTGGCGCAGTCTGATGAAACAGGTTTCGCCGTTGCTGATCGGTTTCGGCGCGTTTCAATTTCTTTTCACGGCGGACACGATGTTCGTGAAATCCTATTTCTCCGGTGATCAAACCGATGCCTATGTCGGGGCAGGCACATTGTCGCGCGCGTTGATCTGGGTGGTCGGGCCGTTGGCGGCGGTGATGTTCCCGCGCGTCGTTCACAGCGCGGCCAAAGCGGAAAAATCTAATCTCATGCACATGGTTTTGCTGGGCACGTTTGTCATCGCACTTGTGGGGGCGGTGGGGCTTGTTGTGGTGGGTCCGTTTGTGATCAAGATCATCTATCCCGGCTACGCGGATCAAGTGATCGAGGTGCTGCCGTGGTATGCGTTCACAATGGTGCCGTTGGCGTTGGCGAATGTGCTGCTGAACAATCTTCTCGCGAAGGGATCATTCCGCATCGTGCCGTTGCTGGTCGTTTTGGCGTTGGGATACGCTTTCACGCTGACTCGCTATCACGATAGTCCAATCACAGTGCTGAAAGTCTTGTGCGGATTCAACGTGCTGCTCCTGGTGGCGAGTGCTTGGTTCACATGGCGTGACTCGCTTACTCCCACTCAATCGTCCCCGG
>JANPGI010000397.1:0-8741 GCA_031423875.1 Verrucomicrobiota bacterium | reverse complement strand
CGAAGTGGTGGTGGGCAGCGTTCATCCCGAGCGTCTGTTTGCTCGGCTTACTTGGTGCGATGTTGTTTTACCAAATCACCACAGGCGTCGGTGTCTGGGGGAATCATCACCCGACGATGTGGGGTTGGGACATCATCAACTTCGTCTGGTGGATCGGTATCGGTCACGCCGGAACATTGATCTCTGCGATCTTGTTCCTCATGCGCCAACGCTGGCGCACGGCGGTGAATCGCGCGGCGGAAGCGATGACCATTTTCGCCGTGATGTGCGCCGGTATTTATCCGGGCGTGCATGTCGGTCGCGTGTGGTTTGACTGGTGGCTGTTTCCGATCCCGACGTATCAAGGTTTGTGGCCGCAATTCCGGTCGCCACTGATGTGGGACGTGTTCGCCGTCTCGACTTACTTCACGGTGTCCGTGTTGTTCTGGTATGTCGGCTTGATTCCTGATCTCGCGACGATGCGTGATCGTGCCAAGACGAAGCTGAAGCAATTCATCTACGGATTCTTCGCGCTCGGCTGGACGGGATCGAATCGTCATTGGAGCAACTACGAGAAGGCGTATCTCATTCTCGCCGGTCTCTCGACGCCGCTGGTGTTGTCCGTACACTCCATCGTCTCGTTGGACTTCGCGGTGTCGCAGTTGCCGGGTTGGCATACAACGATCTTCCCGCCGTATTTCGTGGCGGGCGCGGTGTTCTCCGGTTTCGGCATGGTGCTGACGCTGTTGATTCCGTTGCGCAGTATGTGTCATCTCGAAGACATCATCACAATGCGTCACATTGATGTGATGTGCAAAGTGACGCTCGCGACCGGCTGCATCGTCAGCTACGCCTACGTGATGGAATTCATCATCGCGTGGTATAGCGGTTCGGCGATGGAGAAATTCCACTTCATGAACCGCGCTCTCGGCCCGATGTGGTGGGGCTGGGTCATGATGATGGGGTGCAACATGATCGTGCCGCAATTGTTCTGGTTCAAAAAAGTCCGCAACAATCTCGTGATCGTGTTCATCATGTCTATCTTCATCAACATCGGCATGTGGTTCGAGCGGTTCGTCATCGTGGTCGTCGGTCTGTATCGCGAATTTCTGCCGAGCAACTGGGGATATTATATGCCGACTTGGGTGGACATCTGCACCTACCTTGGCACGTTCGGATTGTTCTTCACCATGTTCCTTTTGTTCATGCGTTTCTTGCCCATGATCGCGATCTCCGAAGTCAAAGGCGTGACGCCCGAGGCTGACCCGCATCATCCATCGGCGGGCGGCAAAGGAAACGGAGGGAAGCACTGATGAGCGCTAACGCAAAACCTTACGGCTTGATTGCCGAATTTGAGAACACGTCGTCCGTGTTGCACGCGGCGGAAAGCGTCAACGAAGCGGGCTTCCGCAAGTGGGATGTGTTCACGCCGTTCCCGATTCATGGGATGGACAAGGCGATGGGCATCAAGAATTCCAAAGTCGGCTGGTTCTCCTTCCTCGGTGGCGTGATTGGTTACGCCTCCGGCATGTTGATGATCTGGTGGATGAACGCAGTGGATTATCAGATTCTCGTCGGCGGTAAACCGATGTTCAGCCCGCACGGTGCGTTCCCGCCGTCGTATGAACTGACGATTCTTTTCGGGGCATTCGGTGCGATTGGCGGCATGATGTTCCTGAACCGTCTGCCGAAATTGCATCATCCGTTGCTCAAGCACAAACGCTTCGCCTTGGCGACGCATGACAAGTTCTTCGTCGTGATCGAGACGGCTGATCCGAAGTATTCCGAGAGTGAAACCCGCAAGTTGCTCGAAGCTGCTGGCAGCAAGCGCATCGAAATGGTGGAGGAATAACATGCGCTATTTTATTTTAATCTTCGCGGTGTTGGTGCTGATCGTCATCGGCGTCGCGGGCAAACGCGGCGACATTACGCGCAACCGCCCGATCCAGATTTTCCCGGACATGAAACGTCAGTTGAAACTCCGTCCGCAGACCGCGAACAGTTTCTTCGCCAGTGGACTCAGTTCGCAGTTGCCGCAACCCGGCACCATCGCGCAGGAGAAACCGCTCATGGTCGCGGGCAAGGAAGTGTATTCGTTTGAGGACGCGCCCGTGAACACTGGTCGTGTGACGGGTGCGACGAACTTCATCGAGTTGAACGCGCTCCCGGTGACGGAGAAGTTGCTCACGCGAGGACACCGCCAGTTCAATATCTATTGTGCGCCGTGTCACGGTCAGACCGGTGAAGGTAACGGTATCACCAAGAAGATCGGCGCGATGGCAATCGTGGCAAATCTCCACGACAAACGTATCGTGCAGCTCACGGATGGCGAACTGTTCAACACGGTCAGTCAGGGCAAAGGCGTGATGCAAGGCTACGCGCCGCAGCTCACAGTGGAAGATCGCTGGGCAGTCATCAGTTATCTTCGCGCGCTCCAGTTAAGCCGCCTCGGGATGGCGGACGACCTCGCCCCGGAAACCCGCGCGAAACTCAAGTAACGTATGAGTCAAAAATTACATTCTGATAACGACCACGCGCCGATGCCCCTGCCGCTGGATTTGTCCAAGTGGCGCAATCTGCCGGTGCAGTTGCTGATCGGTGGGCTTCTCATCGGACTGCTCGGCTTGGCTGTGGGCTACAAAGGGGGCGGTGTGGATTTCTTGTTCGCCTATCTCGTCGCGTTCATGTTCATCCTGAGCCTCGGCGCGGGATCGCTGTTTCTTGTCATGGTGCATCACTTGTTCGATGCGGGTTGGTCTGTTCCCATCCGGCGTACCTGTGAGAATCTCGCCTACTCGGTGTTCACCATTCTGCCGTTCCTGTTCATCCCCATCGGATTCTTCGCGAAGAAGATTTATCCGTGGATGACGATGAATCCGCCTGACCATGCGTTGCACTCCAAGCAACCATTGTTCACGATGGCGGGTTTACATCGTGTCGGTCATCTGTTTCGCGACATGGTTCTTCCTATCGCAACGCCTCCGTTACTGGTCACTCAAGCAGGACGAAACCGGCGGAGCGGAGCCGACGCACAAGATGCGCTTCCTGTCCTACACCGGGATTTTCCTTTATGCGTTCACGCTGACGTTCGGTGCGATCATGTGGATGAAGTCGCTACAACATCAGTGGTTCTCTACGATGTTCGGCGTGCATTACTTCGCGGGCAGCGTCTGGCTGGTTCTCGCGACGGTCTATGTCATCACGATGATTCTGGATCGCCAGCGCGTGTTGAGCAAAGTGCTGCACGAGCATCAATATTATTTCCTTGGCACGCTGATGTTCGCCTTCACGGTGTTTTACGCCTACGTCACGTTCTCGCAATACTTCATCATCTGGAACGCGAACATGCCGGAAGAGACTTTCTACTACGTCGTGCGTGAGAAGGGGACTTGGTTCTTCGTGAGCTTGGTCATCATCTTCGGCCATTTCTTCCTGCCGTTCCTCGCGTTGCTGCGGATAGACATCAAGAGTAACTTCGGCCTCATGGTGCCGATTGCGATCTGGGTCTGGCTGATGCACTTCGTGGATATGGCGTGGAATGTCATGCCGATCCAGTTTCCCAACGGTTTCCCGATTCTCTGGGGCACTATTGCTTTGGGCCTCGTGGCGTTCATGGCGGGATTGCTCGCGATTGTTTTTCTGAAAAAGTTCAACAGCACACCGCCTTATCCGATCAAAGACCCGCGCCTCATCGAAGCGATGGGCTTGTATCATCCGGTCGCCACGCCGATTTCCGGCGGTGAGATTGATCAAGCGGATAAACTGCACGGCGCGCCCGTTCAACCGAAAGGAACACATTGATGAGCGACTCCTGCGAATCTGAAAACAAGTGTTGCGGCAAAAGTTTCTCCGTGACGGTAGCGGCAGTCATCGTCTGTTTGATCTTTGCTGCGCTCGTCTGGAAAACGCGCCAATACACCACGCCCACTCCGCTTGGCGCTGACCGCGCTGCGGAACGATCCAAGGCATTGGTTGAATTGCGCGCTGCGGAAACCGATGCGCTCACAACGGTCGCTTGGATTGATCAAGGCAAGGGAGTCGTCCGTTTGCCGATTGCCGACGCGCTCAAGCTCGCCGAGAAGCAATGGCAGAATCCCGCTCAAGCTCGGGCGATGCTGAATGACCGGGTGGAGAAGGCCTTCTTTGTGCCGCCGCCACCGCCTCCGAAACCCAGCGCGTTTGAATAATTTCCGTTGTCTGTTTCAATGACCGCGACTTCGCCTACAACGCCTAGCAAGATTGATTCATCCTGCCGGTTGCCGCTCTTTACGCTGTTCAGCGGCGCGGCGGTCTGGCTCGTGTTGAGTTCCGTCTTCGGCCTCGCTGCTTCGATGACGTTCCACAGTCCCTCGATGTTCGCCGACTGTACGGTGGGGACTTATGGGCGCGCGTATCCGGCGTGGTCGCATCTGCTGGTATATGGCTTTGCGATCCCTAGCGGATTGGGTGTAGGATTGTGGTTGCTCGCGCGACTCGGTCGCGTGGAAGTGGCAAAACCCTTTCTCATCGCGGTCGGCGCGAAACTCTGGCACCTCGGCGTGCTGGTCGGTCTAGTCGCGATCATGAACGGTCAGACTTCCGGCTACGAATGGTTCGAGTTGCCGCGCTATGCTGCCGTGATTCTCTTTCTCGCGTTTGTGTTGATGGCGATCTGGGTGTTCGTCACCTACTCGCGCCGCAACGAAGAGGCACTTTATCCATCGCAATGGTTCACCCTCGCCTCGCTGTTCTGGTTCCCGTGGATATTCTCGACCGCAGTTTTGCTGCTGCAGTTTTTCCCCGTGCGCGGCGTGGTGCAATCTTCCGTGGCGTGGTGGTTCGCAGGTAACTTGCTGAACGTCTGGCTCACGCTTTCTGGCTTGGCGGCCACGTTCTATCTGTTGCCCAAGTTGACCAATCGCCCGCTGCAAAGTCATTACCTCGCGCTGTTCGTGTTCTGGACGGTCTTGATCTTCGGCACATGGACAGGTATCCCGATGCACTCACCGTTGCCCGCGTGGATGAGCACGTTGAGCAGTGCGGCCACAGTGATGATGATTGTTCCCGCACTCGCGATTGCCGCCATCGTTCTCAAAACTTCCTGTGGAGCGAACGTTGCGTGTAATGGCGGAACATTCTGCTACACCAGATTTGGCGCTGCGTCGCTGGTGCTTGCTACATTTGCTGCTGCCATCGCGGCATGTCCCGCAGTGGCGCGCGTGACGGATTTCACATGGTTCACACACGGCCATACGACGCTGCGGCTCTACGGCTTCTTCGCGATGACGATGTTCGCTGCGATCTATTACATACTCCCCAAAGTTTCCGCCGTGACGATTTGTCCGAGGCGCATCAAGTTTCATTTTTTGTTCGGGATGTTTGGCGCGCTGTTGCTGGCATTGCCGATGATGATCGGCGGAATCAAGCAGGGTTTGAAATTGGCGGATGTCTCCGCTCCATTCTTGGATTCAACCAAAGCCGCGATGCTAGGATTCCGCATCGGCACAATCGGCGAAGTGCTCATCGCCATCGGCGCGCTTATTTTCCTCGCGAATGTTTTGCTCTCGATCTTGAGTCACTACCGCGCTATCGCCAAAACTGCAATTGCTGACGCCATCGCAATCCAACCGTCGGAGGTGAAGTCGTGAAATCCAGCAGCATTGTTTTCCTCGCGGCGTTCATCGCGCTCTCGGCTTCTTGGGCGGGCTTCGTACTCGTGCCGCAAATCCAGTTGGGCCGCGCGGATCAAGCCAAGACCGTTCCGGCGGGAGACAAGTATCCGGTGGCGCGGTCGGGTTTGGCAGCGCAAGGAGCGGAAGTGTATCGCTCGCTTGGGTGTGTTTATTGCCACAGCCAGCAGGTCGGTCAAACTGGTGTGAAGGTGGAAGTTGTATTGCTTGATGCAGGCACGAACGCTGACAACACGCTTAGCGCACTCAAGAAGGTGAATGCTGAACTTGGCAAACCGGAGACTTTCATCGGCCTGCCCAAGCAGATCTCTGAAGTCGCGGACATCGCTGCTGCTGATGCGTTGGTGAAAGCGGTGACTGACGCCGGTGGTAAGATTGAAGTGAATGTAGTTCCGACCGGGGCGGACATTTCTCGTGGTTGGGGAAAGCGTCGCACTGTGGCGCAGGATTACGTTTATGATGCCGTGGTTCAGCCGGGCACGCGCCGCGCCGGACCGGACTTGGCCAATGTCGGTTCGCGTCTGGCTGATCCAAACTGGCAGCTAAATCACCTCTACGCGCCGAAGTCAGTGGTGAAAGATTCGACCATGCCTGCGTATCGTTTTCTGTTTGAGAAGCGCAAAATTGGCAAAGTGGCTTCCGCTGACGCGCTCAGGTTGACTGGTGATTCCGCGCCGCCTGCGGGATTTGAAATCGTCCCGACGGATAAAGCGCGGGAACTCGTCGCTTACCTGATTAGTTTGCGGGCGGATGCGCCGTTGTTTGAATCCCCGGTGACGCCGCCGCCCGCGCCCGTTGCTACTGCTGCTGCGAAATGAACGCCGACCCGAAACAATCTTGCTCCGTGACCAACGAAGCCGAACCGACGGCAGCGATGACGGCCATGCCGGTGTGGCTTGTGGCGCTGATGTTGTCATTGTTATTTCTTGGGGCGTGGTATTTCGATCTTTATGGTGGTTGGTTTGAAGCGAAGGTTTACGCGCCGTATCACTCGGTTGCAGATGTGCAACGGTTTCAGCCCAACACTGACCCTAGCGCCAGCTTCATTGCACAGGGCAAGAAACTGTTCACCGATAATTGCGCAGTTTGCCATATGGAAACCGGTGTTGGTAATCCGGCGAACGGTTGTCCGCCTTTGGTTGATTCCGATTGGGTGAAACATCCGACGCCCGACCGGATGATCATGTTGATTTCAAAAGGTCTCAGCGGTCCGATCACGGTGAACGGCAAAGTCTATAACACCGGCGCGATGTTGGCAGTGGGAGATTCGCTACCGGGCGATGAAAAGGAAAAGGCTTACAAGATTGCGGCCATTGCCTCTTACGTGCGCAAGCAGTTCGGCGGGATTTCAGTCATTGTGAAGTCCGAACAAGCTGAGGCGGTTCGGGCGAGCATCAAGGATCGCTCTGCAAACTACACGGCGGACGAGTTGCTCAAAGTTCCGTGAGCAGATTGGTTGTCAGCGTGACTCGATTTGCGTGATCGCCCACTGCGCGTGTTCGGTGACCAAAGGCTCTGAATCTTCACTCGCTTTCTTCAACGCTGGAAGCGCGCTTCGATCTCCCACATTACCCAAGGCGACACAGACGTTGCGTAGAATTCCCCGGCGTTTGGTGCGGAGCATTGGCGTGCCTGCAAACATGCTTTTGAATCCCGCGTCATCAAGCTCAAGTAATTTGAGCAAGTCGGGTGTCGTCAGATCGGTACGGGCGTGTGGCTTCATCAGACTTCCTTCGCGCGCGAACTTATTCCACGGACATGCGGCCAGACAATCGTCGCAGCCGTAGATGCGATTGCCGATGAGGGGGCGGAGTTCCAGCGGGATTGATCCTTTGAGTTCGATGGTGAGGTAGGAGATGCACAGTCGGGCATCAAGTTGGAACGGTGCGGTGATGGCGTTGGTCGGACAAGCGGTGATACAGCGCGAACACGAGCCGCAGCGATTTTTCTCTGGCGTGTCGGGTTCGAGTTCCAACGTGGTCAGAATCTCCGAGAGAAAAATCCAGTTGCCGAGTTTGCGGCTGATGACGTTGGTATGCTTGCCGACGAAGCCGATGCCGGCGCGCTGGGCGAGATCACGTTCAAGAATCGGGCCGGTGTCCACATACCAGAGCGAGCGGGTGTCGGCACTGAGTTGATCTACGAACACGCTTAGAGCGTTTAGCTTGTCCCCCAATACATCGTGGTAATCGGTGTAACGGGCATAGCGGGCAACTTCGCCGAATTGCCGATTGCCGATTGCCGATTGCCGATTGGAAACGTGATAGCTCGTGGCCAAACAAATCACGCTCTTTGCGCCGGGCAAAACGAGTTGGGAATCAACTCGCTTGGCAGCATTGCGTTCGATCCAAGTCATTTCGCCATGTCGCTTTTCGCCAAGCCATTGTTGCAGGTGCGGCGCACTCTCCGGCGGCGCGGCGGTGGTGAAGCGGCACTCGTCAAAGCCGAGCGCGAGCGCGTGCTGACGGATGGCCGCCTTCATTTTCGCACTTTGGTTGCGGCGCGGAACTGGGCGATGACTTGTTGGGCCACTTCGCGGGCGGAACGGAGGTCGCTGTTGAGCAGTACGTCGGCTTGTTTATAAAACTTTTCGCGTGCAGCGAGTAGCGTGCGGATTTTGCCGAGCGGATCGGAATCATGAAGCAGAGGACGATGCGATTGATCTTTGACGCGCTCGAAGATTTTTTCAGGCGAGAGCCAGAGGCAGAAGATGAGTGAGTGTTTCTTCAAGCTGACCAAGTTTGCGGGATTTGTCGGCAAACCACCGCCGGTGGAAATGATCGTGCCCGTGCGCGAACTCAATTCCACGACGAGTTGAGCTTCGAGTTCACGAAATGCTGGCTCGCCGTTTTGGGTGAAGATGTCTGTGATCTTCTTGCCGCTGCGTTCTTCAATGAGCGCATCAGTGTCAACGAACTCAAACTTGAGTTGCTCGGCGACGATGCGCCCCACGGTGGTTTTGCCCGTGCCCATAAATCCAATGAGCGTTATGTTTTTGATTTTGCGGGCGGCAGACACGGGGATGAGCTTAGGGAATTTTGACGTGGGAGCAAACGATGAAAAGCACCAACCCCCAAGCTCCAGAGAAATTCC
>JANPGI010000396.1:0-5561 GCA_031423875.1 Verrucomicrobiota bacterium | reverse complement strand
AAGCTGCCCCGCCTGCTCAAGTTGTCTGAAGTGTTTTTGTAGGCCACCTGAACAGCACAGGCCGTCAACAATCCTTGAAATTTCAAAACATCGCTTTATTCAGCGTCTCCCTAGGCACATGTGCTTGGCAGATGGGCTTATATTCGTGACTGTTGGCAGCTACGATTATGAATCAAAGTATCGCTTGCACCCCTCGTCCACCTCCCTCCGCTGGTGGTAATATTTAATTTGCGTCAACTCGGAGAGTGGAGAGGATAAATTGTTTAGCTTGAGCGTAAAAAAAATCTCAATAGTATGAACGAATGGAAGGCGGGGTAGCCAAGTGGTAAGGCACGGCTCTGCAAAAGCTGCATTCGTCGGTTCGATTCCGACCCTCGCCTCCAATTCCAAGCTTCGCTTGGATAAGGAGTTGCAAATTTCACAAACCTAAAGTGCCAGCAAGAATGTGACTCAGAGAAACTTGATAAAACTCCGAAACAACTCGGGTACGACTTGCTGAAACGCAATTGGCTGTGCGTTTGGTGTAGCTGATACATTTGTTGCTTGATCTCGTTTGGAAGGCTTGAGTCGAGCCGTGCGGGAACAACCTTCCAACTCAAGAATTCTGCTCGTTTGCGTCAGGCGTATCCGCATCAACCTAGCTTGGTTCTTGGCGAGGTCTGGCTTTCCCCCGATCTCACTCTGACGACCAGTCAACTGCTGGTAACATTCCTCACACTCGAAATGCGCGCTGGCTTTGCTTTCCAATTCCTTCGCCCGTTTGGTGGCGTCGGTGATGTCGCAATCACCTTCGGATGCACGTTCCTCAAACCCTTGGAAGTTCGCTTCGAGTGGACGAATCGTACCCTGCATCGTGTCCGTTCAGGGAAAAGATTCTTGAAACAAATGGGTGTGCTGCCGGGTTGTTAAGCTGAAACGATGAAAAGAATCGCATCAAAAGTGAATCCGGCGTTCAAAATCGCCCAGCCACTGCCGGGATGGCCGGTGGTAGCCGCTGTAAGGGTGGATGTTTTACCCGCGACTACCAAACCGGTGAAGTCTTTCGTCACTCAGGTGGATTTCGAGATTCCAACTCACACCCATCATGCAACCGCTTTGCCAACCACGCGCCTTTGTCGTTAAGCTATGTCCCGGACGAGCGGCGACCGCCCATGACCGACGCGCAACACTTCGAAGCGTTCCTGCACAATTACCAGAACATGGTATTTAGCACCGCCATGCGCCTGACCGCCAACCAATCCGAAGCCGAGGACATCACGCAGGAAGTTTTCCTACGCGCCTACGAACGCTTCGCGGAATTGCGCGACAGCCCAAGTGTCGGTGGTTGGTTAAAAACCGTGGCGACGAATCTGAGTCTGAATCATCTCACCCGTTATCACTCGCGTTGGAGTTTCTTTTCAGACCTCGTTCGCGGTTCTGATGAAGGTGATGAGGTTGAATTGGAATTTCCCGCCGCTGACGACACGCATGAAATTCTCGCAGCGAGCGACCGGCGGGAACTTGTTGAGCAGGCGTTGCAAAAATTACCCGCGCCACAGCGCGTGCCGCTGGTGTTGCATCATTTTGAAGGTCTGCGTTACGAGGAGATCGCCGAGAAGCTTGGTGTGTCCATCGGCAAAGTTAAGACGGATATTTTTCGCGGGCGCGAGGCGTTGCGCCAAAAGTTGCACCTCAAACTGAAGGAGTCGGAGTTGGACAATCTGTGAACTGCGTATGAATCCCCAATACGAAAAGCAACTTGAAGCCAGCGTGCGGCGTGAATTGGAAGCACTAGGTGAATTACCCGCGCCGCCCGCGCTCGCGAATCAGATCATGCAGGTCATCGAGCAACGTTTGACTGCGCCGTGGTATCGCCGCGCATGGCCGACATGGTCGTTGGCGTTGCGCGCGGCGTCACTGGTGGTGCTGCTCGGAGTGTTTGGTGGGCTGTGTTATGGCGCTTGGGAACTGGATCGAGCCGCTGTCGCTCATTCATTGAGCGACGGATGGTTCGCCGATCTGGGCGCGCTTTGGAGAACTGCTGGTGTGTTGTTGAATGTGGCCTGCACGTTCATCAGTCGGCTGGGAACAGGAGTCATCGCCGCTGGACTGGCTTTGATGTTTGTCACTTGTGTGGCCTGCATCGGTCTTGGCTCGGCGTGCGTCCGCTTGGCGAATACGGCCAGCGATAAACAAAACTAAATCATGAAACGAACAGCCAAAAATTGGATCAGTATCTTTCTCGTGGCGGGAATCATTTGCGCGCAACCGCAATTACTCCCGGCGCAATCGAACGATCTGGAAAACACTATCGGGCAACCTTCGGCTGCTCAAGCGAGCGAGACAAACAATGTCGCTGAAGATGTTGGTGAGTCGGCTGGCGACGAAAACCATTCGAGTGCGCTGGAAACGAAGCAACCGAGACAAAATCGGCGCGGCCCGGTTGTTTCATTTCTAGGTGATGTCGAACTCAAGGCGGGAGAGACGGCGGAAGCTGTCGTGGCGATTGGTGGTTCATCCAAGGCGGGCGGCAAAGTGCAGGATGCTGTCGTCGCCATTGGCGGTGACGCGACTGCCAACGCCGACGTGGGTGACGCTGTCGTGGCAGTTGGTGGCAACGCCACAGCGCATGGCAGGGTAGGGGACGCTGTGGTCGCTATCGCTGGTGATGCCGAAGCAAACGGCCAAGTCGGGGACGCTGTCGTCGCGGTTTTTGGCAACGTAAAAATCGGCACAAACGCTATCGTCAATGGAGACGTTGTGGCTGTCGGCGGCAAGGTTGAAGTCGCCGAAGGCGCGCAGATCAAGGGCAAGATCGTTGAAGTCAGCGCGGCGCAGTATCCGATTTTGGCCCCGCTGAAAGGTGCGGCGGATTGGATCCGCCATTGCTTGTTGAAGTTCCGATTGCTCGCGCCGCAAGCAGGTTGGTATTGGATTGTCGTCGGAGGTTTCCTTCTGTTCTACATGTTGATCGCGGTGGCCATCCCGCGTCCCGTCGCCGCGTGTGTCCGCGAACTCACGCAACGTCCGGCGACAACGTTCCTGATGGGATTGCTGACGAAGTTATTGTTGCCGCTGGTGTTCGTGGTGCTGGCGATGACTGGCATCGGCATGGTGGTGATCCCGATCATCATGGCCGCAGTGTTCGTCGGAGGCATGATCGGCAAGGTCGCGCTGTTTGAATACATCGGTGGGACAATCTTCCGTGCATTTGGCGTCACGGTAGCGCGGCCTGTGTTGGCGTTGTTGGCGGGTTTTGTTTTGATCACGTTGTTCTACATGGTTCCGATAATCAGTCTGTTGGTTTACTCATTGCTCAGCCTTTGGGCGATCGGTGTTGTGGTGACAGCAACCTTTAGCAGCATGCGCAGGGAAACTCCGCCGCGAACTCCGCCGACTTTTTCGCCAACAGGCACGCCCCCACCGGGCGCGACTGGAAGTGCGCCGATGCCCGCGACTAACTTCACCGCGTCCGCTGCGACGGATGCGCCTAGCAATTTTACTGCAAACCAACCGACCATGTCGCCACCCGTTGCAGCGAACATGCCGGAAGCGTTTTCACTTCAAAGGGCGAATTTTTGGGAGCGGATCGCTGCCGCGTTTCTTGATGTGATTATCGTCGGCATTCTCATCACGCTGGTTGTTCATTTGGTGCCACCGCTTCGATCCATGCGGCCACCGCAAGTTACAGCATTGGTCGCGCTGGCTTACTTCGCAGGCATGTGGGCGTGGAAGGGCACGACCATCGGCGGCACGGTGCTCAACTTGAAAGTCGTGCGGCTTGACGGTAAGCCGGTGACATTTGGCGTGGCAGTTGTGCGCGGACTCGTATCGGTGCTTTCCTTCATCGTGCTGTTTCTTGGATTTTTTTGGATGATCTGGGATGTCGAGAAACAAACTTGGCATGACAAGATCGCTGGCACAGTCGTCGTGCGTACGCCGCGTGTGATGCCTTTGGTTTGTTTGTGAGAATGATTTTGTAAAGAGCACACTCTCGCTGCCGCATCATTCCAAAAGCCTCATTGACGAAGCCCGTTTCGCCCATATCCTCTGCGGCTTGTGTTGTGCTGGTGATTTCAGCAGCCACCACTTTAATTCCATGCTCATCATTCGTGATCTTAAGATAACGCTCGGCGCGAGGACGCTGTTCGAGAACGCTTCATTCTCTGTCAATTATGGTGAACGTGTGGCGCTCGTCGGGGCGAACGGCACGGGCAAAACTACTTTGTTCTCCATCATCCTTAAACAGCGCGAGCCGGACTCCGGCACGGTGGAGCGCGATGAATGGACGATGGTTGGTTATCTCCCCCAGGAAGGCGAGGCGCACGGAGACGAGACTGTGTTGGACGTGGCGACGGGTCGTGTGGATGAGTTGCCCGCGTTGGAAAAGCGTTTGCATGAGTTGGAAAAACTCGGCCAGGTGTCCACGCCTGAATACATGGAGATCCACGCCAAGCACGACAAACTGAACGATCCACAGGTGGACGTGAAGGCCAAGAAGATGTTGCGCGGGCTAGGTTACAAGGACGCGGATTTTGAGCGCAAAGCCAAGGAGATGAGTGGCGGTTGGATCATGCGTGCGCGTTTGGCGCGGTTGCTTGTGATGGAGCCGGACTTGTTGTTGCTCGACGAGCCGACAAACCATCTCGACCTGATGTCGCTGCTGTGGCTGCAAGATTATCTCAAGAATTATTCTGGAGCGGTGCTGTTGATTTCGCATGATCGCCAGTTCATGGACGAAGTGGTGGGTCAGGTGCATGAAATCTCGGAGAAGAAGTTGATCGCCTATACGGGCAACTACACGGATTACCTGCGCCAGCGCGAGGAGCGTTACGAGCAACAGCTCGCCGCCTACAAGAATCAGCAGAAGGAAATCTCCGCGTTGCAGGAGTTCGTCTCGCGTTTCCGTTCCGTGACGAGCAAGGCGTCACAGGCGATGAGCAAGCTCAAGCAGATTGAGCGCATGGAACTCATCGAGCAGCCGCAAGCGCCGAAGAAGCCGTTCCGATTTCAGATTCCGCAACCACCACGCGGCGGGCAGCGCGCCGTTTCGTTGGTGGGAATCCACATGGCCTACGGCACGCATCAGGTGTATCGCGGCCTCGATCTCACGGTGGAACGCGGTGAGCGCACAGTGT
Source organism: Verrucomicrobiota bacterium (assembly GCA_031423875.1). Classification (GTDB taxonomy): domain Bacteria; phylum Verrucomicrobiota; class Verrucomicrobiia; order Limisphaerales; family JADLHS01; genus JADLHS01. The sequence goes on along the minus strand of JANPGI010000396.1, from coordinate 444 downwards.
TAGTCGGACCGAACGGTGCGGGCAAATCCACGTTGTTAAAAATTCTCGCGGGCGTCGTCCCGTTTCAGAAGGGCGAACGCGATCTCGGTCACAACGCGAAGATCGGTTACTTCAGTCAGCATCGCGCCGACACGCTTGATCCAGAACGCAACGTGCTTGAAGAAGTCATCGCGAGTGCGCCGTTGCTGCCGGAGAACGAGGCGCGGGGGATTCTCGGATCGTTCCTGTTCCGCAAGGACGACATCTTCAAGAAGACGGCTGTGTTGAGTGGTGGCGAGAAGAGCCGGTTGAATCTGGTGAAGTTCCTCGTGGATCCGCCAAACCTGCTGCTGATGAAATGCACGTCGTGCGAAATGAACACCAGCGTGCCTTCGTAGCGTTCCAGCGCGAGCGTGAGCGATTCAACGGTGTGGATGTCCAGATGCGTCGTCGGTTCATCCATCA
>JANPGI010000395.1:0-10244 GCA_031423875.1 Verrucomicrobiota bacterium | reverse complement strand
TGCGGTTCTTGCGCAGGCGCGTCCAGATGAAGCCATGCTCGCGGTCGCCGTGCGCGGCCTGGTTCATGTTCATGAAATCCATGTCAATCGTCGCCCACGGGATGTCACGATTGTACTGCGTGTGCAGGTGTGCGACGGGCTTGCGCAGTTGCTTGAGTCCGTTGATCCACATCTTCGACGGCGAGAACGTGTGACACCAGGTGATGAGGCCGATGCACTTGGGCGCGTTGTTCGCGGCCATGCACAACTCGGTGATGGCGTCGGGCGAAACCATCACGGGCTTGAAGATGACTTTAACGGGAATCGCGGACGCGGCGTTGAGTGTCTTGGCGATTTCCTGCGAATGTTTGGCGACGGCCTTGAGCGTTTCCGGGCCGTAGAGATGCTGGCTGCCAGTGACGAACCAGACTTCGAGTTGCTTGAGATTGATTTTCATTAAGTTTTCTTCGCGGGACGGTTGTTTTGTTCAATCCAACTGGATGGGCACGTTCACAAAAAAACAGTCGGGCGTGCCGGATACGGCAATCACCCAACTGCTGAACGAAAGGTGACAATCATCGCGAACGGCAATGATTCATAGCTTGACCAACGCGAACAACGCCAATTTGCGAATGTTGTCCCCCAATTTGCGCCGGACATCGTAGTCACCTCGGCTTCAATGAACTCGCGTCAGATAAACTCGTTGATCAAGTTCTCCAAGTATTCCTGACGACCGCTCGCGTTCGCGTCGGCTTCGCCTTTCGCGAGGATGTGCGCTTCCAGTTCTTTGAAGCCGACCTTGCCGGATTCGATCTTCGCGCCGATGCCGGAGTCCCAAGATGAGTAGCGTTGCTGCACGAATTTTTCCAAGCGTCCGTCCTTGCGGATCGCCGCAGCAATCTTCAGCCCGCGCGCGAACGCGTCCATGCCGCCGATGTGTGCGTGAAACAAATCAATCGGCTCGAAACTTTCGCGACGCACCTTCGCGTCGAAGTTCACGCCGCCGGTCTTGAGACCGCCGTATTTCAAAATCGAAAGCATCGTGTAAGTCGTGAGATAGATGTTCGTCGGAAATTGATCCGTGTCCCAGCCAAGCAATTCGTCGCCGGTGTTTGCGTCAATCGAGCCGAGCGCATTGGCTGCACCCGCGACTTCCAGTTCATGCTGCATCGTATGGCCTGCCAGCGTGGCGTGGTTCGTCTCGATGTTCAGCTTGAAGTGTGGGAGCAAATCATATTCGCGCAGGAAGTTCAGACACGCGGCGGAGTCGGAATCATACTGGTGCTTGGTCGGCTCTTTCGGTTTCGGCTCGATGTAGAACTGGCCTTTGAACCCGATCTTCTTCTTGTAATCCACCGCCATGTGCAACAACGCAGCGAGATGATTCAACTCGCGCTTCATGTCGGTGTTGAGCAGCGTCATGTAGCCCTCGCGACCGCCCCAGAACGTGTAGCCCTCGCCCTTCAACTCGTGCGTGACTTCCATCGCCTTCTTGATCTGCGCGGCGGCGTAGGCGAACACATCGGCGTTGCAACTCGTGCCCGCGCCGTGCATGTAGCGCGGATTGGAGAACGCGTTGGCCGTGCCCCACAGCAACTTGATGCCGGTGCGCTTCTGTTCCTCTTTCAAAACTTTCGCGACGGCGTCGAAATTCTTGTTCGATTCGGCGAGCGTGCTGCCTTCCGGCGCGACATCGCGGTCGTGCCAGCAATAATACGGCGCGCCGAGCTTCTCGATGAACTCGAACGCCGCGCGCACACGGCTCTGGGCGTTGGCAACGGAGTTCGAGCCGTCGTCCCACGGACGTTGCATCGTGCCCGCGCCGAACGGATCGCTGCCCGTGCCCCGGAACGTGTGCCAATACACCACTGCGAAACGCAGATGATCGCGCATCGTTTTGCCTGCGACGACCTCGCTGGCGTTGTAATGTTTGAACGCGAGTGGGTTTTTGGACTTCGGCCCTTCAAATTTGATTTTCGAGATTTTTGGAAACGCGGATTGCATGGAGTTGGATTATTTTACGGTCACACCCGGACAGAAAGCGTTGCCGAAATCAGTCGCGAGTTTCATTGGTTTGGTTAATGCGATCGGCTGATGGTTCAATACCGTTGGAAATTATCGGTGACCCGCAACAGTGAAAACCCTACTTTGCGGAATCCATCTGCCAGATTGCGGCTTTATCTTGTCGGGATTTGCGCCGATTGGCAATCTTCCACTGATGGAGAATCGTCGGGAGACTGTTCTTCTTCAACTAATGGGCACGACGTAAGGAGTCCAATTGGGAACGACTCGTCACCTCGTCGCCTACAAATCGAGTCAACACCCGCCAGAATGCCACACTTGCGCTTGCGTGGCGGTTTCTGCCTAATTCAATCCATGCTGCGGATTCAACAGATCATCGCGCTCACATTGTTGCTCTCGATCCACGGCCCTGCCCAAACACTCTCAATTCCCGCTCGCGCAACCAACGCGATCTTTACCGCCAACTTTGTCCGCCAGATAGAAGCATTGACCTTGGCCGAACGCGAACAAACCATCGCGTCAGAAATTCTCGCAGGCAATGTCCCTTCCCGTTTGCGCGAACTTCATCCGCTCACCCTCACTCACGGCGAGAACGGAAAAACCAATGTCGCGACCATTTTCGTCACACGCGACTATCTCGGCATCGGTGACGACACGACATTTTTCCGCACGCCACTGACGCCAGCCACAGCTCAACACATCGCGGACGAACTCGGCTGCACGTTACCCACTCGCAAAATGGTGGATGCCATTTACGCCGCAGCCGAAATCAAACTCCCGCCGCGACCCATCCCGCCCGATGCCGCGATGACGACCGTCCCCGTCTTCGCCACGCACAACGAAATCATCCGCACCCAACTCGTCGCGTTCGGATCATCGCCGTCTTCCACCGTACTCATCGCCGGGCACAAGAAAGATGTCGTCATCTCGGCGAGGCTTGCTGCGTTCCCCGGCAGCGTCGCCATCTACGGATGGCATCGAACGAACGGCGTGGCGATCCAACCGCTCTACACCGGGCATCGCGCGGATTGGGTGGATTACAGCCACGGCATCCGGCTCGTCCAACAGCGCATGATATTGAATGGTGATACCACGACCGTCGCCCGCGTGCTTGCAGATCCTGCACTTTCAAGATTATTGAGCGACGAAGGAGTCATCACAAACTCACGCTACGGCACAGCCGATTTCGAATTGCTGAAAAATCCACTCCGCGAATTTCCAAGCCGTGGACTTGAGCCCGCGCTCTTCGGCGAACGCATCACCACACTTTCGCCAGCACCGGAAGTGACGGTTGAAATCAATTCCCCTTCCGCCAAAGAGTTTGCGCCTGACAAGCCCGTGTTGCTCATCCTTTACGCACTTCCCAACGGCAACACCACCGCGCAGACCGTCGGTAAAAAATTGTCGCCCGGTGACGACTGGCATTTCGACATCCAACACATCGGCGCGCAAACTCGTTTTCTTCGCACCTCTATCACCAATCGAACCATCGTCATCGCGTATCTCGAAGCCGAAATAAAAAGCTGGCCCGCGTGGCGACGAAAACATGGAGACAAACTCATCCCCGACATCATCACTGCAATCAAACAACAATTCCCCACCCACAAACTCGAACTTGTCCTCACCGGTCACAGCGGCGGTGGTAGTTTCACGTTTGGCTATTTGAACTCCGTCACGAACATCCCCGCCGACGTGAAGCGCATCGCCTTTCTCGACAGCAACTATGCTTACGAGACCACGAATCATTTCGCCAAACTCACCGCGTGGCTGAAAGCCTCGGACGAAAACAAACTCTGTGTGCTCGCCTATCACGACTCGATTGCATTGCTCAACGGGAAAACGTTTGTGAGTGAGCGCGGCGGCACTTGGGGACGCAGTCACGCCATGTTGGAAGATTTGAGGCGTGAATGGAGTTTCACCAGCCGCACCAACAGCGTCGGCCTGCAATCACACATCACTGCGAGAGGAGATATTCAATTCTTGCTCAAAGAAAATCCTGAAAAGAAAATCCTGCACACAGTTCAGGTGGAACGGAACGGTTTCATCCACGCCATGCTGACGGGAACGCCGCTCGAAAATGTGGACTATGACTATTTCGGCGAGCGCGCTTACGGGCGGTGGATTCAAGCTGAGTAACGCTCGCGTTTTGGGAAAAACGGCAGCGGTGACGCCCGCAAATTTAATCACGCCCCAATCGCACCGGCGAACATTTTCACACTGTCTCCGAAGTTGTGCCTGGGGAGTAATCGGAACGCCGCGTTCACGCGGCAGCGGTATGAATTGCCACGTTGCTGCCGCCTGAAGGCAGCGTTCCTTGGGAGGCTGTCAGATGCGCATGTCGCACCTTGGAGGCTCATCTTTGCTTTGCCTTGATCCGGAAAATCCCACACAGTTCACCCCGCTTGATTTCAACCATCATCATCGCAGCATTCACGGGACTCGTCGCCGGGGCGGTTCACGTCTGGACAGGGCCGGATCATCTCGCGGCAGTCGCACCACTGGCGGTGCGTCGCCCGCGTGCTGCGTGGTTGCCGGGCGCGCGTTGGGGCTTGGGTCATTCGGCGGGTGTCGCGCTCGTGGGGCTGCTGTTGCTCGCGCTGAAGGACATGATTCCGGTGGAATGGATTTCCACTTGGGGCGAACGGCTCGTGGGTGTGATGTTGTTCGGCATCGGTCTGTGGGCATTGAGTCGTGCGCTGAAGGACAATGTCCACGCGCACGAACATGAACACGACGGAGATCGCCATGTTCACATCCACACGCACGAACATGGTCACGCGCCGGAGCAACCTGCCGCGCATCGGCACACGCACGCGGCATTCGGCATCGGCACGTTGCATGGACTAGCGGGCAGTTCACATTTTCTAGGCGTGTTGCCCGCGTTGGCACTTCCCACGAAGATTCATTCTGTGGCGTATCTGCTTTCGTTTGGTGTCGGAACAGTCGCAGCGATGGCGTCGTTCTCGTGGGGCTTGGGCTGGCTCGCGAATCGCATGGGCAGTCGCGGGGCAGGGGCATATCGCGGTCTCATGGGCGTGTCCGCCGCCGTTGCGATGTGCGTGGGCTGCTTCTGGATCGCGACGAGTTGGAAGTGAACCTTCTTCTGCATGTCCCCCGTCGTCCATAAGCACATGCTTCATATTGGCAACTGACTTATGACTTTGAACGAGAAAGATTGGAGGCCGATTACTTTTCAGGGCGTCACGTTCCCTCAAACGCTGATGGGCATTATTATTCTCATACACTTTTTCGACGAAGAGAATGACCAGGACCTTATGGAATGGTTGATGCGCCTGAGTATTTGCCGCGGCTGCACAAAGGATGCAACAGCGGAAAGGTGTGTCCGGTGTGCCCAACAAACAATTGATTTCATGTTGGAGAACCGGCAGCGGGTTTTCAATGAAATCCGAGACTGTCTTGTTCCAGAGGGATTTGAAGCAGAGGACACGTGGCGTGACTGGATTCATGCCCTTCAACGCATCGTGGAAATAAGCAACTCAACGAAGGGCGATTGCTTTTGGTCTGCACCGGAGCACCCTGATGATTTTCTCAACCGCAGCTGATGCTATGCGAGAGCTGGGCAACCTCATCAAATCACGGGCTAAGCTTCTTACTGAAAAATGGAAATCTTATCCGCCACCATATTAGCCGCCGTTGCTGCTTCTGTCCGGCGATATCTTTTCGCCCAAACGTGGAGACAAACCAGCGCGGAGGGGTCTCTCCTAACTATTGACACTCAATCAGTGGGTGAAGCGATCAGACTCACGCCAGCAACTCCTGAATCTCGTCCCAGCTCAGCGACGCGGCGAATTCTTCTTCGCCGCCGATGGTCGCCTGGATGATCTCGCGTTTGCGGTTTTGGAGCGTCAGAATTTTTTCCTCCACCGTGTCACGCGTGATGAGTTTGTAGCTCGTCACGACTTTCGTCTGCCCGATGCGATGCGCGCGATCCGTCGCCTGATCTTCCACCGCCGGATTCCACCACGGGTCAAAATGCACCACCGTGTCCGCGCCCGTCAGGTTCAACCCGACGCCGCCCGCTTTCAGGCTGATGAGGAACACAGGAATCGCGGCGTTGGTCTGAAATTTTTCCACGACGGCGGCGCGGTCGGTGGTTGAGCCGTCGAGGTAACAATACTCAATGCCTTCCTCCGCGAGCCGCTCTTTGAGCAGGGTAAGCATCCCGACGAACTGGCTGAACACCAGCACGCGATGGCCGCCATCAATCACTTCTTCCAACAGTTCGCCGAACATCTCCAGTTTGCCCGAGGCGTTGGCGGGATTAACGTTTTCCAGCTTCAGCAATCGCAGATCGCAGCACACCTGGCGCAACCGCAGCAACGCCGTCAGCACGACCATGCGGCTCTTAGCGATACCCTGCGCGCCGACGGCTTCGAGCACTTCCTTGCGGCTCGCTTCGATGACTTGTTGATAAACGCTGCGTTGATCCGGCGTGAGATCGCAGAAGGAAATTTGTTCAAGCTTCGCTGGCAGATCCGCCGCCACGTCCTTCTTCAAACGCCGCAACATGAATGGTCGCAACCGCCGTGCGAGCCGCTTCTGAGCTTCGACATTCTTCTCCTTCGCGATGGGCAACTCGTAGCGCTCGCGGAAGTCCTGCGCCGTGCCGAGATAACCCGGCATGAGGAAGTCAAAGATGCTCCACAGATCGAGAACGGAGTTTTCCAGCGGCGTGCCGGTCAGCACGAGCCGATGCTGTGCGCGCACGGCTTTGACTGCCTGCGCGTTCTGCGTCTGGCGATTTTTGATGTGCTGCGCCTCGTCGAGCACCACGGTGTCAAACTCCAGTTCGCGATACTTCTCCGCATCGCGCCGGATCAAAGCATAACTCGTCACCACGATGTCGCTGTCGGCAATCTGTTCGAACTTGTCGTGTCGATCCGGTCCGCTCAACGCGAGAACCTTCAACTCCGGCGTGAACTTTTTCGCCTCCGCCACCCAGTTAAACACGAGGCTGGTGGGGCAGACGATCAGGTGCGGAGTCCCCTCACCCCGTCCCTCTCCCCATCCGATGGGGAGAGGGTGGCCGGAGGCCGGGTGAGGGGCTTCGCCTGCCGTGCGAAACTTTTGCCGCAAGTGCGCGAGTGCTTGCAGCGTTTTGCCCAAGCCCATTTCGTCGGCGAGAATCCCACTGAAGCCGTTCTCGCGCAGGAAACCCAGCCACGCCACGCCTTGCTTCTGATACGGACGCAGCACGCCTTCCAAATCACCGAGCGGTGGACACTCCAGCTTCGCCTCACCGCTTTGCTTGGCCGCACGCTCACGCCAAGCGGACGGTGCTTGGACTTTCCAGTCTGAGTGCTGCCGTAACGTCGCTTCGAGAAAGCCCGCCTGTTTGCTGTTGATGCGATAGCCCTGCGCGTTCTGTTGCGGCGCGCAATCAAGCAGCATCTCCTGCAATTCCTCCACCGCGCCGGTGTCAATGACCGCCATCTTGCCGTTCTTCAACCGCGTGTGACTCTGGCCAGACAAGACGAGCCGTTGAATGTCAGCCGCCGAAAAGGTTTCGCCGCCGCTCGCCGCGAAGACCACGCCGAGATCAAACCATTGCACCCCCGACGACGTGATCTGAAACTGCGGTTCGACGCGCTCGATGTTCTTCAGTGTGCGATTCTCCAACTGCTCGTCCAGCGTCACGCTCCACTCGCGTTGGAGCTTCGTGAATTCACGCGCGAAGAAATTCAACACGCCGCTTTGACCGGCAAGTTGCAATTTCCCCTGACTGTCTGGCCCAATGAAACCGCTCCGTTGCAAGCGCGCCAACGCCGCGCGTTCTGCGTTGAAGTCGCGCGTGGAATAACGCGTCGGCACATCGGGGTCGGGAAGCCACACACCTTCATCGGATGCCGTCACGCCCACGGTCATGATGCGCGAGCCGTAGGCGCACTGGAGCAACGCGCCGAGTTGCGCAAGCCCGCCACGCAGTGACAAAACAAAGCGCGGCGCTTGCGGTTCGAGCGTGAAATCCTCCAGCTTGAAATTCGCGTCCACGCCGCCCGCTGCCTGCAACTGCGGCCAATGCTGGCTCAAGAACATAGGCACTTGCGAACGCGGCACGCGCACCGGCGCTTGCAAAACACTCTGCGCGCCTGGTGGCAAATCCAGCGGCTGCAACGTTTGCTTGTGCCAGACCCAATCACCGACGATCGCGAACGCTTCAACTTTCTTTTTCAACGCAAAAACGATTTCCCCATTCGCCTCCAACGTGACGCGCAGCGGCAATTGGTATGGCGTGCGCGATACCGTAACGGCGCTAGACTTGCCGAGCGTGATGTTTTCGTGCCCCGCGAGCAGCGGTAGCAGCGTGCTGAAATCTTTCGCGTCCAATTGAAGCAGTGCTGGCGTTTCGCCATCTGCCTGCGCTTCGATGCGCTCAATGATCGCATCGTCTTGCGCCGAGAAGGCGAACGCGCGGTCTTTGGGCAACGCGTTCAGCGGACAACGCCCGCCGCCCCACTTCGCTTCGAACACCACCATGACTTTGCCGCGCGCGATGGCTTGCTCAAAGTTCGGTGGGAGGATGAGGAACAGTTCTACGGGTTCACCGCTCGCCGCGCGTTGGAGGGAAGAAGTCTTCTTCGGTGGGGCGAGGCTACTCACGAGCCGGCTCGCGGGTACGCTCACCCCACCGGCAGTGCTCTTGCCAGCCTCAACCGCTTTCGGCTTTTGCGATTCGATCCAATGCAAGCCCACCGCGACACCGTGCGCGCAAATCTTGCCCCACTCGCGCGCGTCGCGACAGGTGCAGAGGTTTTCAATATCAATCTCGTTCTTGATGACCATCGAGGCACGGAAGGAGACGCCGTCGTTCTGCACCACGCCGCGCAACAGCGGCGGTTGCCAATAGGAACTCAGCACCTGACCGAGTTCGAGGTAGGCGCGGGCGCGCTTCACCACGTCCCAACCGGCGGCTTTTTGCAACAGAGCTTCAGTGAGTTCGACCGACATTTTGTTTAATATGCAGGCTACGAGCGGGCGATTTTTCAACATGTTATAATTGTTCAAAATAATTTCAATATGAATGATTCATCTCCGATTATCCTTTTTGACGGCGTTTGCAATCTCTGCAACGCCTCCGTTCAGTTCATCATTGAGCGCGACCCGACGGCAGTTTTTCGTTTTTCGGCCTTACAATCTGACTTTGGACAGTCAATTTTGGCAAAAAATGCCGTAAATACTGAGGGGGGTGATTCGGTCATTTTGGTCGAAGGCGGCAAAATCTATGACCGTTCGACGGCGGCTTTACGCATTGCGCGGCGGCTTTCGGGTGGGATAAAATTTCTATACGTATTCATCATCATTCCAAGACCTATTCGAGATTTTGTTTACAAATTGATTGCTAAAAACCGTTATCGGTGGTTCGGAAAACAAGACGCTTGTTGGATGCCAACGAAAGAGTTGAAAGCACGATTTTTGATTTGATGAATCCTGCGAGGTTTCCTCCAAACCTCGCAGGATTACGTTGCATCCGCACGATTTAAATAGTTACAAAAAAATAAAAAACATGGCAGCAGAACACGCACCAAAATCGGGAAAACCGAAAAAACTCAAAGTGAAGCAGCCAAAGCTGATGACTTTTGAGGATTATGCCCAATTGACACCGCCTGAAAATGGGTATTATGAGCTACACAATGGTAGAATTATTCCTATACCAAAGGCAACCGACGCGCACCAAACACTTGCTTTAAAATTGACCCTACAGTTGGGCAATCACATCGTAAAACACAAGCTCGGAAAGCTGCTTTCTCCACCTATGACTGTTGTTTTTTCGCCGAATGACATCTTGCAACCTGATATGCTTTTTGTGTCAAACGAAAGGTTGTCTATCATTGAGCATCAAGTACACGGCGCACCCGATTTTATTATTGAAATTGGTAATACAGAAAAAGCAATGTCGTATAGAAAACATCTTTTTGAAACCCTCGGCGTGTATGAATATTGGTTGGTAAATCTTAACAAACAGACGATTACGCAGTATGAAAATGTAGATGATGAGTTAACCATCCGCACTAAAATTAATCGAGATGGCAATTTATCGTCCGTGATTATTGAAGGTTTTACAGTGAAAGCAAGTGATATTTTTGAATAAAACGCATCCAATAAATAGCGTAAAAACCTGCCGATGCTTTGTTCGCGCAGGTTTTACTTTTTTAAATAAAAAAAATACCCCTCAGTATTTTACTTGAAAAATGGTTAAAAACAACTATTTTTGTAGAAAATTT
>JANPGI010000394.1:0-11263 GCA_031423875.1 Verrucomicrobiota bacterium | reverse complement strand
AGGCGCGCGGCAATGCCGGTCCCGATGCTGTTTCCAGCACTACCTGCCAGTCCCGCGACCGTTGTCACGATCCAGTTCGTCCCACTGGCGGAAATTTTTCTCAGTGTCTGGTTGCCTGAATCCACAACAAAAATAGTACTCGAGTTGACGGTAACAATTCCTTGCGGCTGATAGAATCGCGCGGTGCGATTCGTGCCATCCGCTCTGCCCCAGACGCCCGGCATTCCGGCAATCGTACTCACGTCACCTCCAGGCGTAATTCGGCGGATGGTGTGATTGAGCGAGTCGGCCACGAAAAGGTTCGTGGCTGAATCAACCGCAAGGCCCGCTGGACGATTGAACCGCGCCTTACTGGTCGTCCCGTCTGCGGCGCCAAATTTTCCGGCCAGCCCTGCCAGTGTTGTGACGTTGCCAGATGGGATGATCTTGCGGATCGTGTGATTCCATGCGTCTGCGACGTATACGTTCCCCGCATTGTCCACCGCCACTCCTTCTGGTTGATTAAACTGCGCGTTGGTACCGACGCCATCGAAGCGATTGAAATTTCCCACTGCTCCGGCAAATGTGCTGACTGTTGCGGTGGAGGTTATTTTCCTTATCGTCGCATTGGCCGTGTCCGAGACAAAGAGATTGCCCGCATTGTCAGCGGCGATCCCTTGTGGGGCAAAAAAGTGCGCATTGGCTCCCGTTCCATTTGAGCTGCCGAAATTTCCCGCCGACCCGGCGAACGCGCTTGCGAATCCATCAGGAGTGATTTTTCGGAGCGTGCCATTATCCGTATCAGTCACGAAGATATTGCCAAAACTGTCCGCAGTGACGCTGGCAGGATGGTTAAATCGCGCGTTGCTGCCGAACCCGTTGTTTGAACCTTGAGTGCTATTTCCCACGAGCGTGTTGATGGTGAGCGGTTGTGAAACCACAGTCATCGAGGTGGCGAGGAACAAGGCACAGGTGATGGCGAGTTTGTTTGAGAATGGTTTCATGCGCTTAATCCCAGTTTGGACGGTACACCGTGCCATTGGATGCCGTGCCACCACGAGCGGCCACAGAAGCTTGCAGTGTATAGGTCGCGCCGGGTCGCCACGCAGCCAGGCGCATGAAGTAAGAGGGTCTGACCGGCGTTACACCGGTAAAACCCGCATGTGTGTCCCTATCAATTTCAATTCCGTTTTCCAGCAACGCAGCCCACGCGATGTCGAGTCCGTTCGCGCCGGTCTTCCAACAAAAGCTCACGTTGATTTCTCCGGGCGCGGTCACGCTGGATGTGATGTCCCAAGTGAGCGTCGTATAATTCGTCGAGATTGGCGCAGTCCAGTTGCCAAGAGTCGGCGGTACTGCATGGGGATTGAAGTTCACCCCCTTTTGGGTGAGCCGCAATTTGTGAACCTCAAGTCGATTCGTGAAGTCGTTCCAGTTTTTCAGTGCTGCCGGAGTCCAATCCACTTCTGCGATTGCACAGAGTCGCGGGTACATTCGGAACTCCATGTTGCGCAGGGAGGGAATCCATTCAGTCCAACAAGGCCCTTCCGCGCCCAGAATGAAATTTGTGTAAGCCGCAGGCAGACCGGCAGGAATGGGTTCGTAGGCATAAACATTTGAGAGCGTGCATAGCCCTGACTGACCTGGAGGCTCATTGGACCACACCACGCCGCCGCCGCTCACGTTGGTGGCGGTTTCCCATTTGTTGATATAGAGCGTCGCGCTGGGGGCCATGACGACGTACAGGCTGTTAGTGGCGGCCTGCACCGCGCGCGTGTTCAACCAATCCATCAACGAAGCATTCGTCACCGTACCGCCATTCATGATCTCGCTCCAACCCATCATAGTCCGTCCCTTGCTCTTGACCCAATTGGCGATCTGCTGGGTGAAGTAACTCTGATAAACCTGCATGTTCGTCGTGCCTAAACTGTTCGTCAGTGCCTGATCCAGACTGTGCTTGCGCCAATTGCCGAAGTTCACCTCGTCACCGCCGATGTGGATGTATTGACTCGGAAACAAATCCATCACCTCCGTCAAAACATCCTGCAAGAACGACATCGTCTCCGGGCGTGCCACGCAAAAGACTCCGCCAACGTATGAGGTGACGCTGAGACTGTATGGGACGTTTGTACAACTGGCGCAGTCGAGAACATTGCTGCTGCCGTTGCAGGAAAATTGTGGATACGCCGTCAGCGCTGCCGTCGAGTGTCCTGGCATTTCAATCTCAGGCACTATCGTGATATGCCGCTGCGCCGCGTAGGCCACGATTTCCCGGATTTCATCCTGCGTGTAATAACCGCCATAAAGTCCGCTCTCATTCGGTGGCGTCATGGCGCGGGAATTAAGTCCCCACAAGTTGCTTCCCAGACTGTTCGTATAGGGTCGCCAAGCACCCACCTGTGTGAGCAACGGCCATTTCTTGATCTCGATGCGCCAGCCAGAATCGTCGTCCAGATGCCAGTGTAGCGTGTTCAACTTGTTCAACGTCATCTGATCAATCAATTGCCTGACCTCGTCCTTGGTGAAAAAATGGCGGACGCTGTCGAGCATCCAGCCGCGCCAAGGAAACCGCGGCTTGTCCTGGATATAAACGCACGGCGCAGTCCACTGCACGGTGTTGACGGGTAACGACGCGTAGATTTCTGGCGGTAGCAACTGCAACAATGTTTGCACGCCGTAGAACAATCCTGCCGTGGCAGGCGCCCGGATGACAACTGAGTTCGTGGCCACAATCAATTCGTATCCCTCAGCACCAAGACCAGCGAGCGCGCTGTTCGTCGTCAGAAGAATCGTCTGAGGAACGGCGACGAAACCGGAGTTCGTCGCGATTTCAAAACGGTAACCCGTGGACTTAAACAGTGTGATGGCGAGATACTCGCCCGTTTCTCGCGACGCGCCGTCCACGAGAATTCTGACACCAGCAGGCGACGGAGCACCGGGGACCGTCTGAGGCGGACAGAGAGTGAACACGCCCGCGTTTGTCTGCATCAACTGCGGCAAAGGAATGAGTGCTGGCGGGGCAGCGAACACAGCCAATGCTTGCAGCAACAAAGCTAAAACACCGAAAGATTTCATACGTGAAAATGAAACATGCCTGTCACGTCGTATGCGATTGACGGACACTAAACCGATGAAAGAACGAAGACAACTTGGAAAAGCGTCATTAGAGACAGCCACGCAAGGTTGATCCAAGCCAAACGACTTCATGTGCCTTGCGTGGATTTAAGTTCACCGCAAAAACAGTTCGGCGGCGTTGTCGGCAAATCGCAATCCCTGACTCGTCAGTCGAAAACGATCTGGCGAACGTTGCGCCCAGCCGCGTTGCACAAGTGAATCCATGTCCGCAGACCATTCGCTCCGCAGATCAAAGCCTGTGGCACGATTGAACTCCTCGAACGGCCAGCCCGCGTTCATGCGCAATCCAAACGCTGCCGTCTCCGCCGCGCGTTTGAGCGGGCCGAGGTCTTCGCTGGATTCGATGGCGCGTTTGCCTTTCTCCAGTTGCTCGCAATAGAGTTGCGTGTTGGACCAGTTCTTCGTTCGCACGCCGCGCACGTAACCCGTCGCACTTGGTCCGAGGCCATGATAATCCCCGCCGCGCCAGTAGTTCATGTTGTGGCGGCAGGCAAATGCGGGGATGAGTGGGTCAATCGGTGAAGGAATGATATTTCCGCTGGAAGCAGATTTCTCAGAACGAATCTCGCGCGCAAAGTTGGCGACTTCGTATTGCTTGAAGCCAGCCCTGGCCGAGCGCGTGATCAATTCCTCATACATGTCACACGCGAGGTCTTCATTCACATCGAACTCGCCCGCCTTCATCTGCGCGTAGAGTGGCGTGTCTTCCTCGTAGATGACTTCGTAGCTGGAAAGATGTTCGCTGCCGAGCGAGAGCGCTTCATCCAGCGTCGCACGCCAGATGTCCATCGTCTGACCGGGGATGGCAAACATGAGATCAATGTTCACGTTGTCGAATCCAGCCTGACGCAGCGTGTCGAAGGATTTGAAAACCATCTCACGCGAGTGCACGCGACCAAGACGATCCAGCAATGTCTCGTCGAGCGATTGAACTCCCATCGAGATGCGGTTCACGCCAAACGCACGCAGCAACTTCGCCTTCTCAAGCGATACCGTTGCCGGATTGCATTCCACGGTGAATTCTTCCGCACCGAGAAGATTGTGCCGCTGCATCGTGCCGAGGAGGGATTCCCACTGGCGCAGATTCAGGATCGAAGGCGTGCCGCCACCGAAGAAGATTGTCTGTGGTCGAAGGTCGTGAGCCACAAGAGCTATCTCCCGTTCGAGTGCTGCCACGTAGCGATTGATGAGTTCACCGCTGGAAGCTTCAGAGAAAAAGGCGCAATATTCGCACTTCTGTGCGCAGAAGGGAACGTGAACGTAGAGGCTTGTGATTTGCGCCGCTTTGGCTAGAGACATGCCGACGAAATTATCATCTCGCCGGCATGTGAGCGACGCAATTTTCCACCGGGGGGCGGCGGAGATGGGAAACACGCTGCGATTATTCGGCAGCGCGTTGAACGTTCTGAGCTTTCAAGCCCTTGTCACTGGGGATGACTTCAAACGAAACCATCTCGCCTTCGTTCAATGTCTTGAAGCCTCCACCCATGATGGACGTGTGATGCACGAATACATCCTGCCCTGTGTCCTGGGCGATAAAGCCAAACCCTTTTTTATTGTCGAACCACTTAACTTTACCACTTGCCATATTTGTCTCTCCTGATGTTGCCTGTTTTTACCCACTTGCCCTTCAAGCAACGACGCTTCCATGCGTGTTAGGAACCTGAAAGTGTTTGGGTGCGGCAACTGTCGCGAGAATAGGATTTGTTTTTACGCGGTCAAGACTTTGTTTGCTGAGGTAAATCCTAACGATGACTTTTTAAAATCCGACTTTTGAGGATCGCACCAGCAACAACCCTCACCCGACTTTAATCACCAGTCTTTAAGTTTCTTTTCGCGCTGCTTCGGATCGATTTCAGGTTTGAAAATCAGAACTTGTTCGTCACCTTTCTGCGCGTCCAGTAACTGCTTCGCCTCCTGCGGCGTCATCTGGTGAGCGGCGACTTGTTGCGGTTCGCCTGATTCCTTCTTCTCGTCGGGCTTCGCCTGCTGCTGCTCTTTCTTCTCCTGCTCTTTCTTGTCTTTGGCTTCCTGTTTCTTTTTCTCTTCGTCTTTCTTCTGCTGATCGTTCTTGGATTGTTGATCCTTCTTATCGTCCTGCTTTTTCTGGTCTTGCTTCTGATCTTGGTTCTTCTCGTCCTTTTGATCCTGCTGTTGATCTTTCTGATCCTGTTGTTGCTGGTTCAATAACTCATACAGCTTTTTCAATTTCTCATCTTGTGGGTAAAGTTGCAGGCCGTTGGTGACGGTTTGAAGCGCGGCGGGAATGTTGTTTGAAAGATAATGCCGCGCGCCGCCGTGGAAAAAATCATCGGCGGGCGCGAGTTGCGCTCGGGCGGGCAGCGACAAAATCAGCAGGAGGCTAAGGCTGAGGAGGAGTGACAATCGCATCTATATCCTTCAGTTTTTTGGTGAACTCTTGAAATTGTTTCGCTGCGATCTGGTTTTGGATCAGCGCATCCATGATCTCCACAGCACGACGATAATTCTTCTGCCGCACAGCCGAGTCCGCATCACTCTTCGCGCGGCGCATCGCTTCCCTGAATTGTTTGATCTGCTCCAAGCCTTCTTTAACGAAAGCCAGATTGAACGCGGCGTTTTCGTCCGTCTTGTCCAGCGCGACAGCGTGATCAAACTGTTTGATGGCTTCATTCCACGCTTCCTCCAGCTTGTCCAAATCCTCCGCCTGTTGGCCGAGGCGGAAATGCGTGTTGCCGAGATTGTAGTAAGCCGACTGTTGCAGACGGATGTCCTTAGCAGTCAGCACGGCGTTGAAGTGCTGGATGGCGACGGAGTAATTCGTGGCGCGATACGCCGCCGTGCCCGCGTTGAAATGCAGACGCGGGTCTTCTGGCTTTTGCTTCAGTGTTTGCTCATTCAACAACCGCTCGTATTCCGTCAAGGCATTCGTGAAGTTGCCGGTGCTGTAATCTTTTAATGCGCTGGCGGACGAAGCTGACGCTGTCATTGGCATCAGTAGGCCGATCATTAAACCGAGCGCAACCGTTTCACGCGTGATAATCGAGTGTTTCTCCCTCTCCTGGGGGAGAGGGCCGGGGTGAGGGCGGTCGTCTCCACTGATTACTTTCTTTTTCCTGCCGCGCTCCGGCATCAGCATTTCCACGAGTAATAACACGATCGCCACACCGAGCGGCCAGTGATAACGCTCGTGCATCCGCTTCACCAATTTCTCCTGTCCCTCTGACTTCGGCAGCGGCGCGAGTCCTTTCTCGTACAGCGTATCAATCGTCTTCGCGCCGCGCATCGGCAGATAGAATCCGCCGTCAGTAGCTCCAGCGATTTGTTGTAACAAAGCTTCGTTCAGCCGCGACTTCACCACGTTGCCATCTTCATCACGGATGTAATCGGTTCTACCCTTCGCGTCCTTCACGCGCAAGAGTTCACCCTCCGCCGTGCCGATGCCGATGGTGAAAATCTTCATGCCCTCCTTTGCCGCAGCTTCGGCGGCAGCGACGGCGTTCTCGTCGTTGTCTTCACCATCGGTAAACAGCACAAGGACTTTGAAATTGTCGCCCTCCTTGAATGCGCCCAACGCAGTGTTGATGGCTTCAGCCACTGCCGTGCCGCCTTGGGGAATGATATTTACGTCCAGCGTCTCGACACTTTGCTTGAACGCATTGTCGTCAATCGTCAGCGGACATTGTAAGAATGCGCCGCCTGCGAACGCCACCAGACCGAGCCGATCCGACTTGGCCTGCTGCATCAAATCAAGCGCGGCGAGTTTGGCGCGTTGCAAGCGGTTTGGCGCGATGTCTTCGGCCAGCATGGACTTTGAAGTGTCAATCGCCACCACGATATCCAAACCCTTCTGCTTGGATTCCTGCCAGTCAAAACCCCACTGCGGTCGCGCAAGGGCAATGAGCAACAAGGCAAATGCGATAGTGATCAAGGCAAAGCGCACCTTCATCCGAGTCGGCGAAACGCCCGATGTCAGCCCAGGCAACAAACGCGCCTGAATGAATTGCGTCATCAGCCGCTGCCTCTCGCGCCACGCCCACCAGAAAAACACCACCAACGCTGGCAGAACAATTAGCAGCGACCAGAGAATATGTCCGTAAGCGAAAGTCATGGCAGTCTCCTTAAGATGGTTTGTCCCGACACAACCTCCGCCGTCAATGCCACGATGCCGAGCGCGATGAGCCAAGCAAATAACTCCGTGTGTTGCGCAAACTTCTTCACATCAGCTTCAGTCTTTTCAAGTTTATCAATCTCGGAGTAAATGCGGGCAAAGTTGTCAGCGTTGTCGGCGCGATAGTATTTGCCGCCGGTCATGTCTGCGATCTTTGTCAGCGTATCCTCATCAATGTCCACGGCGACCATCTGATAGCCGCGCCGACCGAACATGTCTGTGCCGGGCATTGGCGCTTGCCCGCGCGTGCCGACGCCGATGGTGTAGCATTTAACACCGAGCGCCTTTGCTGCTTCGGCAGCCGTGAGGGGATCAATCTTGCCCGCATTGTTCTGTCCGTCTGTCATCAGAATCACGATCTTGCTCTTAGACTTCAACTCGCGCAGGCGATTCACCGCTGTGCTCAAGGCCGAGCCGATGGCAGTTTGATTCCCATTGATCGTGTTCAAATCCATCCGTTCCAGATTTTTTAACAGAAAATCGTGATCCAGCGTGATGGGTGACGCGATATAAGCCTGCGTTCCAAAGGCAACAAGTCCGATACGATCACTTGGACGTTTGGCGATGAAAGTTTCCAACACGCTTTTCGCCATCTTCACCCGGTTCACGCGCTCACCACGGATTTCAAAATCTTCCGCCGCCATGCTGCCGGACAAATCGAAGGCCACCACGATGTCCACGCCGCTGGCCGTGGCTTTGGTGGTGTCGAACTTGGTGAGGCGTGGTTGCGCGAGCGCGATGATGAACAACGCCAGCGCCAGCCAGCGCAGGGCGACGAGAATGCTTCCGGCGTTTGACTTGGTAACGTCTTGAACGCCACGCAGCAATTGCACTGACGAATAGACAAACGCCGCCGGTTTGCCGCGTCGGCCTTTCAGCCACGCGGCAAGCGGCAACAACAGGAGCAGCAAAAGCAAATATGGATACGCGAAAGTCATGCGGGTTGCGGACTTTGGGCTTGAGACTTGAGACTTGAGACTTCGACTGGTTCAGTTTCTTCGATCAAACGCAACGCCGAGTTGTAAAGCGTCTCCAACTCCGGACGCTGCGGTTCGTACTTGGCGAACTTCACCATGTCGCACGCGGAAAGAAATTCCTTGAGCGACTCCTTCTGCGACTCCGTGAGCGACGCGCTCTTGCTCAGGTCGGAGAGAAACTCCTCGGTGGTTCGCTCCGGCGCGCGCAGCCCGAATCGTTCCTCCAGATAAAGCCTCACCGCGTCCGACACAACCACGCAAAACGGTTTGGGTTGATCGTAAAGATCGAGAGCTGCTTCAAGTTTTCGGCGAGCGCGTTCGTGCGCGGGGATTTCAACCACGATGGAGGCGATCCTTTTTCGTCGTTTCAACCATTGCTGAATCAGGACGACAAATGCGATCAGTGCTGACGCCGCAAGCGCCCACCAGAGCCACGCCCACGGATTGGCGATCTCCACCGGCGGCGCGATGTCGCGGATGTCCGTCGCGTTGGCGACTGAAGCTGTTTGGTTCGTGGCCATGAGTTAGTGGAAACGCTCGCCCTCACCCCGGCCATCTTCCCCGGGAGAGGGAGAACCGTTCGCCGTCTCTCTTGATAACTTGCGGCTGGATTTTCCAGATGATCTTCCGAAATTTTCAAAGCGTTCACATCCTGTTCCCTCTCCCCGGAGGAGAGGGTTAGGGTGAGGGCGGTCGTTAAACATTCTTTGTTCCTGAAGATTCATCCGTGCCGCCTCCGTTTCTCCCGCGTCTCAAAAAATTTGGCCAGCGCTACGCCGTAGGGTTGATCCGTGCGTAACTGAATCGAGTCAATCCCCGCTGAGCGGAACAGTCGCGCCGTGTCCGTCTGCGCTTTGGTTTGACGTTCGGTGAACGCCTGCCGCTTGCGGGCGTCGCCCGTGTTGATCTCGATGACTTCGCCGGTCTCGGCATCACGCAGGACCAGACGACCGAGCGCGGGCAATTCCAGTTCGTAACGATCGGTGATTTGCACGGCGACGACATCGTGGCGGCGATTCACTTGCTTGAGCATCGTGAACGACGCTTGAGCCAGCGATTCGAGCAACATCATTTGCGGACGCAGCTTGCTTCGGCTCGCGCTCATTGTTTCTGCGGGTGAACCGATGAAGTCCGACACCACGACGGCGACGGCCTTGTGCGATTGCACTCGCAGCAGAAATTCCAGCGCTGTGTTCAAATCCGTCCCGCGCCGCTTGGGCTCGAAGAACAATACTTCACGGATGACGCGCAGGACGTGGCTGCGGCCTTTGCGCGGCGGAATGAATTTCTCCACCTCGTCGCTGAAGAGGATGAGGCCGACCTTGTCGTTGTTGCGGATGGCGGAGAAGGCGAGCACGGAGGCGATCTCGGCGGCGAGTTCGCGTTTGGACTGGTCGCGCGAGCCGAACAGGCCCGAGCCGCTCACGTCCACGACGAGCATGAGCGTGAGTTCGCGCTCCTCGACGAACTTCTTGATAAACGGATGGTTCATCCGCGCGGTGACGTTCCAGTCAATCGCGCGTACGTCGTCGCCGGGCTGGTATTCGCGCACCTCGTCGAAGTTCATGCCCTGGCCTTTGAAGACGGAATGGTATTGACCCGCGAGCGTTTCGGTCACGATGCGGTTCGTGCGCAGCTCGATCTGCCGGATTTTTTTGAGAATCTCGCGGGGAATCATAGGTGGCGTGATGCGTGATGCGTGATGCGTGATGGGGAAAAGTCTGCTTGCACGCGCAAACCAACGGAGTAAATTGCCGCCATGAGTGCAACGCAAGTTATGGAGCAAGTTGAAAAACTTCCGTTTGAAGCACAACGTGAAGTATTCGAGCATCTCCGCGAAAAGTTCGACAACGAACCCACGCCGGAACAACTCGCCGAGTTTGACCGTCGCGCGGAAGAACTGCGGCGACATCCCGAACGCGGCATTCCGTGGGAAACGGTGCAGGCCGAACTCCACGAACGTCTTAAAAGCCGCAAGGCATGAAACGCGCAATCATCTATGCGCCACTCGCCCGCTTGGAATTTGAAGATGCGGTGGCGTGGTATGAAGCGCAACGTCCCGGCTTGGGTGAAGAATTCAGAATCGAAGTCAACGCCACTCTCCAGCAAATTTTGAAATTCCCTGAAAGATTTCGCCTCGCCTCGTCCTACACTCACAAAGCAGCTCTCAAAAGATTTCACAAATACAGCATTTACTATTCGATTGAATTGGATGCCATCAACGTGGCGTCCGTTTTTCATGGCGCGCGGAATCCTGCCGAACTGCGGCGACGGCTGAAATGAAAAGGCTGCGAGCGTTTCGGTCACGATACGGTTCGTGCGCAGCTCGATCTGCCGGATTTTTTTGAGAATCTCGCGGGGAATCATGGGCTAATTTCTCTTTCCAATTCCTTTAGAAACTTAGAATCCTTTTCACTAATTGGTTTCCAGTATTGTCGCCAATCGCCGGAATTGCCGCTTGGGCTGAAATTCAAAATGACGCCACCGTTCAAAAAATTCAGATCAAAGTTTTGTCCTCGAATAACTTTATTTGGGGCGTAAGTGATGTAGGTGATTTTCCAATTTGTCGAGTTTGCCTTCAGCCATTCGTAGACATTCTGTTCAGCTTTTGAATCTTTCGGGATTTGGATTTTTTCAATCGAACCTTTAGCCGCGCGAAAACTAAATGGCGATTTCGCCGCGTCGAGATTCAGCGTCTTCTCAAAGGGCGAAGTTGCGCAACCAGTTACTACGAGGAGCAAGCAGAGGCCCAATTTAGATTTCATTTTGCTCCTTACGGCACAGGCAGTTCATCAAAGATTTTCTGGATGACCGTTTCGCTGGTCTTTTCCTCGGCCTCGGCTTCGTAGGTGATGGCCACGCGGTGGCGCAACACGTCCATGCCGATGCTTTTCACGTCCTGCGGCGTGACGTAGCCGCGGCCTTTCAGGAACGCATAGGCCTTGGCCGCCAGCGTGAGCGCGATCGTCGCGCGCGGCGACGCGCCGAGCTGGATGAAATCCTTCACCGCGATCTTGTAATG
>JANPGI010000393.1:0-1791 GCA_031423875.1 Verrucomicrobiota bacterium | reverse complement strand
GGACCGCAAATCTTGTGGCCGCTGAACGCGAAGAAATCGCAGCCGATGGCTTGCACGTCCACGGGCATGTGCCCGGCGCTTTGCGCGCCGTCCACGAGCGTGACGATGCCAAGCTCACGCGCGCGAGCGCAAAGGTCGGCGACGGGATTCACGACGCCCATTGAGTTCGAGATGTGAACCATTGAGAGCAGCTTCACCTGCGACGTGAGCAGCGAATCGAGTTTCGAGAGATTAAGCGTGCCTTCGTCTCCGGTGACGGGTATGTAGGCGACTTTCGCGCCGGTCTTTTGCGCGAGCAATTGCCACGGAACGATGTTGCTGTGGTGCTCGGCTTCGGTGAGCAGGATGACGTCGCCGGGCTTGAGATGTTTCGCGCCCCAAGTGCTGGCGACGAGGTTGATGGCTTCAGTGGTGCCACGCGTCCAGATGATTTCATCAGCGCTGCGGGCGTTGATGAATTTCGCGGCGCGGGCGCGAGCGTTTTCAAACGCTGTGGTGGAACGCGTGCTTAACTCGTGGATACCGCGATGGACGTTGGCATTGTCGCGTTCGTAGTAATTCACGAGCGCCTGAATCACCGCGCGCGGTTTCTGCGACGTGGCGGCGTTGTCGAAATAGATCAGCGGCTTGCCGTGGACTTTTTGGTCCAGGATCGGGAAGTCCGCGCGGAGTTTGGTCCAGTCAACGGTTCTATTCATGGAATCTTTTAGCCACGGATGAAACACGGATTGAACACTGATCCATTTTCCCTCATCCGTGTTCAATCTGTGGCTTTACATCAGCCCAAGTTGCAGTTTTGCCGCCTCGGTCATCATGCCTTGATTCCACGGCGGATCCCAGACGAGTTCCACGTTGGCTTCGTCAATCGGTTCAAGCGAGATGAGTTTGTTTTGCACATCCTGCGCGAGCACCGGACCCATGCCGCAACCGGGCGCGGTGAGCGTCATCTTCACGTCGGCTTTGTAGCAGTCGTTGCCGATGGGCGTGAGGTGGCAATCGTAGATCAACCCGAGGTCAACGACATTGACAGGGATTTCCGGATCGTAACACGTCTTGAGCGATTCCCAGACTTGTTTTTCCAAAGCCTCCTGCGTGACCGGGCCGCTCAACTTGGCGGTGGTGGGTTTGACGACTTCGAGGCCGAGCGCATCGGCGTCCTTGTCCGCGATGCGAAACATGTTGCCGTTGACGACGACTGTGTAACTGCCGCCGAGAGATTGGGTGATGTGCGCCTCTTCACCTTTCATCAAGGTGACCTTCGTGCCGACGGGGACAACGGCGGCTTCGACATCGCGAGCGAGAGTGACAGGGGCGTTGCTCATAATTCAGGATTTGTTACCGACACAAACAATCTGCATGAAACAATCCGGGGATGCCAGTGCAGAAACCACTTTCGTGTACGTGCGTGGCAATCGCACGCCCTTGTCATCCGCGATTTCAATCCCTATCGTCTGCCGACATGCACGGCCAATCGTTTCTGCAACTCCGAATCGGGTTCGGAGTTTTACTTTGTTCGGTTTTGTTCAGCGTGATGCTCACGGCATCGGGTGAAATTCTCTCTCCCGGTTTTCGCCCGCGCCCAGTGGGAGTTCACGCACTGGTTGGCGGCAAGGTGGTTGTTAAGCCTGGCGAAACGCTCGATGGCGCGACGGTTATCATCCGCGATGGATACATCGAAGCGGTGGGGAAAAATATCGCCGCGCCTGCTGATGCGCGGGTGTGGGATGCGAAAGGGCTGACGATCTACGCCGGGTTCATTGAATCCTATTTGCCGCTCGGTCAGACGAATCA
>JANPGI010000392.1:0-5765 GCA_031423875.1 Verrucomicrobiota bacterium | reverse complement strand
GCCGTGGGCGATGGGCACGCGGAGAATTTTTCCCGCCGGAATCTGGCTGGTGAACGGTGAATCGTTCGTGGCGGTCTTGAGGAAAATGTTTTCGCAGTGGAATTGCAGGTCGCGGTTGCGGATGAGCGCGCCGGGCAGCAGACCGGCTTCGGTCAGGACTTGGAAACCGTTGCAGATGCCGAGGACGAGGCCGCCGTTGTCGGCGAATTGTTTCACGGCCTGCATCACGGGGCTGAACCGGGCGATCGCGCCGCAGCGCAGGTAATCGCCGTAGCTGAAACCGCCGGGCACGATGACGCAATCGGTGTCGCCGAGCGAGGCGTCCTTGTGCCAGACGAGCCGCGCGGAATGGCCGAGCAGGCGGACGGCGTGGACGGCGTCCTGGTCGCAGTTGCTGGCGGGGAACTGTAAGACTGAAAAGTTCATTAGGTTCGGATGGTCGGGTTGCTGGCGGGGCCGCTGGGGAGAAAGGGAGAAAAGGTGAAAGGGGGAGTAGTGTGTATGCTCCCTTTCACCTTTTCTCCCCTGCACCCTTTCAGTCTCGCCAGCAGGGAATTCATTCGATTTCGAGTTTGTAGTCCTCAATCACCGGATTGCTCAACAGCTTGTGCGCGGCTTCATTCAAGGCTTTCGCCGCCGCCGCCTTGTCCGTGCCGGGCGCGAGGTCAATCTCGATGTATTTGCCGATGTGGACGCCGGTGACGCCGGTGTAGCCCATGTGTTCTAGGGCGGTCTGGACGGTTTTGCCCTGCGGATCAAGCACGGCTTTCTTGGGTGTGATAATGATTTTGGCTTTCATGTAAAACGGGGGGATTCTCCCGCGAAAAACTCAGGAGAATGATGCGAAATGTGGCGGACGGAGGCGAGATTATTTTCCGCGCCGCAAATCAAGATTCAGCTTTGCGTCCAGCAACAGCGGGCTGGTGTATCGGGATCGGTTGGCTGCGGTGCCGGGCAGAAGCGCTGGGTGCGGCGCGGCGGCGTTATGTAAAAATGATTATTAGGATTGTCGTCTGTAATGGTGGTGCTACGTTTCATCCGTCACCCACAGACGTACACACCGGACGTTTTCAACCAAGAGAAAGGAAAACCATGAGTGCGACCAAAACCAAATGGATCATCGAGGCGGATTATCTCCAGGCTTGCAACTGCGACTACGGCTGCCCGTGTGAATTTTCCGCGCCGCCCACGCTCGGATATTGCGAAGGCATGGGCGCGTGGCGGATCAACAAGGGCAGCTTCGGCGACGTGAAACTGGACGGACTCGGCTTCGCCTTTGCGGCGCGCTGGCCCAAGGCCATCCACGAAGGCAACGGCACGGTGCAGTTGTTTTTCGACGAACGCGCCAACCCGCAACAACGCGACGCCCTGCTCCAGATCGCCAGCGGACAACAGGGCGGCCTGCCATTTGAAATCATTGTCACGACGTTCTCGAAGATTCAGGAGCCGATGTTCGTGCCCCTCCAGTTCAACTTAAACGGGCGCAACAGCAGCGTCAGGGTCGGCAGTGCGATGGATGTCGCGACCGAACCCATCAAGAATCCGGTGACGGGCGAGGCCGAATCCGTGAGCATCAATCACGTCACGGGCTTCATCTTCCAGAAGGCCGAGTGTGTCTCCGCGCGGGAACTGCGTGTCAGCGCGGGAGAGCTGAATTTTTCATGGCCGAACAAGGCGGCGTTTGTCACGCAGATCAAATACAACAACTGACCGGAGCAACCCGTCCCTGGTACATCCGGAATTTGCAGACATATCCAGTCGCGCATGGAAACCATCCTTAAACGCGACCGCCTCGTGGTCATCGCCGCGCTGGGAGCCATCACATTGCTGGCGTGGGGCTACATGGTTTACGAAGCGCGGGCGATGTATTCCACGGGCGTCTGCCATTGTGCCGGAATGAAAATGTCCGGGCCGGACACCACGCCGTGGTCCGTCGGAACTTTGCTCCCGCTCTTCCTGATGTGGGCAGAGATGATGGTGGCCATGATGATCCCGTCCGCCGCGCCGATGATCCTCACCTTTGCGCTGGTGCAACGCAAACGCCGCGAACAGGAGCGTCCGTTTGTGCCGACGGGAATTTTTCTGCTGGGCTACCTGATCGTGTGGACGGGCTTCAGCGCGCTGGCAGCGCTGGCGCAGTGGATTCTTCACGCCAAGGCGTTGCTGTCGCCACTGATGGTCAGCACGAGTCCGATTCTCGGCGGCGCGCTGCTGATTGTTGCCGGGCTGTTCCAATGGACGCCGCTCAAGCACGCGTGTCTTAAACATTGCCGCTCACCGCTGAGTTTCCTGATGACAGACTGGCGCGAAGGCAAATCCGGCGCGCTGCTCATGGGGTTGAAACACGGCGCTTATTGCACGGGCTGCTGCTGGTTTCTCATGGCGCTACTGTTCGTCGCAGGCGTGATGAACATGTGGTGGATCGCCATCCTCACGGTGTTCGTGCTGCTGGAAAAGGCAGTGCCAAACGGCCTGCTTGCCGGCAAAGTCGCAGGCGTCCTTCTTGCAGCGTGGGGCGTGTGGATGATTGTTGTGCGGGCGTAGCGGCGTCTCGGCAGAACGCCGCAACGATGAAAGTCACCGGCGGGCTGCCGACCGCCGCTACGCTTTGCTGAATGGTTTCACAGCTTCCACGCAGCGCCCGCAAATCGTCGGATGCTCCGCGTTCGTGCCGACTTCAGTTTCCCAATGCCAGCAGCGCTCGCATTTCTGGCCGTCGGCTTTGCTCACCGTTGCGAATACTGTTTCACCACCCTCATCATTCAACTGCACCTGGGAGACGTTGAGCAGTTCGCGCAACGAATCGAGATTCAGTCGCGCATCCAGCAGCAGCGCGCCCTTGCCGTTCACGGTCAGCTTCGCTTCGAGCGACTTGCCGATCTGTTTTGCCTGACGCGCCTTTTCCAGTTCAGGCAACGCCAGCTCACGAAGTATGAAAAGATTCTTCCACGATTCGCCTTCGGATTCCTTGCGGGCAAAACCGGATGGCTTCCACGTCGCGCCGTGAACTGAATCGGCTGTCTTGCCCGGAATGAATTCCCACGCCTCATCTGCCGTGAACGCCAGCATCGGCGCGAGCATCTGGCACAAGCTGGTCACGATGCGATGCAGTGCTGTCTGCGTGGAGCGACGGCGTGTGGAGTTTGCAGCGTCGGTGTACATCCGGTCTTTGATGACATCGTGGTAGATCGAGGACAATTCCACAGCGATGAACTGGCTGACCTTTTGATAGACGACGTGGAACTCGTATTTGTCGTAAGCCGCTAGAACTTCGGCTTCGAGCTTCGCGAACTCGCAGAGAATCCAGCGATCCAGTCCCGTCAATTGGTCGTCGGCCACGGTGTGCTTCGCGGGATCGAAGTCGTAGAGGTTCGAGAGTTGGTAGCGCAGCGCGTTGCGGATGCCGCGATACGTCTCGCCGACTTTGTTGATGCGCTCCTCGCTCACGACGATGTCGCTGCGATAATCCTGCGACGCCACCCAGAGCCGCACGACGTCCGCGCCATATTTCTTCACGTAGGCTTCGGCGGTCTGCGGTTTCTCGTAAGCGCCTTGTTTGCTCTTGGAAATCTTCTCGCGGTCAGCGTCCACCATGAAACCGTGCGTGAGCACAGTCTTGAACGGCGCCGCGCCGTTGCCCGCGAGCGAGAGCAACAGCGACGATTGAAACCAGCCGCGATGCTGATCGCTGCCTTCCAAATAAACGTCAGCCTGCCAGTTGAGTGCGGAGTGCGGAGTGCGGAGTGCGGAATGGGAAAGCTCCTCGCGACGCATCAGCACGGCGCGCGACGAGCTGCCTGAATCAATCCACACGTCGAGAGTGTCATTGGATTTGGCGACAGCCTCTGCACCGCTCCAGTTCGCAGGTTTCACAAGCGCCCAAAGTTCCGCGACGGTTTTCTCGAACCAGATGTTTGAGCCGTATTTCTCGATGAGGTCAGCGGCGTTGCGGACGATTTGGGCGTCGAGAATCGGGTTGCTGTTCGCGTCATAGAACGCAGGAATCGGCACGCCCCAAGTGCGCTGGCGGCTGATGCACCAGTCAGGTCGCGATTGCACCGCGCCTTTGATGCGATTCACACCCCAGTCGGGAATCCAACTCACGCGGTCAATCTCGGCGAGGGCTTGGTTACGGAAATTATCGTGATCAATCTTGATGAACCACTGATCCATCGCGCGGAAGATGACGGGTGTCTTGCTGCGCCAGCAATGCGGGTAGCTGTGATGATAATTCTCCTGATGCAACAGCGCCTTGCGGACGCGCAGTTCGTGCAACACGGCTTCATTCGCATCGCTCTTGCCGTGTTTTTCCAGGATGGATTTGCCGAGCATCTCGGCGGGCATCTGTTGCTCCACGGGCAACTCGTTCGAGTGCGCGAGTGCGCCGTCGTCGTTGACGGGCGAGTAGATGGGCAGACCGTTTTGGCGACCGATGTTGTAGTCGTCCAGACCGTGGCCGGGTGCGATGTGAACGAAGCCTGTGCCGGTATCGTTGGTGACAAAGTTGTCGCCGGAGAAAAGTTTCCCGGTGCGATTGCAGAACGGGTGTTGGTATTCGAGCGACTTGAGATGCTCACCATCGAGGCTGCGGACGATCTGGTAATCCTGCCAGCCGCATTTCTCGGCTACGACGGAGAGCAGCATCGCGGACACGATGAATTGTTCCTCGCCGACCTGCACGAGCGAGTAGCTGAACGTGGAGTTGTAGGCCACGGCTAGATTTGCAGGCAGCGTCCACGGCGTGGTCGTCCAGATGACGATATTCACGCCGGGCCGGCCGACGACGGGGAATTTCACAAACACGCTTTGGCTGACGTGATCGGCATATTCAACTTCCGCTTCCGCGAGCGCGGTGCGACACGGGATGCTCCAATACACCGGCTTCTTGCCGCGATAGACGAAACCCTTCTCGACGATGTCCGCGAACAGGCGCAGCTCGTCGGCTTCGTATTCCTTGTTCAGCGTGAGATAGGGATTCTCCCAATCGCCGAGCACGCCGAGGCGTTTGAATTGCGTGCGCTGGAGATCAATGTATTTGCGTGCGTAGGCATCGCAGGCTTTGCGGATGGTGGAGGCGTCGGCGGAGGTGTCGCCAGCCTTGCGCATGTCTTGGGAGACCTTGAACTCAATCGGCAGCCCGTGACAATCCCAGCCGGGGATGTAAGGCGCGTTTTTGCCGCGCAAGGTCTGATACTTGATGATGATGTCCTTGAGAATCTTGTTGAGCGCGGTGCCGATGTGGACATCGCCGTTGGCGAACGGCGGGCCGTCGTGCAGGACAAATTTCTCCGCAGTGGCGCGTGAGGCTTGAATCTTCGCGTAAAGATTTGCGGCCTCCCACTTCTTGAGGCGTTCGGGTTCGCGCGTGACAAGGTCGGCCTTCATCGCGAAGTCCGTGCGCGGGAGATTGAGTGTGTCTTTGTATTCCATGCGGTTTTAGGAACGCGCACGGTAGCAAACCGCAGGCAGATGAGTCAAACGAACGGGCGGGAGATTTTCGGGACAACCCCGAATGAAGTAGGCTGAAATAAAAACTGCCGGACGCAGTTTCCCGCGCCCGGCAGTTTTATGAAGTTACAGATGATCAGCCTCCGACTGCCGCTCGCGCATCCGCTGCGAGCGCCGTGCTGAGGTAGCGTTCACCCGTGGAGCAGGCGATGGTGACGATGATCTTGCCCTTGTTTTCAGGGCGTTTGGCGACTTCGATGGCGGCGGTCACGTTTGCACCCGTGGAGATGCCGACAAGGATGCCTTCTTCCTTTGCG
>JANPGI010000391.1:0-1764 GCA_031423875.1 Verrucomicrobiota bacterium | reverse complement strand
GTCGGCGATTATCGCGTCCTTTTCGAGGTGGATGGCAATCGCGTCATCGTGTATCGTGTCCGGCATCGGCGGGACGTTTATCGCTAGGAAATGATATGATCGAACTACATCCAGAAATTCTCAAAAAGAATGGGCGCAATGAATTCGCCGTTCTTCCCTACGAAGAGTACCTAGCGATCACCGAAGCATTGGCTGACTACGAAGATTTGCAAGACCTTCGCGCTGCCAAAGCCGAAGAAGGCAATGCTGCCACGATGTCTTTGAAAGAAGCCAGCAAACGGTACGGCGTAAGTTAAATCTTCCGCGATGTCATCGCGTTCCCGAAAACCGCGAAAGGCACTTGCCTGATGACCGACTCGCCCAGCACCGTCGAGCCCAAACAACTCCGCGACCTGCACATCGAGTTGAAGGTGAAGCAGCCGGTGGCTACGCTCGCCCCGAAAGCGTGATTGACAAGGAGCGCGACTGTGTGCGCAGCACCAGTCGCAGCCTGTGATAAGTGAAGAAGCCTTGGAAGGTTCTCGTGCCTAAGCTTCATGCGGAGTGCTGCGGCTGGTCTTTCAGACACAGCCGCGCTCCGATTGAAATACCTGGCGGGCCAGACCTCCTTTGAGATTCAGCCGCCGCCGGTGATAAGCCACTGACCATTTGTTTGCACAAAGAACCACCGGCGCATTGATTGTTCAGAGTTACGATAGGTTTCGAGAGCCGGATTTTCGTATGGACTGCCGGGAGAACTATTTGGGGACCTTTGCTTTTGCAGGATCGTACCGATAATGGCCCTGCCGCTTGAGGTTATCTGAATATCCACGATTTGAACTCCGGTAACTCTATTCCAAAATTGTTTTGGAAGAAGTAACGAATCGATTGTCTGCGAATCGTCTGTGCGGGACACCAGCTGAGCAAGTTTCCCATTATCATCCTGCTTTATTGCCCAAAGCATAGTTTGCAGAGCATCGAGCGGTTCTGCTGTGCCTTGATCTACCCATCCATCTCGCGCGAAGAATGGATTCTTGAACTGCGGGGCATTGGTGGTGAATCTCCACATGCCTTCAAGTTCGGCGAGCTTTCGCTTAAGCTTCAGGTTTTCGTCGTTTAGTTTTGCAGCGTCATTGTTCCCTTTCCGAAACAATCCTGCTTCACCCCGCAATTTAAGTAGTTCGCCGTTATTCTGATTCAAACGTTCATTTTCCTCACGAATGGATGCGAGTTGGCGTGTGGTTTCGTCTCGGTCACTCTGCAACTGCTCGATTTGCTCCGCCAGCGGCGTTTGCTGATGTTGGAGTGTTTGAACTTGTTCGCGCAGTTGCGCGGCTTGGCGGGCTTCGTAGATTCCCACTCCAGCCAGGACGGCGATGGTGGCGGTGACGAGGGTTTTTTGAAGTGCAGTCATGGCGATGGCTTTGGTGGCAGTTACAGTTGCGGTGGTGGCGAGCGTTGTTCCGGTCAGCGCGGCGGCGGTGGAAATGGTAAGGGCCAATCCCACCGGCGCGGCTTGAACGGCATTGGCGGAGATGACTACAGCAAGTCCGCTCGCGCCGACGGTGACGCCGCGTTTGGCAAAGAATTCGCGCAAATGTTCCACGGCGCGGCTCACGCGTTTTTGCGCCGCATCGTCGCTGATGCCGAGGGTGGCGCCGACGGTGCGGAGGTTGTGGTTCTTGAAATAGCGGAGCAACACGGCGTCGCGGTCGCTGTCGTCCAGTTCGGACATGGCGTCGTCGAGGACGGGGTGGAGTTGCTCCCAGTCGGGCGGGGTTTCGG
>JANPGI010000390.1:0-1814 GCA_031423875.1 Verrucomicrobiota bacterium | reverse complement strand
CATTCGAGCGCGGGTCACGTTCGATGTTCATGGCTTCTAGCAACGGTTGTTCCGGTCCAAGGAAACCCATCGCCAGCAACACGAGTTGCGCAGGCAAAACTTTTTCCGTTCCGGGAACGGGCTGCGGACCAAATTGACCTTTATCGTTCGCCTTCCACACCACATCCACGACATGAACCGCTTTGACGTGACCATTGGCGTCCGCCTCGAACTTCGTCGCCGTCTTGAGATACACGCGCGGATCGCTGCCGAACTTAGCCTCCGCTTCCTCCTGACCGTAATCCATCTTGTAGGTCTTCGGCCATTCGGGCCACGGATTGTTCGCAGCGCGTTCGAGCGGCGGCTGCGCCATGATCTCAAGCTGCACGAGCGACTTGCATCCATGCCGCATCGAAGTGCCGACGCAGTCCGTGCCCGTATCGCCACCGCCGATGACGACGACGTCCTTGCCCGTGGCATCAATGAAACCACCGTTCTTGTGCGAATCCAAAACCGCCTTGGTGTTCGCGGTCAAAAACTCCATCGCGAAATGAATGCCTTTGAATTCGCGGCCCGGAATCGGTAGATCGCGCGGCTTGGTCGCGCCCGTCGCGAGAATCACCGCATCAAAATCCTTAAGCAACTTTTCGGCAGACAGATTCTTGCCGACCTCGGTGTTGCAGACAAACTTCACGCCTTCCTTCTCCAGCAACTCGATCCGGCGCAGCACGACTTCTTTCTTGTCGAGCTTCATGTTGGGGATGCCATACATGAGCAAGCCACCGGGACGATCCGCGCGCTCAAACACAGTGACGAAATGTCCCGCCTTGTTGAGTTGCGCCGCCGCGCTCAAGCCCGCCGGGCCAGAACCGATGACGGCAACCGTCTTGCCCGTACGTTTTTTCGGCGTTTCGGGAACAACCCAACCATTTTCCCAACCGTGATCAATGATGCTGACCTCGATGTTCTTGATCGTGACCGCAGGCGCGTTCATGCCGAGCACACAAGAGCCTTCGCACGGCGCAGGACAGACGCGACCCGTGAACTCCGGGAAGTTGTTCGTCTTGTGCAGGCGGTCGAGCGCTTCTTTCCACAGTCCGCGATAAACGAGATCGTTCCATTCGGGAATGAGATTGTGAATCGGGCAACCGCTCGCCATGCCACTCACGAGCTGGCCCGTGTGGCAGAACGGAATCCCACAATCCATGCAACGCGCGCCCTGCTTCTTCAGGTCGGCTTCCGGCATGTGCTCGTGAAACTCCTTGTAGTCCGCGACGCGCCCTAGCGGGGAGCGATCTTTCGGCAACTCACGCGTAAATTTTAAGAATCCTTTTGGGTCTCCCATTTTATTTTTGGTTCGGTTCTAAATGATTTTGGCGATCAGTGTCCACTCGCCACGTTGGCTTCGAACGCGGCCATCACAGCATCATCGCCAGTCAATCCCTTATTGTGAGCTAATTTCAATTCCTTCAAGACGCGCGCATAATCCTGCGGCATCACCTTCACAAACTTCGGCACAAAGTTTTTCCAGTCGGCCAAGATCATCGCCGCCCGTTCGCTCTTGGTGTAAGTCTGATGACGTTGGATAAGCTTCCACAACTCTTCGATCTCATCCGTCTCCGTCACCTTCTCCAACGCCACGAGTTCCATGTTGCAACGGCCAGCAAAATCTCCGGCCTCGTCGAGGATGTAAGCGATTCCGCCTGACATGCCCGCCGCGAAATTCCGCCCGGTTTTGCCGAGAATCACCACGCGACCGCCGGTCATATATTCGCAGCCGTGATCGCCGACAGACTCAACGACCGCGTTCACGCCTGAGTTGCGCACAGCGAA
The DNA here is from genome assembly GCA_031423875.1 of Verrucomicrobiota bacterium. Classification (GTDB taxonomy): domain Bacteria; phylum Verrucomicrobiota; class Verrucomicrobiia; order Limisphaerales; family JADLHS01; genus JADLHS01. Next base: position 2 of record JANPGI010000390.1, on the reverse strand, counting down.
GC
>JANPGI010000389.1:0-4171 GCA_031423875.1 Verrucomicrobiota bacterium | reverse complement strand
CTTGGGGAAGACTGTTGTTGCCGTTGTCGCCGTTGAACAGTCCTGAATTATTTTGGATTTCAGACCCGGAATAAGTGAACAGCCGAAGGTCAATAGTTCCGTTTCCTGAGCCTGTGACTCCCGACGGAATCGCGACGATGTGGGAGTCGGTGATGACTGCAGCTTGCGCGCTGATGAGATTGGAAATGATTGTTGCGCAGGTGATGATGGCTGCGGTGGTTCTAAAACTATGGTTCATAAAATTGTTCGTCGGATTGCGCTTCTGAAGCACAATTGAGTTTGCATTGCGAACATGGCAACCATCCAGAAAATGTCAAAAATCAGCCTGTCCTATTTGTACGGACTCATACCAACGGAGACGCGAAATCACATCCGTAGAAATCAGGAGATAAAGGTAAAGGATGCGATGAGAGGGTGGGGACAATTCACCGTTTCAATAAGCGTTCCCACCAGGTCTTCTCCGGACGCGGCAGGTTCTGGATGGACTTGGTCAGACGTTCGGCGATCACGGGCGGGACTTGAGTTTGCTCCGCGTCGTGGCGCAACAACTCCTCTGCCGTGGCGAACTTACGCTCGTTGGTTTTTTGCGAAGCGGTGTTGGCGAGTTGCTCTTGTTCCTGCGAGCGTTGTTTGGATTCGTGTTTCATACGGCTTCAGGCAGTTTTTGAAAATTCAGCGGCAAAGGCTTTTCGCGCGCGATGCAGCTTGCCGCGCACTGCGTCGGGAGACTGTTCAGTGAGCGTGGCGACTTCGTCGTAACTCATGTCTTCGTCGGCGACGAGCAACAACAGGAGGCGATATTCTTCGGAGAGTTCGGCCAGAGCTTTCTGGATGCGCTCGCCAAGCTCCTTGGTTTCCAACGCGCGGAGCGGCGAGTCCGTCGGCGCGGCGGTTGTGTTCCAGACGGCATCGTCCGCTGTGGTGATGAGATTACGGCTGTGCCAGCTTTGCTTGAGGTTCTGGCAATGGTTGATCGTGATGCGATAGAGCCAGGTGCGGATGGATGAATCACCACGAAAATCCGTCAGCTTGCGATAGACCTTGAGAAAGACATCGTGCGTGACGTCTTCGGCGCGCTGCGGGTCGGCGAGAAAGCGCAACGCGAGAAAATACACCGCCTTGCTGTGCGTCTCGTACAGCTCGGCAAACTCCGCCGTGCCCGGCAGCGTTCGCAGCGGATTGGGCGCGACGGCTTCGACGGTTGGTTCATTCACACAGGAGTCCATTGTTCTTTCGACAGGGCTGTGAAGGATTGCTCACGGTCAGGTTTGGGGAGAAACATTCAACTCCCAACTTCCAACGGCTCTCGTACCGACGATCCTTTCTGAATTCGATGTTGAATGTTGAGCGTTGAATGTTTTCCAAACTCAGACGCCACCTTTTCCCGGCCCGTATTTCAAGCCGATATTCTGTTCGTAGTCGCCGAGCTTCACCGTATGCGCGGCGTCTTTGACCTTCATTTCCAGCCGCAGCAGGTCGAGACGATTGCGCGCCATGTCAGCGGCGGCGTTGTTCGGATAACGCTCGATGATCCGCGACAGCGTTTGCCAGACCGTGTCGTAATCGCAGCCGTGCCGCACCTGCAAATCTGCGAGCTTGTTCAACCAGCGGATGACATTTCGCGAGGGCTGGTTCGGTTGATCAATGAGTTGGACAAGTTGATCCGTCGCCATATCGAGGCGCTTGTAGTGATCGGCATAGACAACGGCGAGTTGTTCGCGCGCGTCAGTGTCCTGCGGATGCTCAATCAGATGCGCGGTCAATTCCTCCGCGCGCTTGGCTTCGTCTGCGACCACGGGCGCGAGATGCGCCGAGGATTGCATGAGGCCGATATTTTGCACGCCCTTGGGCAACGCGACGCGTGGACGATCATGCGATGCCATCAAGTGTTCACGCGTCGCGAGGTGTCCGATGCGTTGTTCTGCGAGTAAGGCGAACTCTGTACCCGGCAACAGCTCAATGATCTTTTGCAATGCTTCGCGCGCCGAGTCGGGATCCACGGATAATTTCAGATGCCAATCTGCCAGCGTGTTGAGCGCGTAAGCGATGTTGCGCGGCGCGTGATTGGGTTGCTGGCAGAAACGATGGATGATCATCTCGGCGGCGGGCAGGTCATTGAGATGTTCCGCCTGAATCTCGGCGAGCATGATCTGGCCGGTGAAGTCGGTGGGAAATTTTTCAAGTTGTTTGCGGATGTCAGCGACGGCTCCGGAGTAATCACTCTTTCTGCGTTTAGATTCGGCCACAGAATAAAGCGCCTGCGGGTCTAGTTCCTCATCGCCGCCGTCGTAGAGTGCGCCAAAAGGTTTGGCGATGACCCGCGTGATGCTGCCGCGCCAAAGGATCGCCAGATACAATCCCGTGATCGCAGCCCAGATCACGCTGATGAATGCCGCTCCATAATCCAATCCTCCAGCAAGGCTCTTGTCGAGGTAACGCCCTAAAAAGAACAATGAGACGATGGCTGGCACGGTCAGAAGCCATTTGCAGATGAGATGCATCGGATCATCCGAGTTTTTGGCCCAACGCCAAAGAATCCAGATGATGATGGCGGCGAACGCTCCCCAGTAGCCGATTTTGTAGAGTATCTCCCAAACAGAATTGGTGGCGGCGGGCTGCATCTGAAACGACTGTTTGCCCGAAGCGACGGGAATTCAAGGAAATTGTGTTCAAAGGCATGGGAGCAGATAAGCCAGCCAGTGATCTACTGGCGTCTCGAAATGAAGAGTGCGACTTGGTTTGCGCGGGAAAAGCGGCGGTGAACGCGCCGATACGTCGCGCCGAAGTTTAACGAAGGCGGAAGTCCAGACGCTCCGCGAGGTTTGGAGGCCGTTGCGCGGGCGCGAAGCGTTTGGACTGCGGTGGCTTCAGCACCGCTTTCGAGCGCGGGAATGGGGAGCGAGGCTGGCGGAGGGAGCGGCGGCGGCTGGTCTGGCGAAGCGCTGCGGGCGAGGGAACGCCCGCGCTCCGGCTACTTTACAAACTGAGTCGTTCCGCAAGCGCATCTAGCACTTGGTTCATTTCTGGTTCTGTCAGCACGCCGAGTCTGCGTTCCAACTTCACGCTCGCAACCGTGGCGATTCGTTGCACGTCGAACACTCCTTCGGAGTCGAGAAATGGTTTGGGAATTTGAAGTTCCCATCGGTTTCCACGCGGAGCGGTGGTGTGAGCAACGACGGTATAGACATCAAGCTCATCGCTCTTGGGTTGGCTAGTAAGGACAAGACAGGGGCGAACCTTGGCTGCCATGCCAAGGTCAACCCACCAGATTTCACCGGGCTTTGCGACGGGCATTCTCAGTCTCCTGTTTATCCAATTCTTGGAATTGCGCGAGGGCGGAATCGTTGAGGAACTGCACGTCGTCCTGTTCGTCGAGTTCGCGCAGGCGGTGGCGAAGTGCGGCACGGTCGTCTGCGGAGAGCTTGGGTAATTCGCTCATGATTTCGGTGGCACTCATGGATTCAGTTTAGCACTCGGCAGAACTGTGGCAACGGAGTTTTGCTTTACCACTTCTTGCCATCCGCCTTTGTGCCGCAGAGATTCACTTTGATGCCGAGGGCGGCGGCCATCGCGGCTTTCGTCAGCAGACATTCGTCGGCGGACTTGGCGTTGGTGGCATAGACACATTGGATGTGATTGGCCTGATGCTTGGCCATCATCTGATCGCGCGAGACGCCGTAGGTGACGGCGTGCATGATGGGCCATTGTTTGGTGGTGGCTTTCCAGCGGCGGTCGGTTTCTTCGCGTGGGAGTTCGATGACTTTGGCGCGGCCCAAATCCATGTGTAGCGCGCCTTCCGCCACGTAGATGCGCGACCAGACGATTTCGCCGGGCTTGGAAATGCCGCGCATAGTGGCGCCGCCTTTCGGAAAATACATCGCCGGTTGACGGAAACCTTCCGTGCCTTCCCAGCCGTCAATGATATGCGCGGGCGGCGCGCTGCCGCTGATCTCGAAGACCCACACGTTTTACTTCGTCGTGCCGGACTTGTCCCAATCGCCCCAACGCAGATCGTGCAGCGTGTTCTCGACCGGTTGCTTGAGTGCTTCGTGGACGCGTTGGGTCATCAAGCCGTCGAGGCCGGCGCACTCATCCACTTCGTTGAAGTGGGGCAGGGGTTTGCCTTTGAACAAAACGCGCTGGCCGTCGCGGGATTTCACGGGCGGACGGT
>JANPGI010000388.1:0-2782 GCA_031423875.1 Verrucomicrobiota bacterium | reverse complement strand
GTTCCCCTCTGCATCAGCGGTCACATCCGCAAGTGTTGTCCAAGTGCCAGTGTTGGGTTTGGATCGGTATTGGATGCGGCAGCGTGCATCGGGCGGAGCGGCACAGGATACTTGCACAGTGCCGTTGGTCAGTGCCTTGATCTGCATCACCCCTAAAAGCGGCTGTGCGTTGAGGGCCACGCGATAAAATCTTTTTGGCACACGGGAAGAGGCGGCATCAACGATTGCGATGTCCCCCAGTGCGTCTGCGGTCACATTTGTCAGAGTCCGCCACGATTCCGGCAGCATCGTGGAGCTGAACTGAATTCCGCATACCGTCCCTGCTGCCGCGCGGCAGTCCAGCTTCATCATGCGATTGGTCTGACATGTGATCTTGATCGAGGAGATCGCCGGGGAAGTCAGCAGCAACTGATTGGAGGGCTGGCTTTCCACATTGGCGGCATCATACGAGACGGCAAACAGGCGATAAGTGGTGTTGGCCAGCATGTTCGTCACGGTCACGGTAAGATTTGTGCCTACGACGACGCGGTTCGTGGCGGGCAGATCCGTCGCGCCGTAATAGATGACGTATCCCTTCACGTTCGGATCATTCGGAGGATTCCAACCCAGTTTGATCGGGACAGAATAAAGCGGGGCGGAGATCGCTCCCAACGGCGCGGCGCACAAGGCCACAAGCAACACCATCCACAAAATGCACCTGGTCAATTTTTCTTTCAGCATCAGACAAATGTTTTTCAACCAGATGCACCGCTCGGAACAATCCAGCCGGCATCTGATCTCGCACGAAACGCCCCCTTGCACGTCCGATGCCAGCGGGAATCTCGTGGAGACATTTCTCGGCAGCCGGATCGTGTTTGCAGAGAGTGTGTGGGGTTAAGCATGTTAAACCCCCCGCTAATAAAGGGGTTTTAGGGGTTCGTTGATGGGCCGGTTTTCAAGATCGGCTCAAAAAAATCTCAAAAAGTTTTTTACGGGAAAAGTTGAGATGATCTGTTTGCGCAGACTTGTGAGGAAACTGAACAAGGAAGGACCGGAAATCGGTCAAGAGTTGTGGTTCGTCGCCCGTTTTGAAATGAGGATGCAGGTAACACGCCGTTCAGCACCCGCATCGCAAGCGAGAAGCTTCTGCGCCGCTGCGCTGGGTCACGCGACCGACTTTTCTCACGCATGACAACCCTGAAACCCGGATTTTGCGTTTGACCGGGCAAGGCCAACGCGGTTAGCGTTCGTGTTCCTAATTAGGCAAAATTTATGATTGGAACGATTCGCAAGCATTCAAAGGCGATGTGGTGGGTTATCATCGTGGCTATTATTATCAGCTTTGTTTGGTGGAACTCACAGGGGCCGGGCGGCGGTGGCAATGGCGGCATGGGCAATTATGGCGTGATGAATGGCGTCACCATCACCCCGACCCTCTATTCGGAAGCGCAACGCGAGGTGAAGCTGTATTACTTCTTCTCCAGCGGCGGCAGTTGGCCGGGACGCGGACGCCAGCTCCAGGGTTTCGATGTGGAACGCGAGACGTTCAATCGGATTCTGATCACACAAAAGATGAAGGAATTGGGGATCCATGTGGATGACGATGCCGTCAACAAAGTGGCCGCAGACCGGATGCGTTCTCTCGCCAACGGCAAACCTGTTTCCTTGAAGGAATTTGAATCCGCGATCCTCGCGCAGGAAAAATTGACCACAGCGGACTTCGAGCGTTACGTCCGCAATGAATTGGGCATCCAGCAATTGTTCGCCACGCTCGGCATGGCGGGTGATCTCGTTTCCGCTGAAGAAGTGCGGGCATTGTATCAGCGTGATCACCAGAAGATCTCTGCGCAGCTCGTGCTGTTCAGCGGCAAGGATTACGCGAAGTCGGTCGTCTCCACACCGGAGAAGATCAATGAGTTTTACACGAACCAGATGCAGCGCTACGAATTGCCGGAACGCGTACGCGTACACTATGTCGCGTTCCCGTTCTCCAACTACCTCGCCACTGCGAAAGCTGAACTGAACAACCTCACGAACCTCGCCGAACTCGTCGAAAATGCCGTCATCCAGATGGGCACGAATTATCCGCCGGGCGTGAACAGCCCCGAAGAAGCCAAAGCCAAACTCATCGAGAACGAAGAGAAACGCATCGCTGGCAGCAACGCTTTGAAAGCGGCGCATGAATTCGACAAAGCACTTTATGAATCCACGCCTGCTGCCGCTACCAACATCCTCGCTCTCGCTAAGGAACGCGGTTTGACGGCTCAAATCTCAATGCCGTTCTCGCAGAATGAAGCCCCCGCTGGTCTTGATGTGGGCGCGGATTTTGTCCGTGCAGCGTTTTCGCTCACTTCGGCAGAGCCGTTCTGTGATCCCGTCCCCGGCAGCGATGCGTTCTACGTGATCTCCTATCACAGCCAGTTGCCGAGCGAGATTCCGTCGCTCGACAGCATCCGCGATCGCGTGACGCAGGATTTTCAATTCATCGAATCCGCCATGCTCGCGCGCAAAGCAGCGATTGATTTCGAGGGTAACCTCTCCAACGCGATGGCGGGCGGAAAAAGTTTCGCCGATGCCTGCGACAAAGCGGGTGTGAAGTTGACCCCGCTCGCACCATTCTCCCTAAGCAGCACCAACCGCATCCCTGAACTCGCCGAACGCGCCAACGTGGATCAATTCAAGCGCGTGGTGTTCTCGACGGCACCCGGTCAAGTGACGCCCATGATGCCAAGTTCCGACGGCGCGTTCATGGCATTGGTGCAGGCGAAACTGCCCGTGGATGAAACTGAGATGGCCGCGACTC
>JANPGI010000387.1:0-7446 GCA_031423875.1 Verrucomicrobiota bacterium | reverse complement strand
CTTCAACAACGTTCGTCTCACCGCGCCACCATTTGCTCAACCAGCCGTCCACAAGTTTCGGCTCTTCGCGTTCGGACACAAAGATCGCGCTCTGCCCCTTGTTCGACTCCAGATAGCCGGGCCAGAAATAATACTGGTTGCGGGGCGTCTCGCTCGGCATGACGAAGACGACAGGATCATTCGCGACGCGCAACTTTGCTTCTGGGATATAAAACATCAGCAAGCTTGTGATGCCGTAATGGTCGCCGATCACGAACACCGGCTTGCCATCCTTCGCCAACGTCTGCCGCGCTTCACCCACCACTCGCGCGAGTTCGGAGTGCGCACGCACGCGGGTCAGTGGATCAATCTTGGCTGGCAGCGCGCGTCCTGTGAGTCTCTCGATCAATCGCGAGTCGTTCAACACCGCCACGAAGACAAATCCAATCAGCAACCCCGCTGTCAGCCACCCCTTCACGCGGCTCGCTCCCGCTCGCAGCCGCGCATCCCAGTAGATGACCATCACGGCGAACATCGGCAGCACCGAAGGCGCAACCCAGTTCGGTTGCACACGCGAACGCAGCGACAGAAAAATATAGAGAACAAAAACCGGCGCGCCCATGCAGAACAGGAACACCAGGCGCGCATCACGCTTGGCAGTGCGCCAAACTGCAATGAGTGCGATGGCCGCCGCGAAGAAGAAGATCGGATTGAGCAACACCATTTCCGAGCCGAGGAATTCGCCGAGCCACGAGAGATGCTTGGACAACGGCGCGGCGGCTTTGCCCACGCCTGTGTGCCGCGCGACGTGCTTGAGCGAGATCCAGCCGTTCTGCATGTTCCAGATCAGCACCGGCAATGCGCAGAGCAGATTCACCAGCAACGCCAGCCACGGGCCGCGCGTGCGCAGATGTTTTCGCGCTGGAGGCCACACGACGAAGAACACCGCCCAACACATCCACATCAGCGGTGAGGAATACTTGCTCAGGAAACCCAAACCCATCCACAGCCCCGTCCAAAGCCAATCACTTGTACGTGAGTCGTCCTGCACCGCTTTCCAACCCGCCAGCATCGCCGCCGTCCAGAACAACACGGTGAGTGGATCAACCGTCAGCAACGTCGCGCCCACCGACAGCAGCGGAGTCGCCATGACGATCAACACGAGAAAGAAACCTGCACGCCCGTTCACCTCGCGAGTGAAGAATCGCAACAGAAGAAAACCCAGCGTCGCCGCGATCATCGGCGAAAAGAAACGCACACCAAACGCCGTGTCACCCCAGATGCTCGTGCTGACGAATTGTGTCAGAGCGATCATCGGCGGCTTGCTGTAATACGAAAGCGCCAAATGCTTCGACCACACCCATTGATACGCTTCGTCCTCGCTCAACTCAATCGTGCCGCTCGCCAGATACAGCCAGCGAGCGAGCGTAACGAACACGATCAGGATGCAGCCCGCGCGGAACCAGTGAATGTTTTCGTTGGGTTGAGGGTTGAGGGTTGAGGGTTGAGAGACACCCTTGACCGGAACAAGCGTTGGCAACTGCGCGTGCCAGAGCGGAAACCATCTCGTGCCCACGAACCGCCAAAGTCCGTTCAATCCGAACACCACCGCGAACCCCGTCCCCATTCCAAGGATCGCGCCGATCACGACATCGCTCGGATAATGGACACCGTTCGCGATCCTGGAAAAACCCACCGCCGCCGCCAGCGGAAACATCACCCACGCACTCCGCCGATAAAACAGAAACGCCACCATCGCTGCGGCAAACATGTTGCCTGCGTGTGACGACGGCATTGAGCCATTCGCGCCGCAGCCCACCAGCAGATGCACATTTTCCAACGCCGCACACGGACGCACACGACCAATGGCGTGCTTGAGCGTGTTGCACACGAGTCCATCCGTCACGCCGACGGCGATACCCAGCATGACAAGAAACAAGACCGCCCTGCCCTTGCCGCGCCAGATTAAGACCGCCGCCGCGAGAATGCCGATGGGAATAAAAATCCGATTACCGCTCACCCACGGCATCAGCACGTCGAACAAAGGATTGCTCAACGTCTGATTGATGAATCGAAACAGGCTCTCATCCAGCCTTTGTAACCAAGACATGGGGACGAGTGTGACCAGCCCGCGAAAGATTTGCGAGAACGAAGCAATTTTCAGGCGTCGCTGGAATTTTTTAACAAGATACCAAGATCGGAATACAACTTACTCAACGACTCCTCCTGCAAGCTTGCGTAGGTCAGGTTAGGATCAATGATCTTACGACCCATGATCTGTTCCAGCTTGGCTTGGGAATAGATCGGTTTGGCGGCAGCGGTGGACTTGGTTCCGTATTGACCAAGGTTCGACGCGAAAATACCAGCCGCGCTGAACGGAAGAAAATCTTCATATCGCAATCCCTCAACCTGTGCAAAGCCAAGCTGGACGAGTTCGTTTGCATCGCGGGTTTGAATCTGTTGCTGACGCCCAGCCTCCATGCCCTTCGCAGTCGCGGAATAGATTCCATAGACCAAACCTTGTTCGAGCAATCCAGCCAGCGTCTTGGGAAACGCGGCAAAACATTTTGCGTAGGCGCGTTGGTAGCCGTCGTGATCGCGCTTGATGAAACCCGGATCTGTCTCGCGAACTTTGTCGGCGTTTACAAGACACTCATCATACAGAGCGCGGCCTTTGGGCGTGGTCGCGTAAAAACGCTGTTCGATTTCGCCGAAGCGCGCGGTGTGTTTCGCATCCACGGTTGAGCCGTCAGCCTCGCGGAATGTCACCGGCTCGGTCAAAGCCTTGTAAGAATTCTGACGCAACAGCACGGGCGTGTCGGCGGAAGGCCCTTCGGTGAAATCCTTGAAACCTGCATGGTTCAGCTCTCGCAAACCAAACTCAGGTTGCCGCAAGCGATTCGTCAACCCGGCTGCCAGTTCAGCGATGTCGCTTTCAGAAACGATCTCCATCGCGTAGCTATCAATCGCGCTCCTGCTCAGATGTCTGAAGTGCAGTCGCAGGTAATCCCTGTCAGCAAAGCCGCAAAGAAACTCCAACGCTCGTCGCGTGCGTTGTAAAAAAACATCCGGCGTCAGTTCGCCTAGGCAAAACTTCATGGCCGCCGTGTAGAGGTCCATGCAAAATGTGTTTGGCGTGAGATGATTCAGATGGTGGGCCTCAAAGCACGCGATGTCCGCTGCGATCTTGAAACCCGCCGAGGACAATTCCTGATACAACCGATGATCTCGCGCCCTGCCCGTCCACTTGAAGATGCTCGTCGTCCCTTCGCGGATCAAAGCGCGGGCATCATCCCAACTGAGTCCGCCATCACGCTCGCTCTGTTGAACCAATTCCTTGGCGCGAGCAGTGAACACTTCGCGCGGTGCGAGCAGTGTTTCGATATGGCTTCGCGTTTGCGGATCGAAGTAATCTGTCATCAACAACGAAGTGAAGACGCGATGCTCCGGGTTTAATCGCGAACGGAATGCAGTGGCGATCACGGGCTGGCTCTTGCCGCCTAGGTTCGTCATGTCGTAGAAATTATGCGGCTCAAGTCCGAAGGCGGCAAAGAACGCTGCGACCCAGCGATATTCCTCCGGCTTGCCGATGCGGATCGCGCCATGTCGCTCGCCGCTGGCTTTGTCGAGTTGAGTTTCGGAAAGTTGAAAACCTGTGTATTTACGAGCCAGCAAAGCGCAGACGGATTGATTGCAGGCTTTGTTGACGAGCAGGGATTTGTCATACAGCGGCACTTCCTGACCGAACATTTTGGAAAGTTCTGCGAACAGGAGATTCTGCATCTCGGTCTTGTTTGCAAACTCGGTGCTCATGGAAATTTCAGAAACTCAACTGCCGAACTGTATCCCCTGCGCGAGCGGAAGCTCCGTGCCGTAATTGATCGTCGCGGTTTGGCGTCGCATGTAAGCCTTCCACGAATCACTGCCGCTTTCGCGTCCGCCTCCTGTTTCTTTCTCACCACCGAACGCACCGCCGATTTCCGCGCCGCTCGTGCCGATGTTCACGTTGGCGATGCCACAATCACTGCCGCGCGCTGAAACGAACAACTCCGCCTCGCGAACTTCATTGGTAAAAATCGCGGAGCTGAGTCCTTGCGGAACTTCGTTGTTGAATGCGATGGCGTCGTCGAATTCGCGATAACTGATGATGTAGAGTATTGGCGCGAAGGTTTCGTCGTGAACGACCTTCATGTCGTGACGCGCAGCAACGATACACGGGCGCACGTAACAACCGCCGGGATACTCTGGCCCGCTCAACGGCTCGCCACCGTAAAGAATCTTTCCGCCCTCGGTCTTCACACGCTTGAGTGCCGCCTGCATATCGGCAACGGCTTTCTCGTTGATCAATGGTCCACAAAGCGTTCCAGGCTCAGCAGGATTGCCGATGGAGATTTGTTCATAGGCCGCGAGCAGGCGTTTAACAAGCGTATCGCGAACTGTTTCGTGAACAATGACGCGCCGCGTGGTGGTGCAACGCTGCCCCGCCGTGCCGACCGCGCCGAACAGAATCGCGCGCGAGGCGAGATCGAGATTCGCACTGGGCGCAACGACGATGGCGTTGTTACCGCCAAGTTCGAGAATTGTCTTCCCGAAGCGTTTGCCTACGACTTCCGCCACACGCGCCCCCATGCGACACGAACCCGTGGCAGAAATTAGCGGTGCGCGTTTATCAGCCAGCAATCGTTCGCCAACCGTAAGATTGTCGCCGATGACGAGCGTGAAGATGGCGGGATCAACATCGTTCGCGCGACAAACACGTTCCGCTATCTTCGTCGTCGCAATCGCACAGAGCGGCGTGAGGCTGGATGGTTTCCAAACACACGCATCACCGCAGACCGCAGCCAGCGCAGAATTCCACGCCCAGACCGCGACGGGAAAATTGAACGCCGTGATCACACCCACGACTCCAAGCGGATGCCATTGCTCCATCATGCGATGGTTCGGTCGCTCACTCGCGATAGTGAGTCCGTAAAGCTGACGCGATAGACCGGTCGCGAAGTCGCAGATGTCTATCATCTCCTGCACCTCGCCCCGCCCTTCGGCGATGATCTTACCAACTTCCACCGTGACCAACATTCCCAAGTCCTTCTTCGCGGCGCGAAGCGCGTCTCCAAGTTGGCGGATGACTTCGCCGCGCTTGGGAGCAGGAATGGTTTTCCATTTCTCGAACGCTGCGGAAGCGCGTTGCATGGCGCGTTCGTAATCATTCGCCGTGGCGGTGCGGACTTCGCCAAGCAATTTCCCGTCGTTGGGCGAGAAACTTTGCAGCAACTTTCCTGACCCGCGCCATTCGCCATCGAACACGCCGGGGTTCACGTCGGCAAGGCCGAGTGCTCTCAGCGTAGCGGACATAGAGTCGTTCTTTGCTTTTACCTTCGAGGGTTTCTTCGCCATAACGATTCGTTACCGGAAATCATTTACCCAACTTCGCGCACTCGTCACTCATGATCTTGAGGGATTGTTCAATGATTTCATCCTTCACATCAAGCACAGGACGCAGGCGGATGGAGCGTTCGCCAGAGCGGATGACCAGCAGATCGAGTTCGTAACAGCCGCGCCAGAACGCATCGCGCGTGGCGGCGTCCGGCAAATCGAACGCCAGCATCAATCCACGACCGCGCGGCGCAGTGACGATGGGATGTCTGAGCGCGAGCGCGTGCAAGCTGTTGAGGAAGAAATCGCCTTTGACGCGCGCGTTCTCGACAAGCTTCTCTTCTTCGTAGATGCGGAGGTAATGCGTGGAGCGCACGAAGTCCGTGAAGTTACCGCCGAACGTCGAACTGATGCGGCTCGGCAGACGGAAGCAATTATCCTTCACTTCATCGAGTCGCGGCCCGGCCATCACCCCACACACTTGAGACTTCTTGCCAAACGTGAGCAGGTCGGGAAAAACACCATGATGTTCACACGCCCAGCGTTTGCCGGTGATGCCCATGCCAGATTGAACTTCATCAAAGATGAGCAACACATCATTCTCGTCCGCGATCTTACGCAGCAGCCGCAAAAACTCAGGGCGGAAATGATTGTCGCCGCCCTCACCTTGGATCGGTTCGATGATGATCGCGGCGATGTCCACGGCTTTGGCGGCAAGCACATCGCGGATTTCCTGCTCGGTAATCTTTTCCTTCGCGATCACGTCAGCGAGACGTTCTTTTTCCGGCAGGGCGAAGTTCAACATCGGGGTGCTGACGCGCGGCCACGGGAACTTGGCGAAGTGTTGAACCTTGCGCGGGTCGGTGTTCGTCAGGCTCATCGTGTAGCCGGAGCGACCGTGGAACGCATGTTTGAAATGGATGATCTCCGTGCCGCGTTCGCCATGACCAGCGGCGATGTTCTTGCGCACCTTCCAATCCATCGCGGCCTTGAGCGCGTTCTCAACCGCCAGCGCGCCGCCATCAATAAAAAAGTAGCGAGGCAATTCGGGCAGTGCTATGACGCGCGCGAACGTCTCGACGAACGTGGCGAATTGCGGCGTGTACACATCCGCATTGGCAACCTTCACCTTTGAGGCACGAAGCAAATCCGACAACACCTCCGCTCGATTGAAGTGCGGATGATTGTAGCCGATGGGTTGCGATGCGTAGAAACCGTAGAGGTCAATGAACTCCCGTCCGCTCGACGCATCCACGAAATACGACCCGGAACTTTTATCCACGTCGAAGATCAGCTTGAAGCCGTCCACGAGAATGTGTTGTTCGAGCGTGGAAAGAACCATTGAAGGCGGAACAACGCCCGGTTTGGGTGCGGATTCTGGACGCGCTGATGGGTGGATGGTTTCGGTGATAGTCATATCTCCATTCGACTGTGTGTCGTTGGAGCGACGATAGGCTTGTGATATTTTCGCATCAAGTCAAAGCACTGATACGACCCCGAATTCTTTGGGGACAGGAACTGTCCCCTACAACACATCAGAATGATTCTTTGAGCAGATCACTGAAACGTCTTCTTCAGATACGCCGTGTTCACACCAAAGTTTTTCTTCACGTTGCGCGGGTCGTTTTGATCGCGGGAACGTTCGATGACAAGCCAGCCGCGCCAGCCCATGTCGTCGAGCGTCTGCTTCACCTTCGCCAGATCAATCTTCGGATCGTTCTCCAGCCAGACGCCGTCTTCGTTTGTGGCGTGAATCTGACAGATGCGATCCTTGCCCAGCGTCCGCAACTCGCTTGAAAGATCGCGCCCGTTCTTCACGGCGTTGGCGAAGTTGAAATAGATTTTTATCGCCGGTGAACTCACGTCATCCAGCAGCTTCACCTCCTCAGCCGCAGACAACGAGGTCTCCACGCCGATGACCACGCCAGCTTTCGCGGCGATTGCCCCGGCCACTTTCAATCGTTCCACGATGGCTGGTCGCAACTCTGGGTTCTTTGCCAAGTCACCTTTCACGCCCAGCGGCAAGAAAGCGACCTTCACATTCATCGCCGTCATCGTATCCACGCAGTCCTGAATCATGCGCGGCACGGTGGG
>JANPGI010000386.1:0-3566 GCA_031423875.1 Verrucomicrobiota bacterium | reverse complement strand
CCGGCGGCGTGGCGGGTGCGGTGCTGAACACGGCCACGGTGCCGGAGGTGGACAGTTGATTCGTCCATGCGAGATTCGCGCCGAGCGGCGGCAGCATGATGAGACTGAACGAGCCGGAGCGGGTGGCGGCATTGAAGAGTTGAAAACTATCTCCGGCGGCGAGCGTGCCTGAAACGTTCGTGACGATGAGCGTGCCACCCATCGCAACATTCCCAAGCACGCGGGCGACATCGTTGGTGGCGAGTGTCTTGTTCAACTCAAAACGGTTCGTGCTGCCTGCTGACAGCGTGAGGGTGCTGTTGAACGTCAGTTTGCCGACGGCATCGCCGGGCGTGAAGATCGCGCCACTGTCGAGGGTGGTCGCGCCGTTGATGATACCAGTGCCGCCGAGTGTCGCTCCGCTACGGACAGTCACTGTGCCAGAGCCAGTCCCGCTGCCGGTGAGGTTGTTGACGATCAATGTGCCGTTGCTCACAGTCGTGCCGCCGGTGAACGTGCTGTCACCGGTCAGGGTCAGTTTGCCCGTGCCGACCTTGTGCAGCACCACCGCACTGACAATTGCTGCATTGCTGCTGATGACGCCGTTGAAAGTCGAATCCACATTCGCGCCGCCAATCTGGTAGATCGTGTTACCCGTGCCAGAGGCGGATTGCGGGCCAGAGAGCGTCCCGTTGCCGGAAATTTTTCCGAGACGCACGGTGTTGCCAGCGTTGCGTGGTTGCAAGGTGCCGTTCACGGCAAATGTCGGATTAAGCGAGCCGAAGGTGTTGCCGCTGCTGTTGGGTGAGAAGCGCAACGTGGCACCGGATTGAATGTTGATCGTCCCGGTGAAGCTGTCGAACTGCGCCGTCGTCGTGCCCCCGAAACTCACGCCGCTGGAAAGAAGCAGCACGCTGCTGCTGTTGCCGGAACTGAGGTTGCCGCTCAAACTGTTCGCGAGGCCGGGCGAGGAAATTGTCCCGGTCTGGCTGGCAGGAACGATGACGGCGCCGGGGTAGGCATACGATGGTGAACTAGGCGGGAAGTTAAACGTGCCGCTGTTGCTGAGGGTGAGACTGCCGGTATTGAGTGCAGCACCTGTACCCAGAGTGATCGCGCCACCACCGATGAGGACGTTGCCGGAGTAACTGGAGTTGGTGCTGTTGATGGTCAATGTGCCTGCGGCTTGCTTGACCAAAGTGCCGCTGCCGACGAGCAGCGAAGTCAGCGTCTGTGCGGAGGGATTCGCGTAGATCAACGTGGCGTTGTTGACGATGTTGCCGGGCAGGTTGCCGTTCACGGAAACGCCATCGCCGATCTGCAACGAACCCGCCGAGACGGTAACGCTGCCGGAGAAATTATTCACGCCTGTGTTCGCCACAGTGAATCTGCCAGAGCCGAGTTTGGTGAGCCCCGTGCCGCCGGAGAGCGCGCCTGTGCCGGAGAGCGTGTAGTTCGCGGTGGAGTTCACGGTCATCGTGGCGGGAGAGGCGGTGACGGTGAGATTGATCGCGGGCGAAGTTGAGCCGGAGTTGGTGAACGTCACGGAGTCGCCGTTCGTGAAGGCGCGCGACGCACCACCACTCGTCACCCAGTTGAGCGCAGTTGTATCCCAGATGTTCGCGCTGCCGTCGCCGACCCAGATGATGGATTGCGGTGCGGAGAAGTTCGTGCCGACGACGCTGATCGTGCCACTGGTCGTAAGCGTGGCGGTGTTCCATTGCAAATCCGATGCGAGCGCGGGCAGTGTGAGTGTGGAGAATGCACCGCCGTAACTGCCGCCGTCAAAAATCTTGAAGCTGTCACCGTTCGTCAGCACGCCGCTCAGGTTTGTGACAATCAACGTGCCGCCGTAAGTCATCGCGCCCGAGGCATCGAGCAAATCTTTCGTGTTGGAAGTCTTGTTGATCTCGATGAGTGCAGTGCTGCCGCCAGCGAGCGTGACGGAGTTGTTGACCGTGAGTGTGCCGATGGCGTTGTTGCCGGGGGTATTGGTCGCGCCAGAATTGATCGTGACTGCGCCGCTGATGATGCCCGTGCCCGCGAGCGTTGCGCTCGTGTTGATCGTGACCGCGCCCGAACCCGTGCCGCTGCCGCTGGCGTTGTTCACGGTGAGCGTGCCGCCGTCCACTATCGTGCCGCCGTTGTAAGTGTTCGCGCCGCTCAGCGTCCAGTTGCCCGTGCCGACTTTCGTGACGGTGTTCGCGCCGTCGGAAAGAATCTGTCCGGCGAACGTGGCGTCCTGATTGTTCCAGCCGACCCGGAAGCTGCGTCCGCTTGAAGTGGAATTACCCGGGCCGACCTGTCCACCGCTCGTGCCGCCGAGTGCGCCGATTTCCATGAGCGTTCCGCTGCCGCTTTGGGTGATGATGGCATTGTCGTTCACGAAGAGTGTTGCGCCCGCATAGCCGGAACTGTTGGCCACGCGAAATTCAGCAGGCGCAGTTTGCGCAGTGATATTGATCGTGCCAGTGAAGGCGGACCAATTGCCATTCATCGTGCCACGCACGTAGTTCACTTCCAGATTCAATATGCCACCGCCGCTGAGCGAACTGCTCATCGTGTAACGTGCCGGGGTCAGGATCGTGGCGGTCGCGCCAGTGGGGACGACGATGGGACGGCTGAATGTTCCGTAGCCCGCTGCTGCGTCACCGAGGTCGCCACCGAACAATTTCAAAGTGCCGCCGTAAAGCGTGATGTTGCCAGAACCGAGCGCGTAGTTATTTGCCGTGATCGTCGCGCCACCGCTTGGGCCGAAGAGGGCGAGCGTGCCGTTGCTCACAATCGTGCCGCCGCTGAAGGTGTTTTCGCCGGAGAGCGTGAGTTGTCCCGCGCCGGACTTGATGAGTGAACCGCCGCCCACGAGCACGCCGTTCCAAGTGAGCGCCGTGCCACCGCTGGTGACGTCGAAGTTCGCGCTGCCGTTGAATGTCGCGCCACGATCCGTGCTGACGGAGCCGCCGGTGTAACTGAGTTTGCTGTTGGAGATAACGAGGTCGGTGACGTTCGACGAAGCCGCGCCGATGCTGCTGGCCGCGCCGCCGTTCGCCAAGCGCGAGGCGAACAACGTGCCGCCGCCGATAATGGTCGGGCCGGTGAAATCATTCGTGGTGAGAACGGTCAGCGTGCCGGAGTTCGTTTTCGTGAGGCCGCCCGTGCCAGTGATTTTGCCGCTGCCGGTCAGTGTGTAATTCACCGTCGCGTCCACGGTCACGGAGTTGGGCGTCAACTCGCCGACGAGGTTCGCGGTGAGGTTGGTTGAGCCGGTGTTGTTGAACACCACGTCGTCGCCAAAATAAAATTTGTCCGCGATGATGTCGTTGAGCCAGCTCACGGTCGTGCCGGTATCCCAGAAATTATTTCCGCCGTTGCCGGTCCAATCGAGCGCGGCGGGCGGGCGGGTTGCGTTGACGATGATGGCGATTTCACCGGGCGGATTTGTGAGCGTGCCGCTGATACCGGAGAGCGAGAAGTTCGCGAGGCTGCCGCTCAACGTGCCGCTGTAGGTGATGAGTGTGTAGACGCCGTTGCCCGGAAGTCCATCAAGCAGGGTGAACTTGAGCACGTTCACGCCGCTGAGATTCAAA
>JANPGI010000385.1:0-8499 GCA_031423875.1 Verrucomicrobiota bacterium | reverse complement strand
GGCCCGCGCGGCGTGGGTTTTCTTAAAGCCCCGCACAAGAGCAAAATCAATTCACTCCTCTTCGGCGGCAAACAGGAACGCGGTCAACGTGCCGGCACGGAAAACCTTCCCATCATCGTCGCCATGCTCGCTGCGCTAGATGCGCGCGAAAAGCAACTCGCCAACAACGATCACGAAACCCGCGCCGTGTGGCGGGAGAAGTTTGAAAAACTCCTGCTCCGCCAAGTGCCCGGCACAACCGTCGTGGGCCTCGGTGCGCCGCGCTTGTGGAACACCGTTTCCGCGCTGATGCCGGAAGGTGGCCAACAACGCTGGGTCACGCGCCTCGACAAAGCAGGCTTCGCCGTCAGCACCGGCTCCGCCTGCACCACTGGCAAGGAAGAACCCTCCCACGTCCTCAGCGCGATGGGCTACAAAGCCGGGCAAGTGACGCAAGTCCTGCGTTTCAGCAGCGGCTGGGAAACCACCGCCGCCGATTGGGAGGCGTTGGAAAAAGGCATCGTAAAAGTTTTCAGCGAAGTGCATGGCGGGAAGTGAGTGGAATGAAACCCTGATTGATTCTGGAAAAGAACCGGCTATCGTCAGCCGCAGAAATCTATGGGCAAAATCCGGCGCGGTGGCTACATGTTTCTATGGTGGGTTGGCGATCACTCGCCGCACCATGTCCATGTGTTCGACAAGAACGGCAAGCTGATCACGCGCGTGAATCTGAACACGATGCAGCCGATGGACATTCCCAAAGTTGAGCGTAAGATTCTGGAGTTGATACGCGAATTACAGAACGAAGGCCGACTATGAAAGCCGCACCGAAAAACGCCAAAGTTCCTTTCACCAAAGGGAAATTCTCAAAGCTCAAGAACGTCCGCTACCTCAGTTGGGAGGATGCGTTCGACGTGGAATTCGAGGACGGCCTCTGCATTCTCGAACCGCACGCGACCATCCGCCGCGCGAACAAGATTGCGTCCACCGCCAAGTTTGACCATCTGGAGATTGAAGATTGGTGTCAGGCTGGCTTTTTCGTCCACTACGACAACGGCCAGACCGCCGAAGTGTCGTGGGCCTTTATCCGTGAACTACCACCGAAGAAATAACCGCAGCGGCTGGGAAACCACCGCCGCAGATTGGGAAGCATTGGAAAAAGGCATCGTGAAAGTTTACAGCGAGGTGCATGGGAAAACCTCGTAAGAGATTTTTTTGATTGCCGCAGCGTTACCTATCGGCCGCGAGGCGAATTATCTCTCCTAAAAACCTCACCTCGTCAGACGGCAATACATCACCTCACGACAGCGCGATGATACACGCGCCACTCGTAACCGTTGAGTCGGAACATCGGGAAGCCGTTCGTAGGTGCTTCTGGCATTCCCGGAAACTTGATCAGGTTGAACTGATGATCATTCATCACCTCCACCCATCCGATTTGCGGACGGCTGGACAGGTTGACGACGACGACGAATTCATCTTTACCATCCAAGCGCATGAATGTGACGAGATCAGCTTCGTTTGAATTGCGCAACCACACCACGCGGTCGTTGCGGAATGGCGCGAAATCTTTCCGCAGCTTGATCAACTGGCGATAGATGTCGCGCAACGGCGGACGTTCTTTGCTTTTCCAGAAGATAGGCAGCTTCTCGAACAGCGCGGGATCGCCTGATTCAGCCGCATCGCCGACTTCCATGCCGTTGTAGAAAAGCGGTACGCCGTCCAGCGTCAGCATCATCGCCTGCGCCGCAAGCGCGCCGCGCAAACCGAAACGCGCCACGGCGCGGGCTTCATCGTGATTATCCGAGATGCGGAGATGCAACGAGCCTTGGGGGAATTGCCGCTGGGTTTCCTCCCACGAACGTTTCAACTCTGAGGCGGGTGCGCCTTCGAGCATCACTTTGTTCAACATGGCGTGGAACGGCCAAGCGTAATCCGCGTCGAACGCCTTCACGAGCAATTCGGGCTTGCTGCCCTCGGCGAGCATGAAGAGGTCTGGCTTCGCCTTCTGCAATTCCACGCGCGCCTGCTCCCAGAAATCCGTCGGCACCATCCCGGCCACATCGCAGCGGAAACCATCCACACCGAACTCCGTCACCCAATGCTTGAGCATCGCGATCATGTAGTCGCGCAACTTGGGATTCGCGTAGTTCAGTCCCGCTACATCGGTCCACTCAGGCACGGGCGGCGTGATCTTTCCGGCGGCATTGCGCTTGTAAAATTCCGGCGTGCTCATCATCACGCTGTCCCACGCGGTGTGATTGGCCACAAGATCAATGATGACCTTGATGCCGCGCTTGTGCGATTCGGCGACAAGATTCTTGAAATCGTTCGTCGAGCCTTGGTTCGGATCAATGGCGTAATAATCCCGCACGGCATACGGGCTGCCGAACGTCCCCTTCTTCAACTTCTCACCGTTGGGATGGATCGGCATGAGCCAAAGCACCGTCGCACCGAGGTCCTTCAATTCATCAAGCCGCGCGGTGATGCCGTTGAAGTCGCCCGTGGCGGAGAATTGGCGCGTGAATATCTCATACACGATGCCGTCGCGCGCCCATTGCGGTGCGATGCGGGCTGACATCTTCGAAAAATCCTGTTCCGCGCGGGCGCAGACGGGACTGGCAAGCATGGTCGCGAGAATTACCGCACGGAGGAGAGCAAACGACTTTGTTGGTGTGTTCATAGTGGCAACGCCATCTTGCGTTGTGCTCTTATGTCACGCAATCGCGTTTCAGCCTGCAAACGCAGCATGTTTGTGCGGTCGCCAAAATCCCTCCAGTCCATCCCTCCAGTCCAAAAAACCGGAGCGGCCTTGCGACCGCTCCGGCCCGCGTTCGGACGATGCGAATCGCCCGTGAACTCTTGAACTTCAACGCGGAAACGAAATCACTATGGCCAAGCCTGATGACAAACGCGTGACGCCAGCGTTACAAAGTTGAAAAGTCGCTCCCGAATACTTTGACACTCTTTTGGGGATGACCGGAAGTTTTGCCTCCCTCGATTGAGACAAGGTCTTCTATGAACTTCATGTGATTCGACTCTCTCCGCAGCAACACCTCATTGCGCTCAGGACGATCAGTTGCCGCCGCGATGGAGCGCGCCGACTTACGTTCGCGATGCGCGAGCAGTTCAAAAAACACTGGGGGAATTTTGCGTTTGGAAGTCATGGCTCAGACGAGGCGACTGGTGTCTTTGTGAACTGCGGATCGGAACATCAACATGCAGCGAAGGCGTTCGCTTCCAGGAAAATATTGGGGGACGGGTCGAAAGCCCACACGGTTTGAAGCCCGACCCGACCCGGCCTTTGTGACCCGGGTGACAAAGGAAACTGTCCCGAAGCTCGATATTGGAATCACTGAACGCATAGCGACTACAAGTAAGAAAAGTTGGAAGTCATTCCGATGACATACCAGTTACGAAGCGGTGACTTATCATTCAGGTGTCATGTCAAATTCGTTGTCACCCAGTTGTAACAATCCCGCCATACGCCCGTGACAGATTCTCCCGACCATGAATGCAGATGAATCGTTCTACATTGATATTGCTCACTGCGGTGCTGGTATCCGTCCAGTCGAATGCCGCCGACTCAAATCTTTCTCCGTTGACTCAAACCCGCTCGACACTTGAACAGTGGGTGCAGACCCGGCAGTTGATCTCCAAGACCCGCAGCGACTGGCAGTCGGACAAAGAATCAATCGAACAGACCATCGCCCTCTACGAGCGTGAGTTGAAGTCCGTTGAGGAACAGATGTCGAAGGTCTCCACAAACAATGCTCAAGTGACGAAGGAGATGACGGAAGCAACGGCGCTCCAAAAGATTTCCAATGAAACTCTGGAAGTCAGCCGGACGTTCGCAGCGGACTTTGAAGCGCGCGTCAAGAAGCTCGTGCTGCAGTTGCCTTCGCCCCTCCAAGACATTCTCAAGCCGTTGCTCGCCCGCCTGCCTGCCGATCCTGCGAACACAAAAATGCTCGCAGCCGAACGCGTGCAAGTTTTGGTCGGTGTGTTGGGTGAACTCGATAAGTTCAACAACGCTGTGAACCTCTTCAACGAGAAGCGCAAAAATCCCAAGGGAGAGGAAGTCGCCGTGCAAACAATCTACATCGGACTCGGCGCGGCTTACTTCGTGAACGAGGCCGGTGATTTCGCCGGCAGCGGCTTATCTGGAGACAACGGTTGGGAGTGGTCGGTCAAACCGGAGATCGCGACAACAGTCCAAGAGGTCGTGAAAATCTACCGCAATGAGCGCACCACGCGCTTCGTGACTTTACCCGCCTCAGTCCGCTGATAATCGCCAAAACTTTTTCAAGATGACGAAATCCTACCAATCAATCAGTGTCGCACTCCTGCTGGCAACTCAGCTTGCGAGTCAGGCTCAGACAGTTGACAGCGTGCTGTCTGGCGCGAACGATGACCTTCAAAAAGCCAGCGCGGAACTTTCTGCCGCACGAAAGGAGATCGAGGCTGAACGATTGCCTCTCGCCCGCAAGGTCACTGAGTTGGAACAACAACTCATCAACCGCCGCGCCGACCTTGCCAAGGCTCAACGCTCCCAGGAAAACCAGTTGGTTGAACTCAATGCACTGAAGGCCGACGCCAAACGGCAGGCGGACGAGGTAAAATATATTGATTCGCTCGTGACAGAATACTCACGCGCTTTCCGGTCGCGCATCAACTTCATCGAAGAACCTCGCTACAAAGCCATGTTGGAGGAAGTGGACAACGTGGCGGCAAAATCGGATATGAGCGCGAAAGAAAAATTCTCCCGCCGTTCAGTATTGCTCACAACATCGCTGCAACGCGCCGAGGCTGCCCAAGGCGGCGAAACATTCGAAAGCAAGGCGCTCGACAAGCAAGGCTTGGTGCAGTCCGGCAAAGTCGTGGTCTTCGGCCCGGTGGCGATGTTTGCCAGTTCGTCTGGTTCTGCCGCCGGATTATTGCAACAGGAGTTGAACAAGTCCGATCCGACCATTGCACAGATGGAACAGCCGTTGATGGACGCGAGTCGCACTCTCGTCACTTCCGGCAGTGGTCAGATCGTGTTCGATCCGACGCTTGGCAATGCGTTCAAGCTCTCCGCCATGCACACCAGTCTTTATGACAAACTCGCCGAGGGCGGGTTGGTGATGATCCCGTTGCTTGGCCTCGGATTGGCCTCGCTGATTCTCGCGTTGATCAAATGGCTGCAATTTTCCCGCGTCCGTCTCGCAACCGAATCCGATCTTCAAACAGTGCTCAAACATATCGAGACTCGGAAACCTGACCTCGCGCTCAATCACGCCAAAAGCATTCCCGGTCTCGCGGGCGACCTGCTTGCCACAGCCGTACAACATGTGGACGAGAAGAAGGAATACATCGAAGAGATTCTTTATGAGAAAATGCTCGGCGCACGCACGCGGCTCGAACGCGGTCTCCCGTTCCTCGCGCTGACTGCAACCACGGGGCCGCTGCTCGGATTGCTCGGCACGGTCACGGGCATGATCGCGACGTTCAAACTCATCTCCAGTTTCGGCAGCGGCGATCCCAAGATGCTCGCGTCGGGTATTTCTGAAGCGCTGATGGCCACCGCGACAGGCATGGGCGTGGCGATTCCCGCGTTGTTGCTGCACGCGTTCCTGAGCCGCAAAGCAAAGAGCATTCTCGGCAGCATGGAGCAAACCGCCGTCGGTTTCGTGAACGGCGTGCCTTCGGACGACAAACCCAATTTCCACTGAAACCCTCAACACCAAAACAACCATGAACGAAATCTTTCAAACAATGTGGCACACGTGGTCAACAGGTGGCTGGGTCATGTGGGCGATGGTGATGTTGTCGCTCGTCATGTATGTGAGCGCGGCGCAATTGCTGATGTCCGCGTATCATCGCGGGTTGACGAAGGCGACGGACACGGTGCTGCGGAACTGGGTGGCCAAACCCGAGACTGCTCCGGCGAGCGTGCGCGAATTGGTTCGTTATACGCAGGACGAAATTCATTCGATCAAAGACATCGAAGGCCGCTTCCGCGAAGTCGAAGCCTCGCAGGTCACTGATCTGGATCGCCGTGTGGCGTTTCTCAATGTGCTCGTGGTTTCCGCGCCGTTGTTTGGATTGCTCGGCACCGTGTTAGGAATGTTACTCACGTTCAAAGCCATTGGCATCGGCGGCAGTTCTGCTTCCGAGATCATCGCCAAGGGCATCAGCGAAGCGCTCGTAGCCACGCAGACCGGCATGATGGTGGCGATTCCGGGATTGGTCATGGCGAGCATCGCCAAGCGCTGGCGCAACGAATACGTCGCCTTTCTCGCCCGCTTGGAGAGCATCACGCTGCGGCACTTCCGTCCAGAATTTCACGGCATGACGCGAGTGTTCACGCGTCACACTGAAACTGTCACCACGCCGATGCCAGCCAAAGCCCAAACGGAAACCGTGCTCGCATGAGATTCCGTCGCACGTTGGCCGAACCCGATGAGTCCATTGAGCTGAATCTGATTCCGCTCATTGACATCATCATGTTCCTGCTGATTTTTTTCATTTCAACAACGAGCATGATGCAGGAAAAAGGATTGTCCGTGGACAAGCCTCAATCCTCGCCCAGCAACAGTTCGGGAGAGAATACATCCATCATCCTTTCCGTAGCGCCGGATGGCAAAGTCAGCCACGAAGGCAAAGAGATCGGCTTGAGCGGCGTGCGCCCGACGGTTAAACGGCTTTGCGCTGAAGTGGCAAAACCGGTCGTGATCCAAGTGAATGAAAAATCCCGCTCCGGCATGATGATCCGCATCATTGATGAAGCCCGCATGGGCGGGGCCAAGGACGTGAGCGTTGCTTCACAACGCAGCTGATGAAAACCAACTTTACCGGAATTTGTTTGAACCACGAAACACCCAGCGCGCCGAACCCGCAACCGGAGCGCGGGTCTGTGACCCGCAGCAGCATCGCCTGCCATCAGGGTAACGACAAAACCGATGCGCGTTTGATTACACACGCCCTGCGGCTCACAGAGCCGCGCTCCTCCCGCCCATGAGATTCCGTCGCAAACTTGAAGAACCCGAAGAGTCAATCGAGCTGAACCTGATTCCGCTCATTGATATCATCATGTTCCTACTGATTTTCTTCATCTCGACGACGAGCTTCATCGAAGAACCGGGTGTGACCGTGACCAAACCCCGCGCAGCCAGCGCGCGTCAGACGGACAAGAACAGCATCATCTTCGCAGTCACCACGGACGGCAAAATCGCTTACGGTGGCAAGGAGATCGGACTCGGTGGCGTGCGCCCTACCGTCAAACGATTGTGCGCCAAGGAATCGCTACCAGTGGTCATTCAATCTGACGAGAACGCCAATTCGGGAATGGTCATCAGCGTGATTGACGAAGCCAAACTCGGCGGCGCCAAGGAAGTGAATCTCGCCACGGATAAGATTTGAACGCAGAAATCTGACGCGATGCGAAAAGTTTATCAGAACGAAAGCAAGATTGCCCGACTACCGGTGGCAATCATTTTTGGCGTGGGCTTCACTGCCGTGCTTTTCGGTTTCATTCCGTTCGCTCATCGCATCGCAAAACCTGAACGCTCGCTGGAACTACGCTCCACAAGTGCGGTTGAATTGCCTCCACCAGTTGAGGAAGAGATCGCGCCACCACCACCCGAAGCTGAGAAACCTCCGGAAGCCGCGCCCGAACCACAGCTCGCAGAAGCAACGCAACAGATTCCGTTGAGCGCAGACTTGGAAGTCGCGCTCGGTTCAGGCGGTGCGCTTGCGGGCTTCGGTGAAATCCGTTCGCTCACCGCTGCTGAAGCCGTACAGGAAGACACATTTGATGTTGCTGATCTGGAAAAACGACCTGAACCAGTTTCACAGGTCGCGCCGACTTATCCCGAGGCGTTACGCAAAGCCAAGGTTGAAGGTGTCGTGACGTTGATCTTCGTTTTAGATGAGACCGGTCGTGTTGAAGACCCGCGCGTGGAGAATTCTTCACGACCAGAATTTGAGAAACCTGCTCTGGATGCGATCCGCAAATGGCGCTTCAGCCCGGGGCAGAAAGATGGCCAGCCGGTGCGGACTTACATCCGTGTGCCGCTGCGCTTCCGTGTGACGACCGGTTGAACGACTAGGAGAAATTTATTTATGATCCGAAACAGAAAAAAAATCTTGCTGGGAGCATTGGTGATATTGATCGGCATCACGGTCAAAGCACAAA
Organism: Verrucomicrobiota bacterium; assembly: GCA_031423875.1. Taxonomy (GTDB): domain Bacteria; phylum Verrucomicrobiota; class Verrucomicrobiia; order Limisphaerales; family JADLHS01; genus JADLHS01. Next base: position 341 of record JANPGI010000385.1, on the reverse strand, counting down.
CGAACTCCACCGTCCGGTTCGCCCCGCTGTCCGCCGATCACGAACTTGCCGCAGTCTGGAACGATCCCGACTTTCAACGCCGACTGGTCGGCAGCTATGGATTTGCCTCCGAAGTTGAACCCAGATTACAGCCGGATGAACTGGATAAGTATCGCACCATCGTGACACCCATCCTCACGAACAGCGACACGAAGAAAATCATCTCGACGCTCGAAGGTCTGGCCAATCCCAAGGCGAATGCGTTGTTCGATTTCACTCTCGGCAATGTTTATTTCCAGCGCGAAGACCTGACCAATGCCGTGAAGCATTTTGAGACTGCAATCCTGAAGTTCCCCGATTTC
>JANPGI010000384.1:0-2724 GCA_031423875.1 Verrucomicrobiota bacterium | reverse complement strand
TCGAGGAATCATCTCTCACCACACAAGTTTTTATGAATAACGCTGCAACCGTCAATCCAACCATCAATGCGACTGTCACTCTGGTGACCGGGCAACTCTCGCCCGGCGAATCCGAGCAACAACGTTTCGCTCGCATCCTGGCGCGCCCCGAATTCAAAACCTTGAAAGCCGTGTTCGACAGCCTCGGCGTCGCGCCGTCTGTGATGCTTGCGGCCATCGTCACCACGAATTCCTACCAGATGTTTCTGGCCAAGATCGGTTATCGCGTGGTGGTGGTGCAACAGATCCACGAGAACGATTGCTACTTCCGCCTTGGCCCCAAAGGTGGCATCCGGGCGGTACTGCCCGTTCACGACACCGCCACCTACAGCACCATGGTCACGCTCGTGAACTATGATTCCACGGTGACGACTACACTAAACTCCGTGGATTTCTACGACGACCAACTGGCTGAATTCAAGACCCGGTTGATGAGCCGCTCCGGCAACAACCTTTGACCGGTCTCTCCGCAGTTATCAGTGGAGTTGCCGTGGACAAGCGCCGTTGGGTTTGAAGGATGGATTTGACTCAAAGCACCAAGCACCAAACTTCCAAAGCGCGCCAACTTGCGTAGGCCTTGGAAGAACAGAGGATTTAACTGCGCAACATCGGCGGTGGCGACAGTTGATTGGTGCTTGAAGTTTGGAGCTTCTCTGGAACTTGGAGGTTGGAATTTGGAGCTTTTTCCCGCCACGTCTCCACCGCATCACCACGGACGCGGGATCTTTGCACGCTTGCCGCGAACATCTCGTGCTCCTGAAGTCTGACGGATCGCGAGAAAGTTGTCGGCAGGCGACGTGATCTTTTCCGGCGTCTCCGCAGGTTCAACTACAGCCTCCTCGCTCGGCTGCGGTTCAACGTCGCCAACAGTTTCAACCGGCATCGTTGCGAGCACTTCTTGGATCACGCCCAGCAAATCACCCCTGCCCCGCCTCAACTCGGATGAACAATAAAAAACCTCCGGCAACTTCTCGCACCACTCCGAGATGCGCTCCTTGAACGCGCCGATGTTCGCCTGCACGATTGCAGGCTTGACCAGATCAGTCTTGGTGAACACGAGCACGAACGGGATCTGGTGGTTCGCAAGCCATTCCACAAATTCCAGATCAATCGGCTGCGGCGGCAATCCAGCGTCAATCAACGCGAACACACAATGCAGATTCGGACGATTACGAAGATAATCGAGCACCGCCGCGTTGAACTCCGCCCGATCTTTCCGCGCCAGATGCGCGTGACCGTAACCCGGCAGATCTACGAGCCGCCACGTTCTGCTCATCGTAAAAAAATTGATCAACTTCGTGAAACCCGGCGTGGGCGACACGCGCGCCAACTTGCCTTTGCCTGCCAGATAATTCAGCAAAGAGGACTTACCCACATTGGATCGCCCGATGAATGCGAACTCCGGCAATGACTCGTCCGGGCACGACGCCAAGTCCGGCGCGCTGCAATGAAAGATGGCAGATGAAATGTTCATGATGAAAACCTGAAACCTGATTGTGCCAGAAAAACCGCGCCGCGCATACCGCCAAATTTTCTGCGCCAATTTAATAATCCGTCCACCCAATCACGCCCGGCAAGTTGGCAGTTCTGAGATTCATCTGGAGAAGAACCCGCTTCATGGATAATTTCATCCGCACGAAATGAATGTCACCCGCAACTCGCTCAAACAATCCGTTGATTCCCCCTTGTCGCCTGAATAATAACATCCTCCAAACGTCACGAAACCGATGATTCAACTAAAACCCAAACTCCTGGCACTGCTGCTTGGCGTGTTTGCCATTCTGCTTTTCAGCCAGAGCGCCACCGCTGCGCCGCGCGCGAAATACGTTTTCATCATCAGCTTTGATCAGGGCAATCCCGACTTGATCCAAGTCACCGACATGCCCACGTTCCACAGCATGGCCACCAATGGCGCGCGCACTTGGGAGGCTTACACTACCATCCCACCGCTGACGTTGCCGTCGCATACTTCGATGCTCACCGGCGTGGGCGTCCAGAAACATCAGGTGTTGTGGAACGATTACCAGCCCACCAATGGCTTGGTTAAAGTCCCGACCATTTTCAGTCTGGCCAAGGAGCGCGGACTGAAAACCGCGATGTTCGTCGGCAAAGAAAAGTTCAAGCATCTCGAATTGCCGGGCAGCATTGACGCGCTCGTCTGGCCGCAACCCGATGATGACGCGAAGTCCGTGGCCAAGGCGTTTGCGGCGGAAGTCGGAAAGTTGAAGCCGAATCTGACCTTCATCCATTTCCGTGATCCTGACACGGTCGGGCACAAGGCCGGTTCGCATTCGCCGGAAAAAGTTCAGGCACTGAAGGATTGCGACGAGGCACTTAAGATCATCAAGGACGCGATCAAAGCGGCCGGGATGGAAAAAGACAGTGTCTTCATCCTCACCGCCGATCACGGCTCCCATGACTCCAAAGACAAGAACGGGAAAACCGTCGGCGTTCACAATACGGCTGAAACCGCCGATGTGGTCATCCCTTGGGTGGTGTGGGGCAAGGGCGTGAAGAAAAATTTCACGGTCACCAAACCTGTGGTGCAATATGACACCGCTGCGACTGCGCTCTGGTTGTTGAAAGTGCCATTGCCGGAAGATTTCTGGGGTCGCCCGGTGACGAGTGCTTTCAAGTAAATCATCTGATGTCACTGCGCCGGAACGCCGGATTTATCCGGCAGCG
>JANPGI010000383.1:0-2993 GCA_031423875.1 Verrucomicrobiota bacterium | reverse complement strand
TTGGTGCAAAGCCCAAAGAATGCCCCACCCGCCGTGACGATGGAATTGGGCGCGGGCTGCAACGCCTGCCCGTAAGCATAGATGGCAAAACGCGGCTTGCCGACCTGGAGCAATGACATGACCTGCTGCGGCAACCATTCGTAGGCTGCGTCGTTGATGCCGTTAGTGAATGTCGCTGAATCAAGAAACGGTGAGCGATCAGTCAACTCTGGCACGGAAAGGATGTCTCCAAGTTTTTGAAATGCACCACCCGCATGAACGAATTGATTGCCACCACCGGTTGAAACAGTGCGAGCGCGTTCGACGTTGATGCCATTCACAATTTTCACGAGCGACGGCCAAGTGTTTGTATTAAATGCGTCATAGACTCCGGCCGGTTGGATAACCACAGGCGTATAGCGAGGCGTGCTTTTGTTTGTGGGTGTCAACACAACCATTCCACTTAGAGCCGCAGACCACGCAGCAAGATTGGTTTGATTGATGGGCAACTGTCCTCGAGTAGAATTTTCGTTGAGTGCAGTTGTGAAAATATTAAACAACGATCGGTCAGTTTGAGGAAAAGTTCTTGCCGCATCATAATAAACGATGTTTTTAGAAACGATGAGTGCTGAACTTGCCCAGTTCGTCCAGGTCTGGAAGTCCACCTCTGCCGATTTTAGATAAACTGTCTGCCAAGGAGTGCCCCGATGCACCCGGCCAAGCCAGCCAAGTGTGGCGAACTTGTTCGTCATGAAATTCCATGAGTCGGCGGATACAGCGCCCGGGTCTTTGACTAAAGTGCTATATGCTATTGGATCACCATCAGCACCTTTAACGGGTGCTCCACCCCACGGTGCGTAGCGCCAATTAACGGCACCCAAATAACCGTAGCGTGCTTCACTAATGCCCTTGTTCGTCGGTTCTTCAACTAAATCAACCTTCAACCCGTTTAGTGCTTCCTCCAAAACTTTCAGATCATCACTCATAAAATGAACGAACGGGTCATTCGCCTGCCAAGAATACTTCCGTGCCATTCGTTTGGTTGGTGAAAAAGGAACTTGAACTGTTCTATTGGTGAGCTTGATTCCAGACGTATCACTAGACCCAGGCTCTCTGTTAAACTTGCTGAAGTAAGCGATGGCGTAATCTTTTGAAACGCCTTTTATCCCCCCGTAGTTATCCCAGACTGTTTGACTAACTGGCGGATACCCAGCTGATATCCGGAGTTGATTGAAAACACCTTCCGGCAATCCGCTAGGTTGGCCATTCACGAAATTGGTGAGCCACATACGGGGAATAACATCAGTGCTGGTCGGCGGCCGTTCCGACGGACCTGGATCCCGAATGTCTTCGCTCAGGTCGCGCACGCAGTCCAGTCCCCGCAACACAACATAATCAATAAGCCGCCCGGTGGCCCGATCCACCAAAGCAACCTGAAGTCTGTTCGTCACCCACATTCCCCACTGCGGATTTGGAAACCGTGGGTTTCCCGTCGAAGGATAACCGATAAATCCACCCGGCAGAGAATTGAGAGATCGAAATTGTTTTGCCGCTAGATCGTACGCTTGAAGCGGAACAATGGCCGTATTGGTGCTAAGGGGTACAATAATGCCTGGCTGCTTATCGTTTGGTAATCTCTGGTTGAAGCCGGGCCAAGGGTTGATTGTCAGTTGCCGCCCGGAGATGTTATTTGTGAACCAGATTTGTGATGTACCACGATCATTATTCGTCAAGGACGCGGTCATGTAATTGGTGACATAGATATCCATGACACGATTGTTTGTTTGCGAATAAGGGTTCCATAACTCCACCCCAAAAGCGTTAGAAACGCCAATCACATACATCATGTTCGTGCCGTTGGGCCGTCCCGCATCGGTCAGGTCTGTTCGTGTGACCTGAAGTTTTCGCGTGATGTCGAACACGCTTTGCATCGAGAACTCATTGAAGTTAGGGAAATTTTTCTTTGCACCAATAACGAGTGGAACACCAAACACGATGTCGTCAGTCAAAATGTCGGGTGATGAAATAGGATCGCGCAACCTCGCGCTCAATACACTGGAAGCATTCGTCACCTCGATAAATCCCGTGATGTAGAGGTTTGAAGTAACATTATCTGCTCTGAACAGAGGTCGGAAAACTGTCGGCAACGCTGAATTAGTGCCTGAGTCGTACAAGCGATTGGTCGCTGAGTCGTAAATGTTCGCCGCAAGTTGTAAAACGCGATGAACGCTTGGCGTATAAACAAATCGGTTGCTGACCCAAACAGGAATATTATCCACCCCGAACGCTGCGTTTGTCCCATACATGAACGAGAACAAATTTGGATCTTCTGCCTGCCATTTGGCCGTGTAAGCCTTCAACATCCGATCAACCGCGTTCGTGAAGAACAGAACTGAGCCGGGAACATTATATTTCGGAATGCCACGCGCGGGATTGCCCGAACCAAGGTCTGGGTCTGTCCACGACACAAAGTTTGTCGCCTTCAACCCGCCGACGTTGACGTAGTTGAGGTTCAGCTTGTCTTCGTCTTCCGTGGCCGAGTCCGTGCCGAGTTGCGCGAGCATCCGGTAGAACGTGGTTTGATCGTAGGTGGAAACATTCGTGCTGGCTGCAAAGAGGCGGTCGGTGAATTTCAGGCCCGCACCAGCGAGGTTGCGGTTGACCTTGTTCGGATTAAAAAATTCCTGCGTCGTAAAAAACTGGAACTGACGATTCGCTCCAGCCCACGGCACCCGTGTGTCATCCACATTTGCCGCCAGAAATTCCGGCGCATAATTGTTCGATATCTGCAAAAAGCCGTCGGAGTAACCATCCACTTGATCGCGCTGGAAAAGTGCCGCTGCCGCTCCGCCATAGGTGATGCCGAACGCTTGCGGAGAGTAAGTCAAATCCGGCGGGGCACCGGCAACCAGCGCGCCGTTCAGTTGATAGCGATAAAACCCGTGGGCATCTGCGAAGGCATTGCCCACCGCTGCGACGCCATTCACTGGATCGAATCTATACCCGCCGTTGCC
>JANPGI010000382.1:0-2108 GCA_031423875.1 Verrucomicrobiota bacterium | reverse complement strand
CCCTCTCTAACCGTAGCAGCCGACGTGAGTCGGCTCATTTCAGAATCGGGAAATAGTCAGAGCCGACTCACGTCGGCTGCTACGTTTCCGTTCGACCCGTTCCATTTCGAGCGGCGTGTTACGCCAGAGATTGAGTTGAATGAACAGGTGAAGTGCGGTGGTGAACAACTTATCCGCGTGGTGGTCACGCGTCCGACGTGGGACAAGGTTGCGCCGAAGATTCGTCCCAAGGACGACGTGAAGCCGGAAGCGGTTTATGAAGACCTGAACGTCGCAGAGATTGATCCGACGCAGGACTTCGAGATCAATTGCGACACGCAACTCGTCACCGTGAAGGATGGCGTGAATCTGCCAACGATCACTGCGTTTCGTTTGTTGGCTGCGAAATTGAAACGGCTGGGTCGCAACAATCCGATTTTGCTCAAGGATTGTCTCAGCTTCGGAATTGAAGTGCGTCCCCTCACCCCGTCCCACTCCCCATCGGATGGGGAGAGGGTGGCCGATAGGCCGGGTGAGGGGAATTTTGTGCCGCTTGAACCCAAGATCGCCTTACTTCGTGCGTCAGTCGTCATCGGCTCATTGCTGGCAGATGGAATTGGCGATGCGATCCTTGTTCGTAACGAATCCGGCGCGGGACAATCATTGCGACTGGCCTATAACATTTTGCAGGCGGCGGGATGTCGCAGCTTCAAGACGGACTACGTCGCGTGCCCTAGTTGCGGTCGCACGCTGTTCAATCTTCAGACCGTGACCGCGCGCATCAAGACGCGCACGGAACATCTCAAAGGTGTGAAGATCGCCATCATGGGTTGCATCGTGAACGGCCCGGGCGAAATGGCGGATGCAGACTTCGGTTACGTGGGCGGCGCGCCCGGCAAGATCAATCTCTACGTCGGCAAGACGCCGATCAAGTTCAACATCCCCGAAGCCGACGCTGTGGAACGGCTCGTTGATCTCATCAAAGAGCACAACAAGTGGGTTGAGCCAGAGGTGACGACAACCACCATCGCTTAGTCCACGTAGTGTCCCTCTTTCCTTTGCCGTTGCGTCTCAAACCTCCCCTGATAACGTCCGATACAGTTTCGTATGAGTCATCCATTGCTTTACCAGATCAACACGCGTTGTTGGTTGCGGGATTTGTCCGCGCGCCACAAACGCGACATCACACTCGCCACTGTGCCGGAGCAGGAGTTTGCGTTCTGGCAAAAATCCGGGTTCACCCACATCTGGCTCATGGGCGTGTGGACAACCGGCGCACGCTCGCGTGAGATCGCACTGAACCATCCTGATTTGCGGCGCGAGTACGATGCTGTGCTGCCGGGTTGGAAAGATGCGGACGTGGCAGGCTCGCCGTATTCCATCGCGGATTATTCTGTGCCGAAAATTTTGGGAGGTGACGAAGGCTTGAAAACTTTTCGCGCCAAGCTGAACGCACTCGGGATCAAACTCATTCTCGATTTCGTGCCGAACCATGTGGGCGTAGATCATCCGTGGGTGAGCGCACAACCGGAGTTGTTCGTGCAAAGTCCGAAGCAAGCTGACGGAACATTCGAGGTGAAGACACCAACGGGCACGCGTTGGGTCGCAAATGGCAAAGACCCTTACTTCGCGCCGTGGACGGATGTGGCGCAACTGGATTATCGCCGCAGCGAAACGCGTAGTGCGATGCGGAAGCTGCTGCTTTCCATCGCGGCGAAGTGCGATGGCGTGCGTTGCGACATGGCGATGCTGTTGCTCAATGAAGTGTTCGCCAAGACGTGGGCGCATCTGCCGACGGACGGGCCGAATCTCGCGCACGAGTTTTGGCCGGACGCGATTAAAGAAGTGAAGCGCGCACAGCCCGGATTCATTTTCATGGCGGAAGTTTATTGGGGACTCGAAGGGCGTTTGCAATCGCTCGGCTTTGACTTCACGTACGACAAGGCGCTTTACGACGACCTCATCGAACGCCATCACGCCGAGGCGCAGCGCAAACTTTTGTCCGCGCCGGAGGATTACGTGACTCGCAGCATCCACTTTCTTGAAAACCACGACGAGCCGCGAGTGGCGGTGAAACTATCTCCCGTGGAAAATCGTGCTGCGGCACTCGCCATTCTTGGTTTGCCGGG
>JANPGI010000381.1:0-2381 GCA_031423875.1 Verrucomicrobiota bacterium | reverse complement strand
TGAACTGCATGTGCGGCGCGTTCTCCGACAAGTGGCTCGACGTCTCGAAGCGTTGCGGCAAACAGGCCGAAGGTTTGCAGGCCGAGTGGGGTTCGCCCATCCGGACCGAGGCCATTGATGCAAAGCTCGCCACCGGCGAATTCGACGCGCTCACGCTCATCCACAACGAAACGTCCACCGGCGTCATGTCGCCGCTCGCGGAGATTGCCGCGCTGAAGAAAAAATATCCTGACGTGATGTTCATCGTGGACTCGGTGAGTTCCATGACTGCGCTGCCGATCAAGTTTGATGAGCTCGGTATTGATGTGTTGCTCGCCGGAACGCAAAAGGCTTGGGCCATGCCTCCGGGCTTCGCTGTGTTCGTCTGCTCGCCCGCTGCGCTCGCCAAGGCTGCGACGATCAAGGATCGCGGTTACTACTTTGACTTCGTGGAGTTCGAGAAGAATGCAAAAGACAACATGACGCCCAGCACGCCGAGCATTTCGCACACGTATGCGTTGAGCGCCAAGCTGGACGAATTCTTCGCTGAAGGTTTGGAGAACCGTTACGCCCGCCACAAGAAGACAAACCAGATGACGCGCGATTGGGCGGCGAAACACGGCTTCACGCTATTCCCGGAAAAGGGTTTTGAGTCCATCACACTCACCTGCGTCAACAACGGCGCGAAACCCGGCGGTCGCACCGTGGACATCGCCAAAGTTCAGAAGCTCGTGAAAGAGCAGGGCTTCCTAATTGATGGCGGCTACGGAAAAATCAAAGGCACGACGTTCCGTCTCTCGAACATGGGCGACGAAACTGAAGCCACGATGAACCAACTGTTCGCCGCGCTCGACAAGGCTATTGGTCAGTTGTGAGTTGACGGAATAACTGCGTGTGACAACACTCCGAAAAGTCGGCGGGTTGTTCGAGCCGCTGGGCTTGTAATAATCATAACCAGATGACACTTTAGCACCATGAGCATGGCCGAATTGATGCGTGAACTGGCAGGTCTGCCGCAAAAGAGACAGAATGAACTGGCGGCATATCTTCTCCACCTGCGTCTTCAACATGATGAAGAGTGGCGCAAGGAAATGGGACGTCGCATTGATGACAAGAACCCAGCGAACTGGGTAAGCCTTGAAGATTGGAAAAAAGAACTCGCGTCCGGCGAGGGAAAATGACGCCAGCCTATCGCGTATTCGTAGCGACCGATGTTATTACTTTGCTTCGCAAGTGTTCGGGGCTCGAAAAGCGGGAAATTACCTGGCTGTTCGACGAGCTTGCTCAAAACCCATTTCGCATCGGTGACTACGTTGAAACGGATCCCCTCGGACGGCCTGTTCAAGTTGTAGTTATAGGCAACCATGCTCTCTGGTTCTGGTCTGACCAGACAGTCAAGGAAGTCAAAGTCATTGATCTCAAACTTGCTGGCCGTTGACCACTCCCGCCTCCAATTACAAACTCGTCCGCCTCGCCAGTGGTGATCACAGCATTCACTCACTCGCGCACGGCGAGACATTTCACCCTGTCATCGGGCCCGTTGCTGAAGCAGAGGCACTTTACGTCAATCAACTTCGGCTTCGCGAACGTCTAAAAAATCACGTCGGAGAGTTTGTAATTTGGGATGTCGGCTTGGGCGCCGCCGCCAACGCGCTCACCGTCTTGCGCGCTACGCGGGAGTTTCCATGTCCGATCCGGCTTGTGAGTTTTGATAACACGATTGAGCCGCTGACGTTTGCTTTTCAGAACGCCGCCGCGCTCGGCTACTTCGGCGGTTACGAAACGCAAACCGAAGCAATTCTCAAACAACACGCCATCCTGTTCACCGACGGTGCGAGAGAGGTGAACTGGCGATTGCATCTGGGAGATTTCCCGACGTTGCTTGCTGGCGAATTGGAACGCCGCCTTCGGGCGGCAGAAGCGTCGCTTGGCAAATCGCTGCCGCCTGAAGCCGGCGTTCCAACACACGACGAATCGGAGTTCGGCCCTCCACCTCACGCCATTTTGTTCGACGCCTATTCGCCCGCCAAGAATCCTGCGATGTGGTCACTGCCTTTGTTCACACGATTGTTTCAACTACTCGATCCGCAACGTCCCTGCGCGCTGCCCACGTACTCGCGAAGCACGATCATGCGCGTGACGCTGTTGCTCGCGGGATTTTTTGTCGGTGTCGGTCATGCTACTGGCAAGAAAGAGGAAACGACGATTGCTGCCAACACGCTTGAATTACTTGACGAACCACTCGACGCACGCTGGCTGGATCGCGCCCGCCGTTCGCACAGCGCCGAGCCGATGGTTGATAACATTTATCGCATCGCACCGTTGTCGCCGGAGTCGTGGGAGAAGCTGCGCGCGCATCCGCCGGACGGCGATTATGGCCGGATCACCCGTGAGCTCGAGCA
>JANPGI010000380.1:0-2969 GCA_031423875.1 Verrucomicrobiota bacterium | reverse complement strand
CTGGAAGACATGTGCCTGGGACAGACGATTGCCGATGTGGTGGTTGTTCTGGGCAGCGTGGATATCGTGTTGGGAGAAGTGGATCGGTGATGCGACACGGGAAATTTGTTAACAGTTTCGCCATTGCCTTTGACGTTTTGTTTGCTGTATTGAATCAACACTTGTGAAACCAGCGCAATCTGCCTGTATTATTTTGGCCGGAGTTGCCGCCTTAATTGGCATCGTGCTTAGTTCCTGTTCGACGATCGGGCGCACGGTCGTATCTCCGCCGAGGATTGAGGGTGCTTCGTTCGTTGGTAATCAAGCCTGCTATTTGTGCCACACGAATTACGTCCGTACCTTCGCGGCCAGTCCGCACGCGCGGATTCATTTTGAAGGTGCGAAAATGCCCGGGCAGTCCGGGTGCGAATCCTGTCACGGGCCGGGCAGCCTGCATGTCCAAACGGGTGGCGGGCGCGATAAGTTCATCATCAATCCCGGCAAAGACCCGGCAGCTTGTTTCTCCTGCCATCTGGAAACGCACGCGGAATTCAACCTGCCGCAGCATCACCCGGTCATCGAAGGCAAGATGAATTGCGTCCAATGCCATGATCCGCACGGCTTGGACATCATGAAGCCAGCGGGTGGGTTGGCGATGGCGCGGTTGAATGAATCCTGTGCACAATGTCACCGCGAGCAGGCGCGCCCGCATATTTTTGAGCATCAAGCCATGCGCGAAGGCTGCATGGTCTGCCATCAACCGCACGGCTCCATGAACGCGAAGATGCTGGTCGAGCGCGACGCCAATCTCTGTCTCAAATGCCACGCACAAGCACCAGGTTCGGGTGCTGACGCGGGGAAAATATTTATCGGATTGGAAGACCATACCACCAAGCTGCGCATGGGCACTTGCTCCACTGCTGGGTGTCACACGGCAGTGCATGGCTCGGACATTGATCACCGTCTGCGATATTGACCAGATGGCAACCGCAAAAACAATCCAACTGAGATTTTGCCGGACGGCGATGGCTGGTTTGGTTTTCTTCGGCGCGGCGGCACAGGTCATGTTTGCCGAGCCGATTGATGTAACGAAACTGCCTTTGCCTGCTGGTGTGCAGGTTGATTTCACGCGCGACATCAAACCGATCTTCCTACAGTCGTGCCTGAAATGTCACGGGGCGGAAAAGCCCAAGGGCAGATTCCGTCTCGTCAGTCGTGAATCTGCGCTCAAGGGTGGCAACAATGGTGTGGACATAATCCCCGGCGACAGCACCAACAGCCCGCTGGTTCATTACGTGGCAAATCTTGTCGAGGACATGGAAATGCCGCCGCCAGACAAAGGCGAGCCGTTGACCTTGGAACAGATCGGGTTGCTTCGCGCTTGGATTGATCAGGGCGCAGCTTGGGAAACCAACGCGCCGGAACCATCATTGAGCCTCACGCTTTCACCGACGCTTGGTTGGACGAAGGTGAGCGGCGATGCAAACAAGTTTCGGGAGCACTACGGGATGAAAGATGGCTGGAACGGTGGCGCGGAGAATTTTCTTTTGACCGAAAAAGTTGGGCCAGAAACCAAACTTACGCTCGAAGGCCGCGCCTTGGTGGATGATTACCGGGCTGTGCTCACGTTGGAAAAAAACGAGGTCGGTTTCACGCGATTTGGATGGGAACATTATCGGAAATACTACGACGATACGGGCGGCTACTTCCGGGACTTCGCGCCATCTTCTTTTTCTTTGGGGCGTGATTTGCATCTCGACGTGGGTCGGGCTTGGGCGGAGTTCGGTCTGACGTTGCCGGACTGGCCACGGATGGTATTGGGCTATGAATATCAATATCGTGACGGCGAAAAATCCACGCTGCAATGGGGCGCGGTGGATCAGGCTGGCGATCCCAGAGGCATTTATCCTTCGGCCAAGACGATTGACGAGCGCGTCCATATCATCAAGTTCGACCTCGACCACGAAATTGCGGGCGTGCGCATTGAAGACCGCTTCCGGGGTGAGTTCGCGGAATTGAACACGGAACGGCGGAATGTGATTTCCTACACGATTGGCAATCCCGGCCCGACCCAGTTGGATGTAGCACGGGAAAAGTACCAACACTTTGAAGGCGCAAACTCGATTCGCTTGGAGCGACATTTCAATGACTGGCTCTCCGGTTCGTTTGGTTATCTTTACAGCAAACTCGACTCTGATGCGACATCCCAACTCAACCCCGATGATGCGTCCATCTGGTATCGCTGGTTGACGCACGAGATCACGCTGGAACAGGAGTCGCACGTCCTAAATCTCACCGGGCAAATGGGGCCGTTCGATGGACTCACCTTTTCAGGCGGGGTATCGAGCGAGTGGACGCAGCAAAAAGGATTTGGCAGCGCAAATTTCGACGGTGGAATCCCTCCCGGCACTCCGATCAATCCGACTTACGACGCCACGTTTGACCAGAATCTGGATCGAGGGCTGGTGGAGGAAAAAGTGGCGGTGCGTTACACTAAAATTCCCTTCACGATTCTTTTTGCCGAGGCCCGCTTGCAGCAGGAAAGCACGGGAGAATCTCAGCAACAAGTCGGCGGCGAAACAGGCGGCTCGCTCGGATTTCTGCGGCGCACGGATGTCACGGGCGACTTGCGGGATTTTCGCACAGGGTTCAGCACTTCGCCTTGGCGCTGGATGACGTTCAACACCCACTACCGCCATTACCAAAAGGAAACCGATTACGACCACATTCAACGCGTCTTCGCGCAAGAGGGTTATCCCGCGTTCATCCGTTCGCTGTACCGGGAAACCGATGAGGTGGAAGCCAAACTTGCCCTCCGCCCTACGAGTTGGCTGCGAACCACGCTCACTTACAAGATCAGCGCCACCGACTATGAAACCGTGACCGATGCGTCAGCACACACACCCGGCGGGCGCATGGATTCGCGCGACTACGACGCAAACACTGTCGGCGTGAACCTGACCTTGACGCCGTGGCGGCGGCTGTACCTG
>JANPGI010000379.1:0-5888 GCA_031423875.1 Verrucomicrobiota bacterium | reverse complement strand
CGTGTTCAGATTTGTGAGCCACGCTTTGCGCACGAACCCGAATCTTTCGCTGTTGAACCATCCATAACGAAACGCAAGCGCGAGGTCTTCGTTGATCTCTTCAAAAATGATTTTGTTGCCGACCAGATTTTTGTAGAGATTGCGCCGGACTTTGTGAATGCCACGATGACGGTTTGAAAACGGCTCCCACAACTGAGCGCGTCCGTGACGGCTCGCGATCAATATCGTTTTGCTCCCGGTGATCTCCGCTGAATCGTGGATCTTGTCGTCTGTGCAGTAGGGAAATAAAGCGAGGTCTGGATTGCGCCGTCCCGCAGTCAGCGCGCCGGTGCTGGAAATGAACATCCAAAGATCGCTGCTGCTGACGATGCTCATGAAGAACGAGCGCATCCGATTAAAGTCAGCGATCTGATAATACATTTCGCCGTCGAGTTCGATCAACTGCCCCGCCGGAGAGCGTTCGGAGCTTTGGATGGGATTGTTGCCGAGATACAGTTTCGCTTTCACAGCAATTGAATCGAAAGAGCACGCCTTGTAACGGCGGCGGTTGGTAAAATGACTTTGCGGACTTCTATTTTTCCGCTTTTTTTGCCGCGACTTGAGATGCGGCCTCGACGTGAAACGGGATGTTCAAGTGCGCCGCGCCACCTTTGCTGTCCAGCACGTAACCGAACAACCGGTAGGCTCCCGATTTCGCAGGCGCGACAATTGTGGTTTCCGATTTGTTCGGAGATACGATGAGACCCGGCAGACTGTGCGGTTTTGATTCAGCGTCGCCACCGTCTTTGAGATCGCGGCTTTCTTCGAAGATTTCCCACAAATACGTCAGTGAGTCGCCGTCCACGTCAGTCGCCGCTATTTTCAGACCGTAACTCTGCCCGGGCGTGAGGCGGATGTTTTGGTGCGAGTTTTTTCCGTCCAACCAACCGCCCTCAAGGCGTGGGCTGCGATTTTGAGGCCACCGGTTGTTCCACAAGAAGTGCATCGTATCAACCGTTGCGGTTTCCTCGCCGGTTTCCAAAAACATGCCGTACCACGTGGGAGTCCGCTCCTGCTTTTGTCCCCAAAGAAATACGAACGAACCAAGACATTGTGTCGTGTCAGACCGGATGGCGGTTTCAAATCGTTTGAGATAAAAATCCGCTTTGGTCGTGCTGTCGTTTTCAATCGGTGCGCCCCAAGCGGTTTTGCCTACTTCCCAATGACCTGTTGCGCCCCATTCAGTGACGAGGTAGGCGCGATTCCAGCCGGAAGCTTTAAGGTTTTGCGGAAGATTCACGATGTCAGCGTAGGACTGGATGCCGATCAGGTCGAGGTCCGGCGCACGCTTCTTGATCTCGACAATTAACTCCGAACCGATGCCCGCAAGAGCAGTCATCGTCGGATGATTCGGATCAATCTGGTGGATCATCTTTGAAATCTCATTCACAGCGTCCCAGACCTTCGGATTCGTGGAATGTAGATTGAGTTCGTTCCCGATGATCCACGCCAACAACGCAGGATGATTTTTGTATTTCAGGACTTCATATCTGATGGCCTCGAGTTGTTTTGCGACAGCCACAGGGTCGTTGTAGTCAAAACCATGTCGCTCACGCGCCACCTCAAGTCCCATGGCGACATAAAGTTTGTTGGTCAGCGCACGATCCAGAACTTGGTGACCGCTCTCGACTCCGTTCTCAGTGCGCCACGTGCGAAATGCGTTGCCGCCATGCGTCGCAAGTTTTTCCTGACTCCCGTATTCCAATCCGGCGCCTTTCACATAAAACGGTTCGTTGTTCACGAACATCTGATACTTGCCGGAAGAATGCCGGATCTCAACTTTTGCGGGCTTTAGAGGAATTATTTTTGCATCCGCTGCAAGCTCTGCCTTCGCGCAGGCCGTGAGTTGTAGTAGAGCGACGCATCCCAACAAAACGGGGACAATGCGGCGGATTACGAAAGTGGTTGTCATACGATGAAAATCATTTGCGGACAAGAATCCCCTCGAGTTCCTCGAGAGTCTTTCCTTTGGTTTCAGGTATCCAGATCAGAACGAACACAAGCGCCGCTGCCGCCATCACGCCGTAGCCTAGGAATGTTCCCGCAGTACCGAGCGTAGAAAGCTCCCACGGAAAAATCATCGTGACGGTCGCACTGATGACGGAGTTCCAAAAGCCCACGAGCGAAATCGCCGCACCGCGGTATTGATTCGGGAAAATCTCAGAAAGCAGCACCCACATCACAGGCCCGAGCGAAATCGCGAACGACGCAACAAACCCGATGATCGCATACAGAACCAAGGAGGCGCGAATGTTCAGCCCCGCTGTCACTAGTGGTTCTTGATGAGGCTTGATGCGCTCCTCGCCGAATTGCGCCACCAAAGCTGCCGAGAATTCCTTGTCCGTGGTGAAAACCTTTTTCTCGGACATCTTCAGTTCA
The DNA here is from genome assembly GCA_031423875.1 of Verrucomicrobiota bacterium. Taxonomy (GTDB): domain Bacteria; phylum Verrucomicrobiota; class Verrucomicrobiia; order Limisphaerales; family JADLHS01; genus JADLHS01. Next base: position 3,470 of record JANPGI010000379.1, on the reverse strand, counting down.
GCGATGATATCGGCGGGAACTTTGGCGGTTTCGAGAATGGCGTAGGATTTTTCCGTGACTTGATAATTGGAATCATGAAAAGCCCAAGCACACGTCAGCAGTGAAATCGCCATGCCCGCAGAGCCGATCACAAGAAGCGGCTTGCGACCGAGCCGATCCACCCACCGGATGGCAACGAGCGTCATTACGAGATTCACAAGCCCGACGAGCACGGCTTGTTTGAAGGCCGCGTTCACGCCGCCTCCAGCTTGAACAAAAATAGTCGGCAGATAATAAAAGATCGCGTTGATGCCGGTGATCTGTTGAAAGAATGCGATCGCGATCGCGATGAACATGATGAAGCGCATCCGGCGACCGAACAGTCCGCCCAAACCGACTCCAGATTGTTTCTCCTCAAAACTCTGGCGGATATTCTTCAATTCTTCCTCCGCCTGCTCGGAGCCGCAGGCTTTGATGAGGATTTCGCGTGCGCGTTCATGTTGGCCTTTCCCGTACAACCAGCGCGGGCTTTCCGGCACTGCAAACATCAGGAAAAAATAAAGCACGGCGGGAATGGCTTCGACGCCAAGCATCCAACGCCAATTGTTATCGCCCGTATCCAGCAGGAAGTAGTTTGAAAAGAACGACGCCGAGATGCCGATCACGATCATCAGTTGATTGAACGAAACCAAGCTGCCGCGTTGCTTGGACGGCGAGATTTCAGCGATGTAAACAGGCGCGACAAGAATCGCGCCTCCCACCGCCACGCCGGCGACGATGCGAGAGATGACGAACATGCTGAAATTCGTCGCCAATGCCGAGAGCAGTGCCGAAACAGCGAACAGAACTGCGGTGAAGATCAGGACTTTCTTGCGTCCGTAACGATCACTGAAAAAACCGGCCAGAGCGTTTCCGCCCAATGCACCCCACCCAAGACAACTCACAGCCCAGCCGAGTTTGAGGTCGCCGCTAGTGCCGGTCAGATCAAAATACTTTTTGATGAACGGCACTGTCCCCGAAATGACCGTCGCGTCGAACCCCAACAAAAAGCCGCCGATGGCGACCGTCAGAGCGACCAGAATGATGTATTGCTTGCTGTGATTCATGTTCGGTGGACTTAATCCTCGCAGACAGGATCAAACCGTTTTCCTTCTTGGATATTTGATGGTTTTACCGCGCAGCCGCTCAGAACGAGTTCACCGCGAAAACATCGTCTCTGTTTTCAAACAAATCCTTCCAAGTCCATGCCTCCACATGACCATCGCACGCCGCGAATACGGCACGGCCGCCATGCCGAGCAGCGGCTTGTTTGCTTGGATTCAGAGTGTTCCATCCTGTGGTTGGCTTGGGTTTGAAAGTCGCGATTTCCGTGAAATAACTCGTGGGTCTTGTGGTGGAGACAGGAAGTGTAATCGCCAGACCGTTTCTTACGACACCTGGAACTCCGACATCGCCAATCAGCCAAATCTGGCTGGTTCGCTTGATTGAATTCAACTTGCGCGGTCCTTGATATCCCGTTGATGTGAGCGCGTAACGGACAACCCCGTTCGCTGAATTCGCTTGGTCTTCCAAAGGTCCGTAACCCTCGCACGGGTTGCCTTTGAAGTAGGCAACAACGTCCGAAGCGATGTCTGTATCTTTAACAGCCGAACAGCGCCATACGTTGTTTGAAGTACCTATTTTTGTGATGTAGTTGCCTTCACTGATCACCGTGAACCACCAATTCGTGCCGTAAGCCCCGAAACGCCCATCATTCAAAATGGGCAGGAAATCATTGTTGTCTCCGACGTACATCATCATGGCCAAAGCAATCTGTTTGTTGTTGTTCACGCATGTGATGTTTTTTGCCTTGTCTTTGGCTTTGGAAAGCGCTGGCAAGAGCATGGCGGCCAAGATTGCTATGATGGCGATGACCACCAACAGTTCAATTAACGTGAAGGCTGACGACTTGGATTGGTTCTTAACTTTCATAATTGTTGGATTTGAAATTCTTCCGGTTTCAAATTGTTCGTTGCTCGATTTCATTTGTTGCTGCTGACGACATTCATTGTTTACTGATCTTGCGAATCTTCCGTTTCAGCACTACCACCCAGAACAAAGCCGCCAGCGTCGCAAATCCAAATGGAGCAGCAACCAAAACGCCGTCTGGCGCAGACACAGCGACGGGTGAATTGACCACCGACACGTCCCTTGCCGAGCGCAGCAGGAGGTGAAATGAAGCCGCGCGCCACTTCGCTCCGGCCTGCCAGTTGTTTCCTCGTTCGATGACGCAAACGCCAGTGACCATGACGTCCGCCCCGTTTTGCACTGACGCTAATTCCTGGTTGTTGAGTTGTTGAGGCAAGAAAGCTTGAAAAGTAAAATCACCGCTTTGCAGAAGCAGGAACTGATTCACACCGCGTTGGATGCGTTCCAAAACTTTCGCGGGCAGTTTGACCAACCGGCTGTCGTGAACGCCGGTCAAAATCTTGTTGATGTCAACCAGCTCGGCTTGGGGTTCGTCTCCGGTCCCGATTTTGCGGAACACAGCATCCTCCAACATCGGTGTGTATTCGCCCTTGGCAGGAAAACCAAGCACCTCGACTTTATCGCCGGGCTGAAGGTTGTCTCTTTGCGATGTCTGACAAAAGAGTCCGGATTTTTCGTCCTGCAAAAAAATAGCGATGCCGGGCTTGCTGTGAATGACGGTGCCGTACACTTTGACTCGCGAATCAAAACTTCCTCCTGGCGTGAACTGCAATAGACTGCCTATCTTGTTGGCCGTCATCCCGAATGGATTTGGCCACGAAGGTTTTTCGACCGTGAGACATTCCGCAGTAGGAACGAGAACACGGATGCCGAGAATCTGTCGTTGATGGTTGAACATGGTGGAGCAAACCCCACGAACCTTCACCGTGCCATCCACCAATTCCTGCGCGTCACCTGTCGGTAAATGTTTTGAGTAGGCTGTGAATCGTTCGCCGCCTTTCACAAAATCAATCTGATGATAGCCCGACTCTTTTTCAAAACGGACAGCGCGAACCAGTCCGCTGAATTCCACCCATTGACTGTCTTGTTGTCCGCTGACCAATTGTTCAAGAGCCATAGCCGTTTTTTTGGGAAGTTTTCCTTCACCGATCACTTTGACGGAATTCGGTAAAATCACTGAAACGTATTCACCAGCACCGGTCACGCCTTCGATCTCCACCAACTGCCCCGCCTTCAACGGCGGCATGTTGGTCGTCTCGGCGAAATAGATGCCTGCGGTATCGTCTTGAACGAATCGCGAGAACAGCGCTTCATCATAAAACATCGCGACCCCACGGATCTTGACGGGGTGGTTACGAGCGGCTTCCGCAGCGGACAGACACCGGATTGAGTTCGCATCCGTGAGAACTTTCTCCTGCGCTACCGCAGAAGTTTTCAAAAGCGCGGTCACCCCCAAGGCAAGAGCCATCCATCCTGCTCGTGATTTTGATGTCATTGCTCTCTCTTTGATTTGTCGGGTCCGC
>JANPGI010000378.1:0-3699 GCA_031423875.1 Verrucomicrobiota bacterium | reverse complement strand
GATTACAACCGGGTGAGGCCAAGGAACGCCGCCTTCAGGTGGCAGTGTGAGTGACCAGCCACGCGCTGCCGCCTGAAGGCGGCGTTCCTGTATCTTCACAGTCCATTCCACCCTCACCCGGTTGTAATCACACCCTGATTTACCGACACCCCATCTTTGTCGTTTCGTTGACGCACCGTTCTCTCTAGCCTGTGCGCAAATGACGATTGAACAACAGCCGAGCGCGGTGACGCTCGGAGAGACGCTCACGGTGACCATCAACGACCTCGCTTTCGGCGGCGAAGGCGTGGCGCGCGTGAATGACTTCGTGCTGTTCATACCCTACGTGATCCCCGGTGAAACCGTCGAAGTCAAAGTCGTCGAAGTGAAGAAAGCTTTCGGTCGCGCGAAACTTCTGCGCGTCATCACACCGTCTGCCGATCGCACCATTCCCGCCTGCCAGCATTTCGGCGCGTGCGGCGGTTGCCAGTATCAACACATCGCCTACCCCGCCCAGCTCGCGATGAAGCGGAAGCAAGTAGCGGATATTTTCCAACGCATCGGCGGCATCGCGGAAGACATCGTCGCGCCGGTCGTCCCTTGCCCTCAACCGTACGGTTATCGCAACCGCATCATGATCCGCAGCCAATGGAACAAGCCGGAGCAGCGGTTGAACATCGGCTTCGTGCGCGCAGACTGCGGCCTCGTGGAAGACATCTTCGAGTGCAAGATCGCCGAACCCGCGTTGAACCAGCAGATCACTCACGTCCGAAAAAATCCTCCGCCCAAAGGCGGGATCAAAGTCGTCCTACGCATTCCGCCGGAGGATTGGGAAGTGCCGCGCGATTCATTCTTCCAGAATAATTTCTTCCTGCTGCCGGGACTCGTGGAAACCGTTCGCACGGCTTTGACGGCGGCGGGAACGAAACATCTGGTGGACTTGTATTGCGGCGTCGGCTTCTTCGGCATCGCGCTGGCGACGGCGGTGGAATCCTTCGTGGGTGTTGAATGTGACCGCATGGCCATCGCCGCTGCGCGCAAGAATGCCGCGACGAAGAACGCGAACAACGGCGAATTCATCTCCGCCAACGTGGAAGACGCGTTGCCCGATCTCGTTCACAAATTCTCCGCAGCCGCCACGAGCGTGTTGATTGATCCGCCGCGCAAAGGTTGTATGCCGCAAACGCTCCAATTGCTCCGCGAGCAACGCCCCGCGCAGATCATCTACGTCTCCTGCCATCCGGCCACGATGGCGCGGGACTTGAACATCCTGTGCGCGGACGGTGTCTTTATATTGGCAAAGGTGACGCCACTGGACATGTTCCCGCAAACGCAGCACGTCGAATGTGTGGCTGATTTGCGGGCCAATGTTGCTTAAAGTCACTCAAACGAAACTTGCCAACCGCGAACGCATCAATTCAACTGATTCATCCATGACAAACGGAAAAGAAAAGACAAACAGAAGCTCCTTCACACAGACTTGGCTGCCGTGGTTGCTGGGCATCGCCGCGCTCGTCCTGCTGCTTGGCACGCTCAATCATTCCCTCTCGTTCCTGCCGGACTGGATGACGATGCTCTCTTACGTTCGCCTCCCATCAGCTCCCGCCGGAGCGCGCGTGGCGGATTGGTTCTGGTTTCCGGACATTGTCGCGCCCGTCTTTTATTTCGTCACCTATCCGATCCGCTGGATGCCAGAAAAGATGATCCCGCTGGCCTTGAATGTCTTCTCCGCTCTCTGCGCCACGCTCTCGCTCGTCCAACTCGCGCGCTCGGTGGCCATCCTCCCGCACGACCGCACACGCGATCAACGCGAACGCTCGTCCAACTCTGATTTTCTCCTCAGTATCCCGACGGCGTGGTTGCCGCCAGTGTTCGCAGTGATTGTCTGCGGCCTTCAACTCACGTTCTGGGAACACGGCACGAACGGCACGGTTGAGATGTTTGACCTGCTCCTGTTCTCCTACGTGTTGCGCAGCTTGCTGGAATTCCGCCTCGACGAAAAGGAGGGTCGCCTGTATCGCGCCGCCTTCGTCTTCGGCGCAGGCATGTCGAACAATCTCGCGATGATCGGATTCTTTCCCCTGTTCGTCATCGCGCTGGTGTGGACACGCAAGATCGCCTTCTTTGACCTGAAATTCCTCACCCGCATGGCTCTGTGCGGTGTGGTGGGACTCTCGTTTTATCTCCTGTTACCTGCCATCGCCTCAGCCCAGGACGGCGTCACATTCACTTTTTGGGAAATATTGAAATCCAATATCCAGGCGCAAAAATATCTCCTCTTCCTTTTTCCTCGCACCACCATCCTGCTCCTCTCACTGACGAGCATCCTCCCGGTGTTCATGTTCTCGATCCGGTGGGCATCCTCGTTCGGCGATCCCAGCCGCGTCGGCGTCATCCTCACCACTGCTGCGTTTCATCTCTCGCACGTGGTCGTATTGCTGGCGTGCTCGTGGATGATGCTTGAACCGGCGTTCAGCCCGCGCAAGGTCGGCTTTGGCATGTTCGCATTTCTCCCGCTCTACTATCTCGGCGCACTGAGCATCGGTTATTACAGCGGCTATCTGTTGTTGGTCTCACGGGCCATGGATTCGCGCACGGCCAAGGCGAGCGCGCTTGAACGTTTCTTCCAACACGCCACACTGATCTTCATCGTCGTTCTGCTTGTCAGTGTCAGCTCCATGCTTGTCCATCGCAACCTTCCCCAGATCCGACTGAGCAACAGCCAGATTCAAAAACAATTCGCCGACGACCTCGCCGAAGGCTTGCCGAAAAACGGCATCATCGTCAGCGACGATCCGCGCCGCCTCTGGACACTTCAAGATTTGCTCACGCAACAAGGCCGCGCCAAAGATTACATCTTCCTCTGCTCGCAATGGTTGCCCGCACCGCCCTATCACGATCACCTTAAACGTCGCTACCCGAATTGGGTCAATCCGAAATCTCCCGACGCCGACAAGAACGCCGCCATCCAAGACACTGAACTCGTGGAGATGATGAAGTCCCTCGCGAAAACCAACGACATCACCTATCTGCATCCGAGCTTTGGTTACTATTTTGAATCCTTCATCACCCAGCCCGCTGGCCTCGCGCAACGCCTCATCCTTCAACCCGACAGCGACCTCGTCGCGCCGCCGCAATCCGCAGAAACCATCGCGCTCAACGAAAAATTCTGGGCCGCCACATCCGACGACTTGCTCAAAAAACTTCTGCCGTTCACTTCACCTCCTGAAGAAACCAGCAAATATTCCTTCCCGGAGAACATCTATCGCAAGCTCGGTCTCAAGCCGGAATTGAACGCCGACGCCATCGCCATCGGCGGATTTTACTCGCGCAGTCTGGTGCATTGGGCGGTGGAGCTCCAGAAATCCGGCAACTACGAAACACCAGTCAAACACTTTGAACTCGCGTTCCAGTTGAACCGCGAGAACGTCGTGGCGCAGGACAACCTGGCATTCAACAAAAAGTTCCGCGCTGGTGAGACCGCCGATGTCCAGATCACTCAATCCATCGAAGACCGCTTCGGCAAATACCGCTCATGGGACGCCGTGCTGACATTGAACGGCCCCTACGATGATCCCAGCCTCACCTACGCCCAAGGTTACGTGTTCCTGCAAGGCGGCCTGATCCGCCAAGCCGCGCAATCCTTTGACCGCGTCCGAAAGCAATCCACCAACGACATCGGCAGCCGCCTCTGGCTCGGCCAGATCAATCTCAACCGCA
>JANPGI010000377.1:0-7016 GCA_031423875.1 Verrucomicrobiota bacterium | reverse complement strand
CGTGAAATAAGCGATGTCGGCCAGGGGACGTCCCAGGACCAGAAGCACCATGAACAGGAGCACGCCGAGTTTGTTGAAGAGGATTCCATTCGCCAGTGCGCCCAAGGCAAACAACGAGAGGCCGATGGCAAAGAGGTAAATTCGGTGCTTCGGTTTGGTGGTCCGCCCGAGGATGTAGAGCAGGATGGCCGACAGGACGCTACCGACAGAAAGGATCGTGCCCAGCGAGCCTTCCTTGCCAACATGCGTCATAATCAGCATGGCTGGCGCCGTGACAATGTAGCCTTGAGCCAGCCCCTTGAGCACAGCGAGCAGTTGCATCCGGTTCCAAATCCAGTGAAAACGGAAATACAGGAACTGCGTCCGGGGCGGATTCTTGAATTGACCTTGATGCACAATGACCGAAGCCGCGATGGTTATGACAAACACCACCGCCGTCACCACCTGATACGCGCGGGAAACCAGGCCAGCATTTTCACCACCATACCAGCCAATGAAGGCGCCCACCGCGAACGGCACCACAATGCCGACGTTGGTCGCGAAGAAAGTCTCCAGGCCGTAGTAATAATTCCGGTTGCCATCGCTCGTGGTGGACAGAGCCAGATAATCGCGGTTGGCCCAATAAAGCCCGAAAGACATGCCCATCAGCAATCCGGCCACGACCAGTCCCATCAGGCTCAACTCGTTCAAGGACATCATGACCACCATCGAAACCCCGCTGAGCAACATACCGCCGGAGTAAAGGCGTTTGACGCTCACGAGTTGCAGCAGCCAGCCGTTGACGAGAAAGGTGAAGGGGATTCCCGTGTAAACCGCCAACTGGTAGATGACGACCATTTTCACGTCGTCCGATTTCCGCATGACGTAGGCGCCGATGAACATCTCGATCACTGGCATCACCAGTCCATAAACCAAGTTGGTGATCAGAAGAACCCGCATGTCGCGCGGATACGAGAGGAAGTGCCGATACTCCTGCAAAAACTTTTTCATAACGCGGATGAACGGAGGGTTTGCAGAATCTCCTGGATCGAAAGCCGCGCGCCACAGATGACGCTGTCGGAAGCGCCGTAGTAAACGGTCACCGTGTCGCCGTCCACCAGATGGCCGTTGGTGAAGACGACGTTGCCGAAGAAACCGGTGCGCTCGTAGTCCGCAATCGGCTCCATGATTGGCTCGCGCGAGCGGGCGAGAACTTTCCACGGCGATTCAAGGTCCAGCAGCAGCGCGCCGAGGCAGTAGCGGTGATCATCATTGGCGCCGTGATAAATTTCCAACCAGCCTTCCGGTGTACGGATTGGAGCGGCCCCGGCTCCGACCCGTGCACTGTCCCACAGGCCGGGCCGACTGTGCGCGAGACAACGGTGCTGCCCCCAATGCACGAGGTCCGGCGATTCGGCGAGCCAGATATAATTCCCACCGAGGGTCGGACTGCTCGGACGGTGCAGGGCGTAGTATTTGCCGCCGATTTGTTCTCCAAAAATCGCGCAGTCCTTGTTGTGCGGCGGGAGAATCATCCCGTGTTGAACAATGTTTCTCCAGTCGGTGGTGCTGCGTAAGCCCACGCCCACGCCGTGCTCCGATACTTCTGTAAACGTGAGGTAATAAGTCGCACCGATTTGCACCACGCGACAATCTTCGATGCCGTAGGATTCCAGTTCGCCCTGACCGAACAGCGCGGGATAAGACTGATCCTCGGCAAAGTTGATTCCATCGCTACTGGCGACCAGCCGCAAATGCGACATCGTGGTCAGGTAATCCTTGCCGTCGTAGCCGATGACTCTGGGGTCGGCGCGATTGAGCTTCGGGTCAGAGTTGTCGAATTCCAGAATCTGCATCTCTCCCTTTGCATCTAGGATTGGGAACGACGTCTTGCCGGGCTTCTGTTCGGGGCGTTCGGCCACGCGCAAGAGCAGCCATGTCTGGCCGTTGAATCGGAAGACGCCGGGATTCAGCAGGCATTCCACCTTCATTCCTGCAATGCTCGGACGGATGTCCGCCGGCTTCAGGATAGGGTTTTCAGGAAAGCGTTTCGCGATGTCAGGCATAGTCTGGGTTCCTCCTAATCCGAATAACGCACAATGACGTTGTCGATGAGAGTCCGACTTCCCTCTCGCAATAAATTCCCTCCAGCCGGAGTGAGCACCACAATCCTTGCCGTATCTGACGCGATGGTGATGCGTGCGCGACCTTGAACATTCTTCTGGAGAAATTGATCGCTGACAGCGTCGTAAATATCCATCGCCGCAGAACCCACCTCGACTGATACTGACTTCGCTGATCCGTAAGGATTGTAGTAGAGGTAGGTGGGATATGCTTTGGCGTGGAAGTAATCCGTTTTCAGAAGGTCCAACTGCAGTATTTTTTCAACATTGGTCCGCTTGATGATGCCGCCAAGAATTCCCACATGGGAACTGCCGTAGAGGCCCAGATCAGTCGTGGCCGAAGCGGGACGATAGAGTACAATGGGAACCGTGGCCTCGTTGAGAAGATCAATGAAGGTGACCACTAGGTCACCTTGAGCAAACGGGCTGATGTCGGACTGATATGAAATCGCCATCGCATCCACCACGAGCCTGTCCCGCCCGCTCCCACCAAGCGATTTGTCATTGCTCTCGGCCTTGACGTAAAGTTTTTTCCGAAGCGCGGCGGGTAGTTCGACCACGGTTGCAGGGTCATTGCTGGACACAGAAAAGGCCGGTTTGTACGGCCCCTCCGGACGGTTTGCATACGAAAACTGGAATGTATTACCGGCATGCCCGCCATCAATTCGGGCTGCCTCCACCACGAGCCAACGCTCCGGCGCTTTTGGCACGTTGAACTCCCAGACATGTTCAAACGGCGTTCCATTACCAGCCGCCTCCTCGAAAACTTCACGATCAGACGGTATCTCGGCTCGTAACTGCGTGGACACGAAACTTCCCTGCACAACTTTTCCGCCCGTGGTGTGGTAGTCCACGCGGGCGGTTGCCGCACCGCGCTTCCACTTGCGAATTCCCTCGTAGGCAATCACCGATTTGCTGTCATGCACTTTGGCCCAGTCGTAACTCGATTGATGCTTCGCGTCGTGAGCGTTGGGATAGAACAGCCGAGCAGCATTTGCCAGGTTCAGCATCCACTTGCCAATGTCGCGCGCGTATCGCGTGTCATAGCGTGCCAGCGGCACGAGTGCGCCCGCCCACTGAAACGTGTTCATTGCAAAAGCATAGCCTCCGCCGTCGGTGGTGCTTCCGACGAGGCCGTGCGCATCCAGACCATTCCAGCGATCCGTTATGACTCCCCATCCCGGTCGGGCTTGAAGCATGCCGCGCGGTTCAAAGCAGGCATTCACCAACTTGGCGACGTTGTAATGACTGCCCAGTTCGGCGTTCATACGCGCGGCGATCAGCGCGCCGTAGGGCAGCAGTACTTCGTAGAGCGGACTTTGTGCGTCCGGCTTTGCCTCCAGCGAACGGATGCACCAGTCCGACGCCGTGAGGAAGCGAGGGTCTTTGAATTCCAGCCACGCCATGTATTCGAGCCACGCGATACCGGCGGCGCCTTCCGGTTCGATCCGCCCCATTTCCACCATCTGCATGGTTTTCAGATTCAATCCGGTGTGATCGAAGTTGGGCACCGCGAGCGGGTCAGTTTTGCCGCCCAAGGCAACACATGCTTCATACCACTTCAGCGCCACCGAGCGTGCCTGATCGTCGCGGGCCGCATCGCTCCGATACATCTCGTTGAGTTGATAGAAGAGAACATTTGGAAAAACGTCATACCAGAATGAATCTCCAGTGCCGCCATGTGGGCGGTTCACATACACGCCTTCTGTCGCGTTGAAGAAGTTTGTGCCCAACGTCACCCAGTCATGACCGCGATAATTCCGCATGTCCAAACCGATGAGAGAACCGCTGACGACCGCTGCGAGATAGTTGACGGCCTCGGGATCTTTCGGGCCACCGACGTAAGACGGGAAAGAAACCATCGTGCGGTTCTTGTCGAGCCAGGCGACGAGCGGCAGATGCTCGCCGCGTTGTTCGAAGTCGAACACGAAGCTGACGTAATCACGAGTCACTTGCGCCCAATCGCGCATCGCGAACGGCTGAGGCAGATTCGGCATCCCATCAACGCGAGAGATTGCAACATGCGAAGCCTCCGCAGCCGCGCATTGGAACAGTGCACCACTCGTCACCAAGCAAGTAACGATTGGCAGGATGCGCAGAAGGAAGGCAGGATGTTTCATACAGCACCAATCTGATTTTGCATCACCACTTAGTACAGCACGGCGGTGCGCTCCATGAGCCAACGATTATCATCGCGCCCCGCAACATCGAACGTGGGAGGGTTGTAGGCTGTTGTCATCGTTACAGCAAACTTCGAGGTGCTGCTTTTCCACTTGTGGATTTCAGAATGGCCATCGGCGAAAGAAATCCCCCCTGCTCCACCGTGATACGATGCCGGAGCGTCACCCCACTTGGTCGCACCAAGAGGGTTGTTCAGGAAGTAACCATCATTGATGCTGTCGCCGTGCTCATCAAGGATCACAAAAATATCGGAGGGTTTGCCCACGGACGTCAATTTCAACCATTGGCGGTAGTTGGTGAGAAAGGCGTTTCGTCCTGAAGCCCAGGCACCAGCAGGATTGCTGTTGTAGGGGCCAAAGAAAGCGTTCATGGACATGCTTCGCGTCCGACCGGACATTCCTGCGGCGCGTTGCGCGGCACTGACAAAGTTGTCTCCCGGACATTTATAGACTCCAAGGTTGCCACCAACGTAACGGGACAGAACACCGTTCTTGATCAACAGTGTGTCGGTGTTCATCGGGTTGGTATCCCAGCTCATCACGTTGTTGACCCAGTTCCGATAAGTGTTGCCGGTGACTTCTGCGACAGTTTCTACGGCTCCGAAGTTGTTGGCGACCTGATCGGCGTTGTCGCCCGCGTAGAGAATCCAACCCAACATCAGTTGCTTGGTGTTGCCCAAGCAGAGAATGCCCTGGGCTTTGACTTTCGCCTTGCTGAGTGCAGGCAAAAGCATGGCGGCTAAAATTGCAATGATCGCGATGACAACCAACAGCTCGATCAAAGTGAATGCCGCGCTGATGGACCGGTGTTCGTGACGGTCGTTTCGCTTCTCCGTTGTTTTATTCATAGAACAATTCCGCCTCCGCTGTTTGAATCCTCAGTCTATCGGGAATTACTCCTGAACGACCCGATAGAAGCCGGTGTTGCCCGCATGAATGATCGCATCCAAATACGTGTTGGTGAGAGAAACATCACCCGCCATGCCCGTGATGAGCGGTGTCCAAACTGTCGGCACTGCCAGCGCGCTCGCGAACTGTACCGTGTAGAGTTTGCTGGGCATGCTCAACCAAGTGATCGTCTTGCCGCCAACATCAGTTGTGACGCCGGTGATTTCCGGCTTGCTGATTCGCACGGACAGATCGTCAATCACCATCACTCCCGTCACATCCCCGGCGCCGCCTGATGCAAATTTGACGGAGAGTTGCCCTGTGGTAGCCGGAATAACGAAGCGGCTCGCGACCCGTTCAAAAGGCGATGAGGCCACGCTGCCCGACCAGCCCGGGCTTTGGCCACCCGACTCGAAATTGTATTCCGGCCCAAAACTCACTCCCGCCGCAGTGCGGAATCCGAACGTCAACCGCATGTTCCCGTTCGATGTGTTGTAAAGCCGGTACCATTGCACATCCAACACGTCGCCCTCCGCCACACCGGACAGAGTCAGGTACTGATACCATTCTCCGTAGCTGAAAGAATTATCCACGAGGGAAAGAGCGTGAGTAGGACTGACAGAGTTGCTCGTGGTGACCTGATCAATCGCGGTGTCGCTGCCACCGCGCGTCCAACCTGCTGGTGAAGCTGACGAGGGATTATTTAACAGCGACCCCACTTCAAATGTCGGATTCGGAAAAAAGTTACCACTCAGAACAGTCGGAGGAATTGCCGGCGCTGCTGAATCAAGGGCCACGGTCAAATCATCAATGACCATTACTCCCGTCGGTGCTCCGGAGCCGCCAGAGACCAAGAGACACCTCAGCCTGTTCGCACCAGTCGGGACAATCAGACTTCCGTTCCGCTTTGTGAATGTTGAATCCGCAATGCTGGTAACCCATCCCGCGCTGCTAGTGCCGCTGGTGGTGAAATGGGTTTCGCCGACGAGATCGTTCGTGGCATTAAAGAATTGCGCGGTCAACCGCATCTCATGTTGAGGTCCGACGCTGACCTGATACATCTCAAACCACTGGATGTTCAAAGCCTGGCCGTTGGTGGCATTGCCGATGAGCGTGACGTCCGAGTACCACTCGCCGTATCCAAGATCAATGTCAGGGTTATTGTCTTCAACCATCAACGCATGAGTCACGCTGACAGAGTTGCTCGTGGTCAACTGATCAATGGAAGGATCACCGCCACCGCGAGTCCAGTTTGCAGGCGTGCCATTGGTCTGGTCGAGGTCTGTGCCGAGTTCAAACGTGGAGTTCACCCAGAAATTGCCGGGCACTGGAACGCGAGCCACCGAGAGGTCATCAATCACCATGACTCCAGTGATGCCGGGGAAACCGCCAGAGACCAGCAGGCAGCGCATCCGCACCGCGCCGACCGGCACGATCAACGACGCATTCCGTTTCGTAAAAGTTGAAGCTGCGATGCTGCCCAGCCAACCGGCATTCGTCGTACCGGAAGTGGAGAAGTCGGTTGTTCCGACGTTGTTGCTGGTGGCGTTAAAAAACTGCACAGTCAGGCGCATGCTGGGGAAAGTCATGCTGTATATTTCAAACCACTGGATATCCAAAAGTTCACCGGGACTGACATTGCCGATGAGGCTGACATCCGAGCGCCACTCGCCAAATCCGCTGATCGTGTTGTTGTTGTTGTCAATCACGGCCAATGAGTGACTCGCGCTCACCGAGTTATTCGTCGTCACCTGACAGATGTTCGTGGCCGCCGCCGTGGCACCACCGCCGCGACTCCAATTCGTGGGAAGACCGTTGGTCTGGTCGAGGTTAGTGCCACTCTCGA
>JANPGI010000376.1:0-9034 GCA_031423875.1 Verrucomicrobiota bacterium | reverse complement strand
TGAACAGCGGTTTCTGCGCGCGAACGATGCGTTGCAATGTCTTTGCCTCGCTGAGAACGGAGTCTCGTTGGCCATCCACTTCCACGATCAGATGCGCTTTGCAACCGCGCAGGCGTTCGCTCCGGGTGCGTTTGTAGGCGGCGGCGAGTGTGAACGAATCCGCCAGTTCCAGTGCGGCGGGAAGGAAGCCCGCAGCCAGAATCGCGTGCAGCGTGCGCACGGCTGATCTCATCGAACTAAAACCAATAGCAAGGTTCGCCCGATACGGCGGGAGCGGCAGCAGTTTGAGCGTGGCTTCGGTGACAATGCCGAGCAAACCTTCCGAGCCGACGAACAACCGATGCAGATCAAAGCCGGTTTTGTTTTTGTGCGTGCGACTGCCGAGGCGGACGATGGTGCCGTCAGCCAGCACGACTTCGAGACCGAGCACGTAATCGCGTGTGACGCCGTATTTCAAACAGCGTGGCCCGCCGGCGTTGGTGATGATGTTCCCGCCGATTGAGCTTTCGCCACGACTCGCCGGATCAGGCGGATAATAACGGTTCTGCTTTTCAACTTCTGCTTGAAGCGTGGCGGTGATTACGCCGGGTTGCGTGACGACAACGAAATCGCCCGCGTTGATTTCCTTGATGCGATTCATCCGCTCCAACGAAATCACGATGCCGCCATGCAACGGCACGCAGCCGCCGACGTAACCATGTCCCGCGCCGCGCGCCGTGACGGGGATGCCGTGCTTGTTGGCGAAGCGCAGAATCGTCGAGACGGATTTTGTGGAGTGGGGCAGGGCGACGGCATCCGGCAGATGCGACGCGAACCATTTGTCACCGGCGTATTGCGCGAGAGTAGCGGGATTGAGTTTGATTTCGCCGGGCAGGAGTTTTTTGAGCGCGGAGAGATGGCGGGAGTGAGGTGAGTTCATCCAAAAAAGCAATTAACGCAGGTGCAAAAAAGAAATGTTTGTAGATTGTCCGCCCTCACCCCGGCCCTCTCCCCCAGGAGAGGGAGTCGCAATAGCCGCCCCAACTTCTGCGAACATCGGCGTGGTAAAAGCTGCGACTCTGGCACTGCAAAAAAGCGGAAACAATTCCCCCTCTCCTCGGGGGAGAGGGACGGGGTGAGGGCGGGCGTTGGTCCATTCACTTCTTTTCACTCACAGAAAATGTTGGAGAACGATTTCATTCCAACGGCTTGTCCAGCGTGACCGTGCCTTCGAGGAACTCTTTGGCTTCTGCGGCTTCGTTCTCCGGCACTTGCACGAGGATACCCCCGGAAGCGATGGCAGTTCCGCCCCAGATAGCCGAAGCCACCTGGCTGATGAATGGATGAAAGCCAGCAGCTTCCAAGCGGGAAAACTTCATGTCAGCCTCGGTGGCGTTCAATTCGTTCGAGAGTGTTATCATTTCCATAGGTGATCTCCGGTTAGTTTATTTTTGCGCGGGCTTCTGCGAACACCATCATGCCAGCGCCTGTCTGCACTACGTTCTGTACCTGAACTTCAATCTGATGACCGACGTGCGCAAGGCCGTTGTTCACGACCACCATCGTGCCATCCGGCATGTAGGCGACGCCCTGTCCCTTGTCCTTGCCTTCGCGCACGATCTTGAGGGTGAGCAATTCACCTGGCAGCAGCACGGGCTTCAGCACGCGCGACAATTCGTGGAGGCTCACGCAACTGACGCCTTGCAACGCGGCGACTTTGCCGAGGTTGTGGTCGTTGGTGAATAATTTTGCACCAAGGTTTCGCGCCAGACGGATTAGTTTGGCATCTACGTCCTTTTCTTCCGGGAAATCTCCGTCGTGGATCGTGACCTCGTTCTTTGGATTCTGCTGGATGGTGTTCAACATATCCAAACCCCGCCGGCCTCGCGCACGTTTGATGTCATCCGCTGAGTCGGCGAGTTGTTGTAGTTCCTTGAGCACGAAACGCGGGACGATGATGGTGCCCTCGACGAATCTGGCAGCGATCAATTCCGCGATGCGTCCATCAATCACCGCGCTTGTATCGAGCAGGATCAACGTGTCTGCCTTATCCCGTCGGGCAAACCGCACATAGGGGATGATGAGCGAGAAATCCTCCTTGTTGCTGCGCATGGCGAGCACCATGCCGATGTAGCTGAACGCGAGGAATAGTCCGAGCCGCACCAGCCAGCGGGTATCGTCGCTCACGCCGTCGAACAGTCCGGAGCTGTCAATCAACTTGGCGACGACGATGCCGAGCAGCAGACCGAGTGTCGTGGCGGAAAAGGCGCGGAGCGAAAAACCTTTGAGCATCTCGTCGAGCGCGATAAGCAACCCGCCGAAACCGAAACCGATGGCGATGCCGACGAGTCCACTGTTGCTGCCGGGAATCAAGTCCGGGCGCAGTTCGCTCAACGAGAAGCCCGCGATGGTGCAGAGCGCGAGAAAGAGGACGCGGATGGCCCAGAGTGAAGCGATCATTTGGTGGCGGTATTTGCTTTGGCGGGCGGGGGAGCTTTTTGTTTCCACATGATGCCCCAGAGTCCGCGCGTGTTCAGATTGCTGGTGGTGACGGAAAGATTGTGAGCGATGGCGCTGAGGTTGGCGGCCAGTTGTTCATCGCGCAACAATCGCCCGGCGACGCCGTGACCATTTTGCAGATCGAACATCAGGTTCGTGAGAGTGGCGGAGGCTATCTCGAGGTTCTTGATGGCCGTGGTGAGTTCAGCACCGTTGCTGGCCACGAGAGAAGAGACGTTGTCGGCGAGAGACGGCAGTTGTGCGGTGAATGCGTTGAGATTGCTCACGGCCGTGGAGACGGGGGCGGCGTTGTTGGAGACGATGCCGTTCAACCGGGTCATCGTATCCTGTGCATCAGCGCTCAATCGCGTCATCATGACCTGTGCTTCAGTGGTGATGGCGTCAATGCGATCCAGCGAGTTGCCGAGGTTGCTGAGTTTTTGTTCGGTCAGCACCATGCGCCGCACATCGCTCACGGCGGCGTTCAGGTTCGTGGTCGTGTTGCTGATCTTCATGATCATCTCGGTGGCCACGGCCACGGCTTCCTGCATGTTGAACGGCTCGCGCGCCAAGACTTCAGATTGATTCACCAAAAGCTCGCCGAGGTCTTTCGTCGGGTAGATGGCGATGAATTGATCACCAAGGAAGCCGGAAGTCTCGATCTCGAACTTCGCATCGCTGTAAAGTTTGTATTGGGATTCGACCTTGAAAAAGATGGTCACGTTTTTGCCGCCCTCGTTGAGCTTGGTGGAGGCAACGCTGCCGACTTGCACACCGCGCATGAGAACCTTCGCGCCGGGTTTGATGCCGCCGACGTTGGCGGAGATGAGCCGGAGTTCGTAATAACTCTTGTAGAATGCCGTGCTGCGGCTGAAGAGCAGGGTGAGTCCGCCCAGCATCAAGAGTCCGAGGAGGACGAAGACGCCGACTTTGATTTCGATTCGAGTTTGGCTCATAGCTTTCTGTGTGGACTAGGGATCGGCGACACCGTTGATGAATTGCTGCACCACCGGATCGGCGGACGCAAAAATATCTTCCGGCGTTCCGGTGACGTAAATCTTTTTGTTGTGCAACATCACGATGCGATGTCCCACGCGCCGCGCGCTCCGCATGTCGTGCGTGACGACGACGGTGGTGACCTTCATCCGGTCGGTCACACGCATGATGAGTTTATCAATGCTGTCCGAGACGATGGGATCAAGCCCCGTGGTGGGTTCGTCGTAGAGCAGGATGCTCGGATGATAAATGATCGCGCGGGCCAGCCCGACGCGCTTCCTCATGCCGCCGGAAAGTTCGGAGGGTTTTTTCTTCTCCACGCCCGGCAACTCCACCATGTCCAGCGCTTCGGCCACTTTGATGGCGATCTCTTTCTCCGTGAACTTCCGTTCGCGGCGGAACGCGAACCCCACGTTCTCCGCCACGTTCATCGAGTCGAACAATGCCGCTCCCTGAAACACCATGCCAAACTTGCTGCGCACGCGGATCAGGTTGCGTTCGTCCATGTGCGTGATGTCCTCACCATCTATGGTCACTGCGCCAGAATCAGGTTGGAGCAGGCCGATGATGTGTTTGAGCAAAACGCTTTTGCCGCCGCCACTGCGTCCGATGATGACGAGGGATTCGCCTTCCTCGATCTTGAAGGTCACCCCATCAAGGATGGGCTGCGGGCCGAAACTTTTTTTAAGATCGCGTACTTCGATCATGGTGTCGGGCAAAGCGTGTGTGGGGTGTGCAGATCAACACAAATACATCTGCACCGCCGGTTGAATACAAACTCTTGAGCCAGTGAAGTCATCTGGGGAAAACCTTAACAAGACGCACATGGCGTGGCGAGAGATTGATTGTTGTGCCGGGAAACATTTGGATGTCGCTTGGTCAATGGGCCACGAACAAAGTTCTCGCGGAGTGTCGGGATGTTTGCGGAATGCGTGTCGGGATTGGTTGGTCGCGTAATAGCTTTATTCAACTCGAAGCGGGTACGACAATGGCGCACAAGCTGTTCGGACTGACTGGCCCGACGGTGCAAAAAATCAAACAAGCAAAGGACTCCCAAATGAAACATTACACGACAAGATATTTTGGCCTCATGGCACTGATCGGGGCATTGGCAAACTCCGCCCACGCAGACGTCATTCTTTTTCAGGATAATTTTGAAAGCGGCATCCTGGATCAGTGGATCGGCAAATCAGGAACACCGCACTACGGCCAGATTGTCGCTGATCCGTTGAACCCCGCCAATCATGTGCTGACGTTCAATGGCGTGAACTTCGCGGGCGACATGTTCACGTCCGCGCCTCTGAACGTGAGCCGCCCGCGCCAGTATCTGTTGAAATTTGATTTTCTGGGACTTCCGGGAAGTGGGGGGAATGGCGGCCTCATCGGGATCGCTTCCGCGCCCACGGCCGTCTCTCAGCAATTCTGGATCGCGGGACCTATCGAGGCGTTGAACGTGCCGCCTCCGGTCGCGACACCTCTCGCGGTGGATGGACAGTGGCATCACTATGAGATTGATTTCACCGCACTGGTCACGGCGAATGGGTTGACCGAAACTCTGCTGATGTTGGAGGACTGGTTCGACTTCGGCAGCGTTCCTGGCGATGCATTCTTCGACAACCTGAGCGTTGTCGGTGTGTATGATGTCCGCCCCATTCTGGCACAAGTCCCGTGTGAAGGACCATCTCCGGGCAAAAAATGGAAAAATCACGGCCAATACGTTTCCACAGTCAGCAAACTTGCGGACACTTATGTGAACGCAAATATCATTGCTCCGGAGGAGGCGGTTGAAATTGCGGTCGCGGCGGGCGAATCAACTTGCGGAACGAAAAAATAAGCCGCAACAAACGTCTGGTTTTTTGAGACGACGCCACACTCCGGAGGACTAACTGCCAAGGATGCCGTTTCCGAATCGAGATTGGTACACCAGTGCCAGCCTCGATTCACGTACGGACTGTGCCGATTTTCCCCGGTCATCCGCTGGAAAAGTCGCGTGGCCGAACCCGGTCTCTAGCTGCTCCAGCACACCTGCAACGCGGAGGCGCGCATCGTTCCAGTCCCAATGATCACTCAGCCTGTTTCCAATCAAATGCACCATCATTCATCATAGTGCTGAGCGGACTTCGATCATATGATGTGAAAGAGCCGCCCCAGCAGCAGCGTGAGGAAAAAGTTGCAGATGAGGATCGTGATCGAGGAATAGACGACCGCTTCCGTGGTGGCATGGCCCACGCCTTCTGCGCCATCGCGACAGGTCATGCCTTTGTAGCAACCGATGGTCGCGATGATCGCGCCGAAGACGATTGATTTGATCTGGCCAATGGAGAAGTCAGGAATCGTCGTGTAGCGAAGCATGTTGTGCCACGAGTAAGTCGGGTCAACGCCGAGCAGATGAACCGCGACAGTGTAGCCACCCGCGATGCCGACGGTGACGGCTTCCGCCGTGAGGATGGGCATGACGATGATCGCGGCGAGCAATCGCGGCACGACGAGGTAATCTACCGGATGTGTGGCGAGGGTTCGCAGGGCATCAATCTGTTCTGTCACGCGCATCGTGCCGATTTCCGCCGCGATGGATGCGCCGACGCGTCCCGCCACCATCAACGCCGTCAGCACCGGGCCGAGTTCGCTGCACATGGAAACGCCGACGAGCGCGAGGGTGGCGGTGTCCATCTTCACCTGATGGAATTGATAGTAAGCCTGCGCTGCGAGAACCATTCCCGTGAATGCGCCGGTGACAAGGACGACCGTCTGGGATTTCACGCCGATGTAATAAAGTTGATACATCAGATCGCGCCCTCGGACTTTGAACGTGAACAGAGAAGCAAGCGATTCCATGACCAGCAGACCGAAACGTCCAAGTCCACTGAGCCAGTCGGAGATAAACTTTTGCGCGAACGAAGTCATCGGCGCAGAAACTAGCAAGTGAGGGGACGCATGGCGAGAGATTGATTGGGGCGTGTCTTCAAAATGGAGTTCTGCATTCAGATTGAAATCTCGGCGTAGGCGGGATCTAACGCGAAAATCTTTCGCGATAACTTTTTGGAGATAGTTTCGTGGCGCGTTTGAAGGCGAACCAAAAGCTGTTCGCGCTATGATAGCCACATCGCGCTGCCACGATTTCCATTTTCTCCTTGTTGACGGTGAGGAGCTGTTTCGCGCGTTCGATGCGTGCGCGCTGCAATTCGCACCCCGGAGGACGCCCCAGTTGTGTCATGAACGCCTGATGCAAACCGCGCCGCGACATGCCTGAAACCTTCGCGAGATCATCAACGCCGATGGATTCCTGGCAATGATCCATCATGAATCGCAACGCACGGGCGATGCCGGGATGGGCGATGGCGAGCAGGTCGCTGCTCTTCCGCGCGATCAACCCTGCAGGCGCGATGCGCAAAGGCTCGTTCAGCGGTGCAACTTTTTTCCGCCTCATCAATTCGTCGAGCAATGCCGCGCCGCGATAGCCCACCAACTCCAGATTGGTGTCCACGCTGGAGATCGGTGTGTGCATGGCATCCACCGCGGGTTGAGAATTGTCCGTGCCCACAATGCTCACGTCATCAGGCACGGCGAGTCCGAGGCTCTCGCAGATCTCCAATGCCTCCACTGCGTGATCGTCTGTTGCGGCGAACAGTGCGAGCGGCTTGGGCAAGCGTTTCAGTTCCGCCGCGAGCCAGTCGCGTTTTTGTTTCCATTGCAGGTGGCCGTCGGTGAAGTTGGGCGATTGATGCCATTTGATCCATTCGCCCTTGTGCCCGGTGTCCTGTAACGCAGTCAGAAAGCCCCGTCCGTTTTCTTCGTAAGCCCAATTGTTCACGTCGCTGTAAAACGCAAAGTTCTTGTGGCCTCGTGTGAGAAAATGTTCCGCCACCAGACGCGCGACTGCTGCATGATCCACTAGCACACGCGGGTAATGCAGGTGTGGGCGACGATAGCTGAAGTCCACCGTGGGCTTCTTCGCGTGAGTCACGAAATCCGCCAGATCATCGCCGCGTCCGAGCCAGGCAAGAATACCGTCACCCTCCCAGCCCCACGGAATGACTTTCTCCTTGGTGGTGTCCGGGCAAAGATGCCAATTATGCTCCATCGCATATTTAGAGATGCCCACATGCAGCCGGTAATCGTACCAGCCCATCGCGAGCAACACTCGTTTCCGATTTTTGCGCATGTATGGATGACAGTGATGCGGCAAAGAAATGTTTTCAAGCAATGAATTGTTTTCGGCACAATTTCAAATGTAGTTTGCCCAAATCAACGATACATGGAGCGGGGCTCCGCCACTAACATCAACCACTCAATGATTTCACAACGCACAAACAATTGCCGGGAGTGGTTCTGTCTCGTCTCGCTGCTGGTCGCGAGTTGTAGTGCTCCGAATCATTGTGCAGCCGAGCCGATCCCCGCGAATCCGTGGGCTGCCGTGCCGGTGATATTGAAACGCATCGTCCCGCCGAAATTTCCTGCGCGCGAGTTTGACGTGACGAAGTTCGGCGCGGTGGCGGATGGCAAGACGAGTTGCACCACGGCTTTCCGCGTGGCCATCGCTGCATGTGTCAAGGCTGGTGGCGGGAGCGTGATCGTGCCTGACGGCAAATATCTCACCGGCGCGATCCATCTGCGCAGTGGTGTGAATCTTCATCTTGCTGACGGTGCGGAAATCATCTTCTCGGACAAGCTCGAAGACTATCTGCCTGTCGTACTCGTGCGCGTGGGTGGAGTTGAACTCTACAATTATTCGCCGCTCATTTACGCGCGCGATTGCACGAACATCGCCGTCACCGGCAAAGGCAAACTCAATGGCAATGCGAAGAAATGGTGGGATTGGAAGAGCAGCGAAACCAAACTTGGTTTCGAGATGGGCGCGAAAGGTGTGCCTTTGGAGCAACGCATCTTCGGCAAACCGGAGTTCTGCATCCGTCCGAGCTTTCTGAGTTTCGTCAGTTGCACGAATGTGTTGCTCGAAGACTTCACCATCGGCAGCGGGCCGAACTGGACGATTCATCCAATCTATTGCATCAACACAACGATTCGCGGTGTGAAGGTCATCACGGATGGCCCGAACAACGACGGCATTGATCCCGATTCGTGCGTGGACATGCTCATCGAGAATTGCACGTTCGACACGGGCGACGATTGCGTGGTGCTCAAGTCCGGTTACAACGAAGACGGCTGGCGTGTGGGGCGTGCGACTGAGAATGTCATCATGCGAAACTGTTTCAGCAAACGCGGCCACGGCGGGCTGGTCATTGGCAGCGAGATGTCCGGCGACGTGCGGAATGTGTTCATGGAGGATTGCCAGTTCGAGGGGACGGATCGCGCCATCCGCATCAAGTCGCGTGCGGATCGCGGCGGCGTGGTGGAAAATATCTTTGCGCGGAATCTCAAGGTGAAGAACATGCAGCGCGAGGTTGTGATCCTGAACATGGATTACAGTTCGGACAAGAATGTAGTCTTGAACAAAAAGCCTCCCATCTTCCGCAACATGCAGTTCGAGAACATCACCGGCGAAGGTGCGCCCACAGCAATCTTGATTCAGGGCCTGAGCGATTCGTCCATCCGCGACATC
>JANPGI010000375.1:0-6095 GCA_031423875.1 Verrucomicrobiota bacterium | reverse complement strand
CTGACCGGCGTGCCTCCCGTGGAAGCGATGGAACTGTTGCTCGGCAAACTCAAGAAGACCGGCAGCAACATCGAGTTCCTCATCGGCATGGCGGTGGGTTAATCGCCATCAACTCGCCGCAATCCACACCAGCGTCCCGCTTGGCAGCAGATCGTAGAGAGGAATCAAATCCTCATCCGCGATATGGATGCAACCTAGAGAGGTTGGCGTGCCGAGGGATTCTTGATCGCCAAAGCCGTGGATGTAAACGTAGCGCGAATGTGTATCCACGTTGCCACCGCGATTGAACCCTTCCTCCAATCCCTCTAGCCAAAGGATGCGCGTGGTGATGGATTCCATCGGCAGGCCATCGCGCAGGTGGCCGATGACCTTCCGGCCTTTGAAAACAGTTCCGACCTCGCAACCAGCGCCGATCTTCTCCGCAATGCGATGCAAACCGAGCGGCGTCCGGTTTGAGCCACTGATCTGGCCGATGCCGAACTTGGAGGTGGAGATGCAAAATTCTTTGGTGAGTTGGTAGGGCGCGTCACTCCGTGCGCGCCGTTCGTCGTCTGTCTCTATTCCGACGGCGCACACGGAGTGATGCGCCTGACCTTGAATTTGTTCAAATAGCGTGCCGGTCTGGGTGGCGACGTTGGCGGCAAAGACGAATTGCGTCGGTATGAGGCCGAGTTCCTGGCAGCGGCGCAGGCAATCAGTCAATAGGTGGCTGGCGTTCATTCTTCCAGGTAGGGCGGTACCGCGGATTGCAACAGCGTGACCAGCTCCGGCTGCATGAACTGATAATTATCCGGGATGTTCAGACAGATGACGCGTTTGTCCGCCAACTCGTCGGCAAACTTTTCTTGCAGCCGTCGCAGATGTTTCTTTTCCATCACGAACACGATGTCCGCCCAGCCAAGGTGTCCGGCGGTGACTTTGATGCGTGCGCCGGTTTCTGTTCCCGCCGAACGCGCTTGGATTCCACCAACGCCGTCGAAAATTTTCTCTGCTGTTGGGCTGCGCCAGCGATTGCGGCTGCATACGAACAGCAGTTTTCGCGGTTGCGACATTCGGGCTACTTCAACTTCTTCACCAGCACCTTGGAGTTGCGACCGCTTTGATCGTATTTCTCGCGGCGCGCGGGCGGGAGATCGTCGGGTGTGCCTTCGCTGAAGCCGCCTTTGGATTGGAAGTAGGTGAACGCCTGCGTCGAAAGCGTGAGCAATTCGCTGAGGCCGAGTTCGCGCGTTTTGTTTTCCACGAACTGGATCAACTTCCGGCCGATGCCTTGATTCTCGTGCGAGGCGCTGACGTAAAGGCAGGCGAGTTCGCCTTTCTTCTGTTCGGGATAAACATGCAACGCCACACACGCCACCGGGTTCTTATCAATCTCAAAGATGTAATAGTCGCCGAGTTGCTTCTCGATGACGGCACGGGTGCGCTTGACGAGTTCGTCAGATTGCACGCCTTTGTCCGTGAGCAACTGGATGGCGCGGATGTCCTTTTTCTTTGCAGGCCGAATCTGCTGATACTCGTTGGCGTAAATCAACGTGCCGATGCCTTCGTTGGAAAACACTTCAGCGAGCAAACCTTCATCCACCTTGCCGTTGATGACGTGGACACGCTGCACGCCCGCGCGACAGGCGGCGGCGGCGTGTTGCGCTTTGGAAAGCGTCGCGGACGTGAACTCGCATTTGTTTTTCTCCAGCAAGGTGGTGAGTTCGCCCACAATCATCTGCCGGATGAGTTTACCCTGACAATACAAGCCATCCGCCGTGGTGATGAAGATGAGTTTAACCGCCTTGAGCGCATCGGCGACGGCCAGAGCGACGCCATCGGAATTGACGCGATATGTTTTGCCATCGCCATCGAATCCGAGCGGCGGGATGACGGGGATGACGCCCTGCGCGAGGAGGGATTGGAGCAACTCTACATCCACGCGCTCGACCTTGCCGGTGAACAAATGATCCACGCCCTGAATGATGCCCATCGGGTGTGCGATGATGGCATTGGTGCTGGCGGCGCGAATATCGTTGGCGCTTAATCCTTCAAGAATTTCGTGCGTCAACCGGTTTGCGGCAGTGAGCGAAAGCTTGAGCGTGGCAGCATCGGTGACGCCTGCGCCGTCGAGGTTGGAGGTGACGATCTTTTGTTCCTCAGCGAGCGCCTTGATCTGCGCCGCCGCGCCGTGAACCAGCACCACGCGGATGTTCAGCGAGCGGAGCACCGCGACATCGAGCAGGATGTTGCCGAAGTTTTCATCGGTGACGATGGCGCCGTCGAGTGCGAGGATGAAGGTCTTTTCGCGGAAGCGCGGAATGTATTGCAGGATACCCCGCAGGTCGGTTGGTTTCACGTTCGGTCGTTAGTCGTTATTCTGACGCGGAGATTAGTAAGCGGTTTCGGCGGCGATTCAATAATTATTTTACCGACCCAGCACCTGCTTCAAGGCTTCAAGGCAACGCTCGTTCTCCTTGGGCGTGCCGATGGAGATGCGGATCCACTCGCCAAGTTGGTAGCCACCCATCGGACGTGTGATGACTCCAAGCTTTTGCATCTCGCTGAAAACGCGTGCGCCATCGCCGACGCGGACGAGAATAAAGTTCGCTGCCGAGGGAACGACTTCCAACTTCATCTGCTTGAAAGCGCGGGTGAAAAACCTGATGCCACGCTTGGTGATGCGTTGGGTTTTCTCAACGTGCTTGGTGTCGTCCAACGCCGCGAGTGCGCCCGCCTGGGAGATGGCGTTGATGTTGAAGGGCTGGCGAACCTTCTCCAACGCGGCGATCAACTCGGGATGACCGATGCCATAACCGATGCGCAGTCCGGCGAGACCGTAAATCTTTGAGAACGTCCGCATCAGGATAAGATTCGGGCGCAAACCACTGACGACTTCCGCCACCAGGTCGAGTTTGTTTTCCAGGAACTCGATGTAAGCCTCATCAAGCGCGATCACGACATGCGGTGGCACGGCTTCGATGAAATGTTTCAACGCTTCCGGGGAAACGATGGTGCCGGTGGGGTTGTTCGGGTTGGCGACAAAAACGAGTCGCGTGCGCGGGGTGATAGCCGCGAGCATCGCGTCGAGGTCGTGGCCGTAATTCTTGGCGGGAACGGTGACGAGCTTCGCGCCGAACAACGCAGTGACGATGGGATAAACCGCGAAACAGTATTGTGACACGACAACTTCGGATTCGGCGGAGAGCAGCGCGTGACCGAGGAACTCGATGATTTCGTTCGAGCCATTGCCCAGCGCGAGATGCGCGGGCGTGATCCAGAGTTTGGCGGCGAGTTTTTGTTTCAGGTAGAAAGCATTGCCGTCTGGATAAAGATTGGCGTGAGTGAGCGCCTTCTTCATCGCGGCGAGCGCGAGGCGCGAGGGGCCGAGCGGGTTTTCGTTCGATGCGAGCTTGATGATGGAGTCGGCGGGCAGGTTGAGTTCGCGCGCGACTTCTTCGATGGGGCGGCCCGGCTGATACACCGGAAGTTTTTCCAACGACGGATTAAGCGTGTAGGACAAAGGCATCAGAGTGATTCGATAATTTTTTTAACGTTGACGTTTTTTGCGACGATGTCGCGGATGAGGGAAATTTTTTCCACATCAGCGGGGCGTGTCTTGACGATGAGATCATGGACTTTGGAGGCGACCACGTAGCTATCATCGTTGGCGAGCATGACAGGAATTTTCATGTTCTTCAGCGCACGGAGTAGGCCGTTGACCGGTTTGATCCCACCGGTGAGAACGATGCCTGCCATCTTCTGGACTTCGCTCGCGGCGGCGGCGGTGAGGATGTCTTCACGGTCACCGGGCGTGATCAGCAGGACGCCGCGTTTGAAAAACTTGATCGCGTTTGTGGCGCTCATAGCGCCTACGATGACATCTTCGACGAGGCCGTGCATTTTGTCCGGCGTATTCAGAACTTCGGCGTTCAATTCATCCCGGATGGATTCCAGCGTCGGGCTGGAAAGCATCGGTTGATGCGGAATGACGCCGAGCAGATCGAGTCCCTTGCGCTTCAAACCTCGGCGCGCGAAGTCTGTGATGTAATCCACCTTTTCGGGCGTCACCTTGTTGATGATCACACCGATGATCTCCACGCCCTCCTTCTCGAACAACGCCTGATTCAGCGCGACTTCATCAATCGGTTTACCGATGCCGCCGCGCGCTACGATGATCACTTTGCAGCCGAGATGCTTTGCGACCTGTGCGTTCGAGAGGTCGAACACCGCGCCAACTCCAGCGTGGCCTGAGCCTTCGCACAGCACGAAATCTTTTTCCCACGAGACGCGGTCAAAGGCATCGTGGATCTTTCTCACGAGCGAATCATTCTTGGCGGCTTGAAGATATTTGCGCGTGAAATCCGGCTCGACCGCGATGGGGCTCATGTCCACGAGCGGGCAATTCAAGTGATAGACCGAATCCATCAAGACCGTATCTTCGTCAATCTTCTGTTCCTCGATTTCAATGAAACGCTGGCCGACGGGTTTGATGTAGCCGATGCGCGGAAACTTTTTCTGCAACGCGGCGATGAGGCCGAGTGAGGTGGTGGTCTTGCCGTCGTTCTGGCGTGTCGCCGCGATGAACACGCGTGGCGTGGTGTTGTTCTTCATGTCGCGTTAATCACCGGGAAGATTTTTGCCCGCGCCGGGGAACAAGTCTTCGTAGGCGATGGCTTGTGCGCCGACGATGGCGGCGACGCCGAGAATATCGTGGGCGTTCGAGCCGCGCGAAACGTCCGCTGCCGGGCGATCCAGTCCGAGCAGGATGTTGCCGTAAGCGTTCGCCTTGCCGACGAGTCGCACGAGTTTGCTGGCGATATTGCCGGAGTTGAGATCGGGGAAGATGAGGACGTTCGCTTTGCCTGCGACTTTGCTGTCAGCGCATTTTTTATCGGCGATGTCGGGCACAAGCGCGGCGTCCACCTGAAGTTCACCGTCGAAATCCGCCTCGAACATCTTGCGTTCAGCCTTCTGACGGGCAAGCGCGGTTGCGGCTTGAACTTTTCCGATGGACGGATGCGTGGCGCTGCCCTTCGTCGAATAGGAAAGCATCGCCACTCGTGGTTTCACATCCATCAAGTGTCGTGCGAGTTGCGCTGTGGACAACGCGATCTCCGCGAGTTGTTCCACCGTGGGTTCAGGCACGACACCGCAATCCGCCATGAACAACACGCCTTTCTCTCCGATGCGTGTGTCTTCAACTTCCATGACCATGCAGCTCGATGCCGTGCTCGACTTGGGCGCGACCTTGATGATCTGGAACAACGGACGCAGCACGCTGCCCGTGATGTGATTGACGCCGGAGATGAGTCCGTCCGCCTGGTGCATTGCGACCATCATTGCACCGAAATAATTGGACTGGCGCATGGCTTCGCGCGCTTCCGCTTCCTTGATGCCCTTCTCACGACGCAACGAATAGAACCGGTGCGCGAAGTTATCAAGTTCCTCACTCTCGGCGGGATTGATCACTCGGATGCCTTCGAGTGAGATGTTCAGATCTGCGGCGATCTCTTTGATCTTGGTGCGGTCGCCAAGCAGGATGGGTGCGCCGAGACGCAAGGCGAGGAATTGACGAGCGGCCTGCAACACACGCGGCTCCGCGCCTTCGGGGAAGACAACCCGCTTGGGATGCCGTTGAAGTTTTTCGATGATCGTTCCAATGAAACGCATGGGCGAAAGATTAGCGGCGTGCGGACGAAGCGCAACACAACGATGATGGCTGGAGCGAGGGCGGCGTTTCGCTTGAGTCAATGGATACACAACCAATCTTCCTCTCGTCGCAAAAAAGTTTGAGTTAAACCGATTTCGCCGTCATCATCCGCGTTCGCTTTAAGCGATTATGGCTGTGCTCGTGAGAGCACGGCTCAAGATTAAAATGCCGCGCTCTCACGAGTCGCAGCCACCAGATTTAGACATGAAACGCACGCATCATTGCAACGAACTGCGCCCGGCTCACATCGGGCAAACCGTCACGCTCTCCGGCTGGGTCCACTCCCGGCGCGATCTCGGCGGCCTCATCTTCATTGATATCCGCGACCGGGAAGGCCGCACGCAGACGGTGTTCGATCCGTCGGTCTTGTCGCCGGAACGCTATGAGCAGGCCGCCGCGCTGC
>JANPGI010000374.1:0-10839 GCA_031423875.1 Verrucomicrobiota bacterium | reverse complement strand
GGCGGCAGCGGCAATTTGCTTGCACGATTTCTGCCGCCTGAAGGCGGCGTTCCGAGATTTACCATGCCCCGCATTGCCCTCACCCGACTCTAATCACACCCCAGTCGCACCCACCATTGGCTGCGTGCTTGCGTCGGCTGGAACGATAGTTAAAGTAGGATCGAGCTTATGGAAAAACCTGCCGAATCTGGATTCAAACCCGATGCTGAGGATGTGCTGCGTCACATGACTCAAATCATCGTGAACGAAATCCACCCAGCTCAGATCTTCAACTTCGGATCACAGGCCAAAGGCGATGTAAGCCCTGAATCAGATGTGGATTTATTGATTGTCCAAGATGATGAGTTTGCGCCCGATCAACTGAGCCACGAGACTTTGCGGCGACTACGCGGACATTCGGCTGGGTTCGGCGTGGCTAAAGATTTGTTATTGTACAGCCGGGCTTATGTGGAAGAATGCCGCAGCAGTCTCAACCATGTCGTTGGACGGGCACTGCGGGAAGGGCGAGTGCTGTATGAGCGACCTTAAACACGCCCACCATCTGTTGACGATGGCGAACAAGTTGGATCACGTCAGTTCCCTCGTCGGAAAATTGGAAGTGGCTGACAAAAAACCATTGTAACTTCAACGCCTCCCCCGCACTTCTAAGATGCCGAGCGTCTATATCAAAACTTACGGTTGCCAGATGAATGAGCGCGATAGCGAAGCCGTCGCCGCTCAACTCGTCGCCAAGGGCTATACCCTCGCCCCGACTGAGCACGTCGCGGATGTGGTGTTGCTCAACACTTGCAGCGTGCGCGATAACGCCGAGCAGAAAGCCATCAACAAGATGGAGAACATCGCGGGCCAGATCCGCAAGGAGCGACCCAACGTCGTCCTCGGCTTCATGGGTTGCATGGCGCAGAGTCGCGGCAAGGAATTGATTGATCGCCTGCCGGACGTTGACCTAGTTCTCGGCACGCAGAAGTTTCATCGCGCGGCGGAATACCTAGATGAAATCCTCCAAGGCAAACGCGACAAGATCGTTGATACCGCAGAGGAACAAGGCAGCGAAGGCACGATCAAGGAACATCTGCTCAACGGCAATGCCAAGGATAAATCCGTGGCCGCGTTCGTCAGCATCATGCAAGGCTGCAATCAATACTGCACGTTCTGCATCGTCCCCTACACTCGCGGTGAAGAACGCAGCCGTAGCATCGCCGAAATCGTGGCCGAGTGTCGCCAACTCGTCTCGCAAGGCGTCCGGGAAATAACTTTGCTCGGCCAGATCGTGACGAGCTTTGGTAAACGTGACATTCCAAAACGCGACGATAAATCCGCATTTGTTCAGTTGGTCGAAGCCGTCCATGAAATCGAAGGGCTCGAACGCATCCGTTTCACCTCGCCGCACCCGAAAGGTTATGGCGACGATCTCGTCGAGGCTTACAGACGATTGCCCAAGCTCGTCGAAAGCGCGCACCTTCCAGTTCAAAGCGGCAGCGACCGAATGTTGAAACTCATGCACCGTGGCTACACACGCGAACGCTTCCTCGAAATCATCCGCAAGCTCCGCGCCGTTCGCCCTGGCATTGGACTCACCAGCGATGTCATCGTCGGCTTTCCCGGCGAGACCGAGGAGGACTTTGAGCAAACCCTCTCTCTCTGCCGCGAGGTTGAATTCGACAACGCCTATCTGTTCAAGTATTCGCAACGCAAAGACACGCCCGCCGCCGCGATGCCGAATCAATTGCCAGAGGAACTCATTGAGGCGCGCCACGCCCGTCTGCTCGAACTTGTGAACGCCGTTGCCAAACGCAGATACGACGCATTCGTCGGACGACAGGTGCAAATCCTCGTCGAAGGCCCGAGCAAGAAAAACGAAGCGCGCATGATGGGTCGCACACCCTGCGGCAAACTCGTCTTGTTCGATGGTTCGGAACGTCATCGCGGCCAACTCATGGATGTGCGGATCACGCGCGCAGGATCGTCCTTCACGCTCTACGGCGATCCGGCGATTGTCGGTTTGTGAAACTGCGGAGCAAGCTTTGACAATCCCCGCGCGGCAGGCATGATTTTTCCCAAGTCGCGCTGGTGCGACTGTTCACCATAATGTCTGTTCAATATAAAGATTATTATTCGACGCTCGGAGTGCCACGCACCGCGAGCGAGGCCGAGATCAAAAAGGCGTTCCGCAAACTTGCGCGCGAGTTTCATCCCGATGTGGCGAAGGACAAGAAACGCGCGGAAGAAAAATTCAAGGCGGCCAACGAAGCGTACGAGGTGCTTGGCGATGCCACGAAGCGTAAGCGTTACGACGAGTTGGGTGCGAACTGGAAGTCAGGCGCGAATCACAGGCAGCCCGGTTGGGGAAATGCTGGCGGTGCTCGCGGCGGGACTGGCCCGGTGGATTATGAATTTGCCGGCACGGGCTTCAGTGATTTCTTTGAGCAGGTTTTTGGCGGTCACCGCGCCGGTGGCAACACACGCAATCGCGGTTTCGATGGAGACAACGCAGCCGAACGCGGTGCGGACATCGAAGGCGACATGATGGTGACGTTGGAAGAGGCAATGCGGGGATCGTTGCGCTCGGTGAATGTGAGCCATGCGGTGAAGTGTGATGTTTGCGGCGGCACAGGGCGACGCGGGCAACGTGTTTGTGTTGCTTGCGCCGGAGAAGGGCGTGTGAGCAAGTCAGAGACGTATCAGGTAAAAGTTCCACCCGGAGTCGCGGCGGGACAGCGACTGCGATTGGCAGGTCGCGGCGAGGCGGGTTCGCACGGTGGCGCGACTGGTGATTTGTTTTTACGAGTGCGTCTGGCAAAACATCCCGATTTTGATGTGGAGGATCACAACTTGATCTACGAAGCGGCGATCACGCCATGGGAAGCGGTGTTGGGCGCGAACATCGCCGTGCCGACGCTTGAGGGGCGGGTGAACATCAAAATCCCAGCGGGCACACAAGCTGGACAGAAGTTGCGGGTGCGCGGGCGTGGACTGCCGTTGCGTGAGGGCGGCAAAGGAGATCTGATCGTGGCGACCCGTGTGGAAGTGCCGGCGCAGGTGACGGACGCAGAGCGGGAGTTGTGGGAGAAGCTGGCGAAGTCATCATCGTTCAACCCCAGAGAATGATGCCTATGTTGGAACGACTCGCGAATTTGGAAACAGCATGAACTTCGGGAAACATTCAACACTCAACACTCAACGCTCAACACCCAAGTCTCCGCGGATGTTGCCTGAGTCCAGTGTTCGATGTTGGATGTTGGATGTTGGATGTTTTCGATATCTCAAACCGCTCCCCGGTAGCCACCCGGTGAGATCCGAGGCATCCCAAGTGCTAAAGTTACTCCGGTCTATGTGTGTGTCTGGACTGCGGAAACTGTGGCTCGTGGCGATGTTGCTTGTGTGGAACTGCTTCACCGGTTCTGCGCTCGCGGGCGGCAGTGGACTCAACACGCTTGTTGTCATCAATCAGAACAGTTCCAACTCCATCGCACTCGGAAATTACTACGCTGAACGACGACAGATCCCTGCGGAAAATATTCTTCGCATCACGTGGGCAGGCGGAAACACCACCTGGGACGGCACTCAATTTCAGACGAATTTGCTCCAGCCGTTACTTGCGGCGATCTCATCGCGTGGGTTGAGCAATCAAATCCATTACGTCGCACTCTCGATGGACATTCCCTTTGCGACGATCCACAGCAATGTATTCAACGGCACGACGGCGGGATTATTCTACGGATTGAAGACGGGTGGCGGTGCGAATGTGTATATGCTGACGAACAGTTACTCGGACAGCGAGGCCGTGTTCTCAGACGCGAAGCCCGTGACGGCTGAGGGTCATTCATTTCTCGCCACGATGCTCACTGCAGGTTCTCTCGCCCAAGCGAAGACGCTCGTGGATCAAGGTGTGAACAGCGACTCCACATTCCCCACCGCGCCGGTCGTGCTGGCGAAAACATCCGACCCGCTCCGCCGCATCCGCTACACGGCGTTCGACAATGCGATGTTCAATACCCGGTTGCGCCGGAACTATTCCGTGATCCGCAAGAACGCGAATTCGATGTACGGAGAAACCAATCTGCTCGGCTATCAGACAGGATTGATGACGTTGACGGTGCCGCCAAATGTTTTTGCGCCGGGCGCGATGGCGGACAGTCTCACATCCTATGGCGGCGTGATCTTCGGTTACAATGAACAGACTTCGCTGCTCGCATTCATCCACGGCGGCGCGGCGGGATCCTACGGCACGGTGACGGAGCCGACGGCGAATGCGGCGAAGTTTCCGAACCCGCAAAATTATTTCTATCAATCGCGCGGGTTCAGTTTGGCCGAATGTTATTACCAGAGTCTGGATATTCCGTTTCAGGGCTTGATCGTGGGCGAACCACTCGCCGCGCCGTTCGCAGTTGCGGCGTCGGGTGGAAACTGGTCGGGCATCGCACCGGATGAAATCATCTCCGGCACAAGATCGCTCTCCGTGCAGTTCACCGCCGACGACGCGACGCGCCCACTCAGCCGGATTGATCTGTTCGTGGACGGAAAGTTTTTCCAGACGTTGACAAATATGACGCCCACTGCGGGAAATCAGATCAATGTCCGGATCGGCACTCAAACCATCACACAGACAGTCGCAACGAATGCCACGTTGTCATCACTGGCCACCGCGCTGGCCACCACGATGAATTCTCCAGCGAACAGCAATGCGACGCGCACCGCGGCGCAAGCGTTTGGAGATCGCGTGGAATTGCGGTTCACCGGCGGAAATCGCCCACTGCCGCCGATCAATCTGCGCACAATCGACGAGCCTTCCGCAAATCAGCTCGTGTCAGACAATCCGGCATTCACGACAACCATCGGAACGGCGTCGGCTCGGACAACGTTTCTGGCAGCGCGACCGACGTTTCTGGATTCCCCGGCACATGGCATCAAAGCATTGGCTGTGGGCGGATCAGTTCAAGCAGGAACGTGGCTGAGATTGACCGTGACCAAAACAAACGGCGCAGTCGTGAGCGTCACCTACACCAATCCCACTGCCGGGCCGACACCCGGAACAGTTCTTTCCAATCTGGTGAATCTCATCAACGCAGAACCCAATCTCGCGGGCGCAGATGGCGTGGTGGCGGAGGATTTCAACATACCGAGTTTCGGAAATCCCTCGGCCAATCTGCTCGCGCGCAGTCCGGGACTGGCCGCTGCCGGAGTCCGAGCGTCGCTCACGAGCAGCTCGATAGGCACAGCACCAAACACCTCAGTGATGCTCACGGACAATCTCTCCGATCTTCAAGCCCGCAATCACCTGTATCTCACCACGGGCGCATCTGTACTCGGCAGCGGGATTTCCTTGAACACCACTTTGCTCGCCGATGGTTTCCATGAACTCACTGCGGTGGCTTACGAAGGAAGCAGCGTTCGCACGCAAACGCGCGTAACGATCCCTGTGCGTGTTCAGAACACTCCGCTGTCTGCGAGCCTGACATTGGTGAATTTGGTGGCGACGAATCCCGTTTCCGGCAATTACCAGATCGCCGTGACCGCGAACACGAACAACATCTCGATCATCACACTTTATAGCACTGGCGGAGCGTTGGGCGTGGTGAACAATCAATCGAGCGGGACTTTCTCCGTATCGGGCGCGGGGCTCGGTGTGGGGCGACATCCGTTTTATGCGGTCGTCCAAGATGTGTTGGGACGACGTTACCAGACGGCGACAAGTTGGGTGCGGTTTGAGTGAAGAGCACCGAGCATTGTTCGGCGTGTTCCAAAACCTGCCCATGCGGAGCAATGCTCGACACTCCGGTTCATCATCAATTTGCCGCTGCCAGATTTTCGCTTGTTCACCGGGGGTTGTCCGATAGGATTCGCCAAGAGCCGCAGGGGACAATGAACGCGGCGTCGTATTCAGAGACTTTTCAAATCGTAAATGACCGACGACGTAACATCTCAGACTGCCACGCCTCAAAAGCGCGGTACAGTTCTCATCGTGGACGATGAAGACGGTCCGCGCATGTCAGTGAAGATGGCGTTGAAGGATAATTACGACATCCACATGGCGGCGGATGGACCGGCGGCGATCGAGATCATTCAGAAGCACAAGATTGACGTGGCCGTCCTCGACATCCGGATGCCCGGCATGTCCGGAGTGGATGTGTTGGAGCGGATCAAATTCCTGGACCCGACCGTCGAGGCGGTGATGGTCACAGCGTTTGAGACGACGGATACGATCCGGCAATCGCTGAAACTCCGTGCGTGCGACTATCTGAACAAGCCGTGGGACATCAGTTCAATGCGTAATGCAGTCGCCACCGCCATGCAGCGGCGCACCTTCGACACGGTGATCCTCACAAACAACGAAAAGTTACAGCAACTTTACAAGGAACTTCAGGACGAAAAAGTAGATGGCCAGATGGCGCAGGCGCGCGGAGATATTTACGCCAGCATCATCCACGACATCAACGGCCC
The DNA here is from genome assembly GCA_031423875.1 of Verrucomicrobiota bacterium. Classification (GTDB taxonomy): domain Bacteria; phylum Verrucomicrobiota; class Verrucomicrobiia; order Limisphaerales; family JADLHS01; genus JADLHS01. The sequence goes on along the minus strand of JANPGI010000374.1, from coordinate 4,398 downwards.
GCTCACGGTCATCTCGGGTTTTCTTCAGTTGATCAACTACCGCATCGGTCAGGCGGAATCGCTCGATGCCGACAGTCTGGCGTTCACGAAGGACAAGCTCCGCACGATGACGCGCCAAGTCACGAACTGCATCGAGATATCGCGCCGTTACCTGGGCTTTCTCCGCAAACAACCAGACGACACGACGCGCGTGGGTGTCAATCAATTGCTCACCGACCTCGAACACCTCATGCGTGTGCATCCGAGCCAGCAGAACAACGAGTTCGATATTCAGCCGCTCGCGCAGGACATCGCCGTGAAACTCAACGGCACAGACGTGATCCAGATGTTGCTCAACCTCGCGGTCAACGCCTTCCAAGCGTCACCACATCCACATCGCGTCCAAGTCAGCGGCGAATCATTGGCTGCGCCACTTGATCTCGCAGCGTTCAAGGACGCGCCGGGCGAACGGTTGTTGAACGTCGAAAACTTTCAGAACACCGCACCACTTGTGCGGTTGACCGTGAGCGACAACGGGCCGGGGATCCCGCCCGAAGTGTTGCCCAAGATTTTCCAGGCCTACTTCACCACCAAAGACGCGCGGATGGGGACCGGACTGGGATTGAACATCGTGCAACGGCTCGTCAAGGAAAGCGGCGGCGCACTACACGTCAAAACCGCGCCCGGAGAGGGGACGGCATTCTCGGTCTATCTCCCCGGCGCACCGATCACATAGAACTCCAATGAAAAAAATCCTGTTGGTGGACGATGACGCACTGGTGCTGGAACTCTACCGGAAGAAACTTGTCGCCGGCGGATTCGAAGTGCGGACGGCGAACGATGGATTGGAGGCCATCAAACTTCTTGGAAACTACACACCAGACTTTGCCGTGCTGGACTTGATGATGCCGAAACTTTCCGGCATTGACGTGATCAAGTTTATGCGCGGGAAACCCACGCTCGCCAAGATTCCCGTCGCCGTCCTCACCAACGCGTTCATGAGCGATCAAGCGCGGAGCGTCAATTCACTCGGTGTGGATCACGCCATCGTCAAAGGCGATTGCACACCGGCAAAGATGCTGGAACTGGCGAACCAAGTCTTCAGCAGTGACTCCCCCACCCCGGCGTCACCCACGGACACGTCGCTGGTAAAAGACGAAGCCCGCGAAAACTTTCTCAGGAATGTAGCAGCGGAATTCACCGACCTGCGCGCGGTGTCCGTTGAGTTCTCACAAGACCCTGCCGCAGCCGGACGCACCGGAAATCTCGCAGAACTTTGCCGACAACTTCACCACATGGCAGGTGCGGCGGCATCGGCCCGTTGCCATCACGTCGCGTTGATGAGCGGCGCTCTGGAAGCTTTGTTGTTCGAGTTGATCGAGAAGCCGCAGTTCATCAACCCCTCCTCGGCACGCACGATTTCGTCCGCCGTGGATTTCCTCGGCCTGCTGGTGGAAAACGCACGCGCAGGTCGTCGTATGGAAGCACTCTCCGCTGAAGTGTTGGTGGTGGATGATGACCCGCTCGCCAACCGTATCGCCCTATCCGCACTCAGTCGCGCACGCTTGAACGCCCGATCCACAGAAAATCCGCTCACCGCGTTGGAATTGATGGCCAGGGAGAAGTTCGATCTCGTGTTGCTAGATGTAGAAATGCCACACATGAGTGGCTTCGATCTCTGCCGGAATCTGCGTCATCTCCCCGGCTACGAAACCACGCCAGTGATCTACGTCACATCGCACGGCGATTTTGAAACGCGCGCTAAAGGCATTCTCGTCGGCGCAAATGATCTGATCGCCAAACCGATCTTCCCCATCGAACTCGCCGTGAAAGCCGTGGGACATCTCATCCGCAGCAAACTGGTGGCAAGCATGAACGTGATGGCGTGAGCCACTTTGGGGCTGCACGGTCTGATGGCTTGCTTTTCGGAAGCTCCAACCCTGCTGATCGCCCTGTTCAAAATCCCGCCTGCTCTCTTGGCTTCGTCTCCCAAATCCTGTATTCCTAATCTCATGCTCGGCAAAGGGATCATCAAAGGCATGGCGGAGACTGCGAGGAATTTCCTCGGCAGCTACGTCAGCGACGAGCGTTTGACCACGGTGCAATATCCCGAGGAGCGTTCCCCACAGATCGAGAACGCCCGGCAGTTTCCTTTTCTCGTGTTTGACGGCAATGACCCCATGAAAGGTCTGCGCTGCGTCGCGTGTCAGATTTGCGAGAAGGAATGTCCGCCCAAGTGCATCTACATCGTCAAGAGCAAGGACAAGCGCGTGGATTACAAAGGGCAGATGCAGCTTTATCCCGCGACGTTCGACATTGATCTCTCGGTCTGCATGAGCTGCCAGATTTGCGTGGAGGTCTGCCCGTTTGAATCCATCAAGATGGACACCGCGTATGAACTCAGCACCTCAGATCGCTTCGGCGGCTTGATGGTCAACAAGCATCAACTCGCGAAATCAAACGAGCATTATCGCCACATCCACCCGACAGATGCCGCCGTGTCTGACGCCGCACTCGCCGTGGAAGTGGCCAAAGCCCAGGCCAAGGCGAAAGCAGATGTGGAGGCGAAAGCCAAAGCCGCCGCTGAAGCGAAGGCAAAGGCTGCCGTCACAACTCCTGTCGCACCTCAACCCGTTGCTGCGACATGACAGATTCTCTCGACCAAATCTTCGTCACACTCAAACACTGGCTGCTCGGCCAGTTGGCAAATGTTTTGCCGCCGTCGGTGATGCCTGTCGTCTCGGCAATCCTCTCGCTCGCGCCCATTCTCATAGTTTTCCCCAGCCTGTTCGCAATCACAACCGTGCTCGAACGCAAAGGACTCGGACGAATCCAAAATCGCTACGGCCCGAATCGCGTTGGGCCGTTCGGCTTTCTGCAATTCGCTGCCGACGGTATCAAGGCACTCATCAAGGAAGACCTCGTTCCGCGTGCGGCGGACAAACTAGTTCACTTCATCGCACCCGTGATCCTCGTCATCACCGCGCTGACTGTCTATGCCGTGATCCCGTTCGGACGCAACATGGTCGTCGTGGATTTCGACGCGGGCTTGTTGTTCTTTTTTGCCGTCGGCGCTGCGTCCGAACTCGCCGTGTTCATGGCGGGTTGGTCGAGCCGCAACAAATACGCGCTGCTCGGTGCGATGCGCGCCGTGGCGCAAATGATCAGTTACGAAATCCCGCTCATTCTCTCCAGCGTCGCGGTCGTGATGATCACCGGTACGCTCTCGCTGCCAAAAATCGTCGAAGCGCAAAGCACGCACGCCGGGTTGCTGCCGGACTGGTTTGTGTTCACGCCGTGGGGCTTCATGGGCTTCGTGCTGTTCATGATCGCTGCCAACGCCGAGGCGAACCGCTCACCGTTTGATCTACCAGAAGGCGAATCGGAAATCATCGCGGGCTACTTCATCGAATACTCCGGCTTCAAGTTCGCGCTGTTCTTCCTCGCCGAATACCTGAGCCTGTTCGCCGCCTGCGGACTCGGCATCACGTTGTTCCTCGGCGGCTGGAACGCTCCGTTCCCCGCGCTCGACTTCATCCCGTCGTGGGCATGGTTCTTCATCAAGTTGCTCGCATTGATCTTCCTGTTCATCTGGACGCGCGGCACGTTGCCGCGATTGCGCCAGGATCAACTCATGAATCTCGCGTGGAAATTCATGATTCCCATGTCGCTCATCACGCTTGTCGCCGCTGCGCTCTGGCATTTTGCCGAGACCGGCTTTATGCGCTGGTTCACGAGCGGCGCGCTTGTCGTCGGCTCTTACATGCTTTTAGGTAAACCGCAGTTCGAGTCAAAAGACATTGGCAAACGCACGTATCGTTACGCGGACTAACATGAACAAAATCGTAAATCGTAAATCGTAAATGTCCCTGCCTTTCGCCATCATCGCTGTCCTGATCATCGCCGCTGCCACGGCGGCGATGACGCTGCGCAATCTCGTCCACTCTGCGCTCGCGGTGGCCGTGGCGTTCGGCGGACTCGCGCTGGCTTATTTGCAACTCGCCGCGCAATTCGTCGGTCTCGCCCAAATCCTCGTCTATGTCGGCGCAGTGGCGATTCTCATCGTCTTCGCGGTGCTGCTCACGCGTGGCGGTGAAGCGCCCGAGAAATCCGTATTCTCTACGTCATGGATTTGGGGAATCCTCATCACCGTATCCGTGTTCGCCACGCTTGCTTGGGCCGTCATACACAGCTTTGCCAGCCAGCGCGAACCTGCGGAGAAAGTCGAAGTCACCGTCAAACAGATCGGCGATGCGCTGATGACTAGGTTTGTTCTCCCGCTCGAAGTCATCGGCCTGCTGCTGACGGCGGCGTTGATTGGCGCAGTGATCATTGCCATGCGTGACGAGTTACCAAAGGCGAAGATAGAAGATGGAGGATTGAAGATGGATAAGCCGTCCGGGCCATCCTCCATCCTCC
>JANPGI010000373.1:0-1812 GCA_031423875.1 Verrucomicrobiota bacterium | reverse complement strand
CTCAGGAACGTCTGTGCGCCCGGTATCTTTCCGAAGCGACCGACCTGCTCAAGAAGTTGAATCCGACCGATGGTTCAAATGTTCAAAACATAGACGCGGTCAAAAAGGAAATCGGCCTGTTGCTGTTCCGCGTGAAGACCGGCCAGCCGAAGTCCGAGGCGTTGATGAAGATTTTGGAAGAGCCGTCGAATCTGAAACTGATGAACGATTCGGAACTCTCGCTGCATCTGGATCAGAAGAAGGTGGAGCTTTACGCGGAGAAGGAACAATTGCTCTACGCGATTGATGAGAAGAGCCATGACGCGGACTTGACCGAGAAGGGACGCACGTTTCTTTCACCGAAAGACCCGGATGCCTTCGTATTGCCGGATTTGAACACGGCGATGCACGACATTGACGTTGGCCCTGAAACTGACGCCAAAAAGCGGATGGAAGCGAAGACGAAGTTGCAGGGTGAATTCGAGACGAAGGCGCAGAAGATCCATTCCATCGCGCAATTGCTCAAAGCTTACTCGCTTTACACGAAGGACGTGGAATACGTCGTGCAGGAAAACAAGGTCATCATCGTGGACACGAACACGGGGCGTTTGATGTCGGGTCGCCGCTGGAGCGATGGGTTGCATCAAGCTGTCGAAGCGAAGGAAGGCGTGGAGATCGAACGCGAGACGCAAACGCTGGCGACGATCACGATCCAAAATTATTTCCGCCTCTACCACAAACTCGCGGGCATGACAGGCACGGCGGAAACCGAGGCGGGCGAGTTCTACGACATCTACAAACTCGGTGTAATGGTCGTCCCGACGAATAAGCCATGCCTCCGCAAGGATGCGAATGATTCCGTCTATAAGACTCGTCGCGAGAAATTCAACGCCGTGCTGAACGAGATCAAAACTGTTCACGCTCAAGGTCGCCCCATTCTCGTCGGCACGATTTCCGTCGAAGTCAGCGAACAGCTTTCCAAGTTGCTGAACAAGGAAAAGCTCATCCACTCCGTCCTCAACGCGAAATATCACCAACAGGAAGCGGAGATCATCACGCGCGCCGGGCAACGGGGCGCGATCACCATCGCCACGAACATGGCTGGTCGCGGCACGGACATCAAACTCGGGCAAGGTGTCGCGGATGTCGGCGGCTTGCACGTTCTCGCGACCGAACGCCACGAAGCGCGGCGCATTGACCGGCAGTTGCGCGGTCGCTGTTCGCGTCAGGGCGATCCGGGTTCGTCACACTTCTTCGTGTCGCTGGAAGACGATCTGATGCGTTTGTTCGGCGCAGGCAACATCGTCAAATACATGGAGAAGCTCGGCCTCGAAGAAGGTCAGGAGCTGGAGCATCCGTTGTTGAACCGCTCCATCGGTCAGGCGCAGAAGCGTGTCGAACAACACAATTTCCAGCAACGCAAACGCACGCTCGAATACGACGACGTGATGAACAAGCAGCGCGAAGTCATCTACGGCTTCCGCAACGAGATCATCAATTCAGACGACGTGCGAGATCGTCTCATGGACATCATGGAGGAAGTCGTCATCACAAAGGTTACGACGCTCACCAAGGGGGATTACGACGCGAGCGAATGGCAGACGCGTTCACTGGCGGATTGGGTGAATCTTAATTTCCCACTTGGCATGCCGGAGGAAGAGATCGCGAAATCCGCGCAAGACGTCCCGCGCATCACGCGCTGAGAAATGCACATCACCACCCAGTATTGAATCGATCTTTTGCAATTGCGCTTCGAAAGATGTCGCGACGCCGAAGTTAGCTCCCGCTCCGCGCAGCGCCCAGAACAAATCGGCATCGCTCTGAGCGTTGACG
>JANPGI010000372.1:0-1788 GCA_031423875.1 Verrucomicrobiota bacterium | reverse complement strand
GTTGCGCGTCCGACCCATCCAGCCGCAAGTTTATCACGAGACGCAGGGAGCGTTTCCCCCTCTCCTTGGGGGAGAGTGCCGGGGTGAGGGCGGACGTTCTCACAAACAACTTCTCAGTTCACCACGTTGCCGCCACCTACCAAAACATCAGCACCCTAATTTCCGTTTAGGTTTTAGATGGAGCGGACTGACGTCCACTGCTACAAAGTAGATTATGAAACGCCGCGAATTTCTCAAAACCTCCCTAGTCGCCAGCGCCGCTGCTGCCACAGCCTCCGTCGCTCACGCTGCCGAAACAAAACCCGCCGCTGGCGAACGCGAGTTTTACGAGCTGCGCCAGTATCACCTCCGCCAAGGGCCGATGCTCAAACGCTTCGATGAGTTCTATCGCGACATCGCCGTTCCCGCGTGGAATCGCGCCGGTGTCAGCGCGGTAGGCGTGTTCGATGTGATGATCGGCCCGGATCAACCGACCAAATACGTTCTGCTCCCGTTCAAGTCGTGGGACGTGATGAACGAAGCGCGGGAAAAGTTTGAGTCGGATGACGCTGTGCTGAAATCTGACTTCGCCAATCTGCCGCCGACTGATCCCGGTTACATCCGCAAGGAAAGTTCCGTGCTGCTGGCGTTCACTGGGATTCCCAAACTTGAAATCCCGCCACAGGTCGCCGAAAAGAAGTCTCGCATCTTTGAGCTGCGCACCTACGAAGCCCACAGCCGTAAGGCGAACAAGAAGAAGGTGGAGATGTTCAACGTCGGCGAGATTGAAATCTTCCGCCGCTGCGGTCTGCGTCCCGTGTTCTTCGGCGAAGGCTTGATCGGATCCAATCTGCCGAAGCTGACCTACATGCTCGTGTTCGACGACATGGCCGCGCGCGACAAGAACTGGGGAACATTCGGCCCCGATCCCGAGTGGAAGAAACTCAGCACCACACCCGGCTACACCAACGCCGAAATCCTGACGAACATCACGAGCGTGTTTCTGAGGCCGACGGGGTATTCACAGATGTGAACGAGCTTTGCGAGCAAAGCCCGGATTGCATGAGTGGATCAATTTGAAATGTTATGCCTGCTGAACCGCCAACAATTGCCGAACTGTGGAATTCACCAGACGCAGAATTATGGGATAAGGCTCTCGATCGTTATTGGGATTTCATCAAACTCGCAAACCTTGAGCTGGAACGCCGACTTGAATCGCTTAATCGTGAATGGATTCGGGGCTTAGATGAGCAAGCATGGTACGATTTTTTGCGCGACGAATATTTCCGTTGGAAGTACACAGCCGCTAATCGGTATGCAACTACTACTCGACACTTACATCGCTACATCAAAGAAGGCCGACTTGATGATTTATTTTCTATCAAGCAGCGGTTGCTCACGCTTATTCCATCCAATATTCGTCGAGGTCTTTTACTTGCGAGAGAAATCCACGGACTCGGCACCGCTGGCGCTTCTGGGCTGCTTGCGCTTTTATATCCAGAGAATTTCGGCACCGTTGATCAATTCGCCGTAAAAGCTCTGTGGGATGTGCCTAATTTGGCTGATGCAGAGAAAATCAAGAAGATGAATCCCGATGGGCTTACGCCTGCTGATGGGGAATTGCTAATTCGTATAATGCAGCAAAAGGCGGCGGAAAATAACAAGCGGTGTGATTCTACGTTTTGGACTCCGCGTAAGATTGATAAAGTGCTCTGGACTTACGGGCGAGGCCCTGATTGATAAGGCAGATGTCTCGCAAACTCACGCAATCAAATCCTCCACCACCTTCCCATGCACATCCGTCAGCCG
>JANPGI010000371.1:0-5810 GCA_031423875.1 Verrucomicrobiota bacterium | reverse complement strand
GACGGAACAAACGCGGAGACGCAGAGAGGCGCAAAGAATTCCTGTCAGGATAAGATGACCGAACAGTGAGTGGATCATGTCGGGTCACACTCTGTGGCTGTCGCGTCGTTGCGTTTCTCCCACCGAGTTCTCGACCGAATGTGTTCGGCCAAGGCGGTGTCACATCACAGTTTTTTTCCTGTCAGCTTCTCGTAGGCTTCCAGATATTTCGCCTGTGACTTGGCGATGACTTCCGCCGGGAGGGCAGGGGCGGGTGGATTTTTGTCCCAATCCAGCGTTTCGAGGTAGTCGCGGACAAATTGCTTGTCGAAGCTGGGCTGGCCTTTGCCGGGCGCGTATTCGCTGGCAGGCCAGAAGCGCGAGGAGTCCGGCGTGAGCACTTCGTCAATCAAGATCAGCTTGCCCTCGAAGAGGCCGAACTCGAATTTCGTGTCTGCGATTATGATCCCACGCTGGCGGGCGTAGTCACGGGCGAACTTGTAAATCTTGAGGCTCAGATCGCGCGCTTGATTCGCAATGTCGTCGCCAAGAATTTTCTTCGCCTCGTCGAAGGAGATGTTTTCGTCGTGACCGGTTTCGGCCTTGGTCGAAGGCGTGAAGATGGGTTCAGGCAACTCGGAGGATTCCTGCAAGCCTCCGGGCAATGGACTGCCGCAGACGGTTTGCGACTTCTTGTATTCCTTCCAGCCCGACCCGGCGAGGTAACCGCGCACGATGCACTCGACGGCGAGCGGCTGCGCTTTCTTGACGATCATCGCGCGCTTGGCAAGCGAGGCTTTCGTCTCCGCCGGGATGTGCGCGAGCGCGGGCACGTTGAACGATTCTCCCGCCTTCACGAGGCGATGGTTCGGCACGAGCTTCTCGGTTTGATCAAACCAGAAGTGAGAAATCTGTGTGAGCACCTCGCCTTTGCGCGGGATGCCGTTGGGCATCACGCAATCGAATGCGGAGATGCGGTCGCTGGCGACGAAGAGAAAGGAATCGCCGAGGTCAAAAATCTCCCGCACCTTTCCGCTTTTGAGTTTCTTGATGCCGGGCAGTTCGAGATTGAGCAAAGTATCATTGATCTTCATAGAGCGGGAATTATGGGAATCGCGGCGCGCGGTTCAAGCGCAAGTGCGCTGTGGGTCAGAGTTTTTCCGTGGGGGTGAATGGCAGGCCGCGTTCACCATTGAAAAGTTTCTTTAATCGCCGGTCGCTGGAACTGCTCTCACGGCGGATGACGCCAGGCGCAACGAGCTTGCTCAACTCACGGCGGTAACGCCGCCCTTTCAGCCAATCTTCGTAGCTGATCGAGCCTTCAATCGGAATCGAAGGGACTTTTAATTTTAAGTTCATTGGCAACCTCGTTCACGAGCGTTTTGCACTCACTGAAGTTACGATATTCCGGCAAACTGGCAACCCGCAAGACTTCGTCCCAATTCATGCTGACTGCGCCAGCCAGAGCCACCACAGCCAATTCCCTCGCACACTCGCGCGCAGTGGAGTTTTCGCCCGGATAAACGGAAATCAATACGCGTTCAACAAGCAAATCCTCCGCTTTCATCACTTGCACTTCGCCGAACGGCCCTTGCACGCGACGATACGGCGTGCGTGCGAAACTTTCCGCCGGGCCAAGCACGTCCACAAACATTCCGGCCACCTGCCAGTTGCGCGGGCCACCTTTTGCGCCGAGCCAGCCCATGATTTCCTGTCGCTCGCGGATGGGCAACGTAGCCTTGTTGATGTGGCACATGTCGAGATCACCAGAGGCATACGCGCCTTCAGTCAGAATCTCGATGGCAGAACCGCCGACCACGACGAGTTCCACGCCGCGTTCCAACCAAACCGCGCTGCACAGCGAGGCCATCTTCAAACTTTTGATGGTGGGGTCTTGTTCCGCAGTTATGTCAGCCAGCGCGGATTTGATTTTCTTGGCATCCATATTTTCAGAGCCTCACCGCAATGTTCTTTTCCGCCAAAAACTGTTTCACGTCGCTAACGGTGTAAGTGCCGAAGTGGAAAATGCTCGCGGCCAACACTGCGTCAGCGCGGCCTTCGAGTAATACTTCCGCCATGTGCTCCAGTTTGCCTGCGCCACCACTGGCGACCACGGGCACCCCGACGGATTCGCTGATGCGCCGCGTGATGACAAGATCGAAACCAGCCTTCGTGCCGTCAGCATCAATCGAGTTCAAGACGATCTCGCCCGCGCCGAGCGAGACGGCCTTTTTCGCCCATTCCACTGCGTCGAGGCCGGTTTCTTTGCGACCGCCGTGAGAGAACACCCCCCACTTGTCCACGCCGGGCGCGATGCGTTTGGCGTCAATCGAGACCACGATGCACTGGCTGCCGAATTTTTCTGCGCCTTGCCGGATGAGTTCGGGATTGGCGAGCGCGCTGGAGTTGATGCTGATCTTGTCCGCGCCCGCGCGCAGCATCGTGTACATGTCGTCCACGGATTTGATGCCGCCGCCGACGGTGAGCGGCATGAAACACTGATCCGCCGTGCGCTCAATCACGTCCACCATCGTGCCGCGACCGTGCGCGGTGGCGGTGATGTCAAAGAACACCATTTCGTCCGCGCCCTGTTCGTTGTAACGCAACGCGAGTTCGACGGGGTCGCCGACGTTGCGCAGGCCGCCCTTCTCGGCGACACCGAATTGCACACCGCGAGTGACTTTGCCGTCGTGAACGTCGAGGCAGGGAATGACACGTTTAGCCATCATTGGGAACATTGAACCGCCGCGCGAGTGCGGAAGCAAACCATTTGGATGATTACCGGAAGTGAAACGCCAGACAGGACGCCATCGCCTGTTGCGATGGTCACTTCACGGACAGCAGAGTGACAACAATAATGCCGAAGATGATCACGCCGACGACGATGGCTACGATCATGAAAATCTTGTTCGCCTTGTTGTCTTTCTTCGTGAAGCCCTTGCCGGAGGTGTCAAAACCTTTCGAGCCTTGTTCAAAATCCGTGAGGTTCACTCCGCGTTTCATAACGGTGGTGTTATCCACGGACTGTTTTGCCGGTGCGGGTGCGGGTGAAGGTGATGCTGCGGCGGGCGCGCCTTCGGCTTCGAGTTTCAACTCGATCTGGCCAAGTTTCAGGACTTGTCCTGGCTTCAGAACAGCTTCGCCTGTGATCTGATTGCCGTTGATGAAGGTGCCGTTGGTGGAGTTGAGGTCATGGACGACCACGTCTGCACCGCGCAGGAGGATTTCGCAATGATGGCTGGAGACCGAAGGCTCAGCGATGGGAAAGGTGTTGTCATCCACACGGCCGATTGTGGTTTTATCCACCTTCAACTCATGCGAACGACCCGCCATTCCCGGACTGAGGATTACGAGCTTTGCCATATTGATTTCTGTCGGAAAAATATCCGTGTCAGCGATTTCAAGTCAAACGCAAACAAGGAATTCTGTCGCGCAACTGACATGATTTCGTCGTGCATGTCAACCCTTGCTCTCGATCATCTGCCGAAACTCTCCGAACAGCGGCGTCGAATCGTGCGGGCCGGGTGAGGCTTCCGGGTGATACTGCACGCAGAAGATCGGCTTCGTCTTGTGACGCAACCCTTCCACGGTCTGATCGTTCAAGTTGATGCGGTTCACCGCGACATCCGAGGGCAGCGATTTTGCATCCACGGCGAACCCGTGATTCTGAGAGGTGATCTCGACCTTGCCGGAGTCCAAATCTTTCACGGGTTGGTTGCCGCCGCGATGACCGAACTTGAGCTTGAACGTCTTTCCTCCGAGTGCTTGACCGAGAATCTGGTGACCGAGGCAGATACCGAAAATAGGGATGCCAGAGTCCGCAAGCGTCTTTACCTCGCGCACGATGTAATCGAGCGCAGCGGGATCGCCGGGGCCGTTCGAGAGGAAAATTCCTGCGGGATTATGCTTCAACGCTTCGGCGGCGGAAGTGGTCGCGGGCAACACTTGAGTCTTGAAACCATGCTGCCGCAATCGGCGCAGGATGTTGTATTTCATCCCGAAATCGAAAGCTCGATGGGAATGTCGGCTGCGGGAAGCGGCTTGTGATGTTTGCGGGCGTCCACAACAGCAGTGCCGCGCACGAGATCGAACGCGCCGCTCTGTTCATCCTTCGCGTCCCACTGGAACGCCTGCTTGTGTGTGACTTCCTTGACGTAATCCACGCCCACGAGTCCGGGCCATTCCTTCGCGCGCTTCACGGCTTCGTCGGCAGAGATGTCTTCCGTGGTGATGAATCCATTCAATGCGCCACGCACGCGAAGTTTCTTGGTGAGTTGCCGCGTATCAATCCCCTGAATGCCGGGGATGCCGTTCTTCTCCAGATATTCCGCGAGCGAACAATCCGCGCGCCAGTTGCTGACCACGGGAGACAGTTCGCGGATGACAAATCCCGCCGCGTGCGGACGCCAGGATTCCATGTCCTGATCGTTGATGCCGTAATTGCCGATGAGCGGGTAAGTCATCGTCACGATCTGGCCTTTGTAAGACGGGTCAGTGAGGATTTCCTGATAGCCCGACATGGAAGTATTGAAACAAACCTCGCCGCAGGCTGAAGCGCGTGCGCCAAAACCTGTGCCGTGAAAAACCGAACCGTCTTCGAGTGCGAGGATTGCTTTCATGCCGTAACAACTGCGCGGGATGCTAGGCAACATGTCACGCAAATCAAGCTTGAAGGCCGGTCATGGACGATTCATCAGAAGTTTTTCCCGCGCTCCAGCGCCTCGTCCTCCCACGATGCTGGATCGTCGAGCGATTCCAAGTGCGTGAACACCACCGCATCCGAAAGCGTGTTGCGTATGTCCGCCTCGATGCGCTCCAACAGTTCATGCCCTCGATGCACCGTCCAATCGCCCGGCACAAGCACATGCACGGAGATGAATCTTTTTGAACCGGATTGGCGCGTGCGCAAAGCGTGGAACTTCACGCCGCCGGATTCGTAACCAGCAAAAACTTTCCGCACCGCTTCGAGATCGGAAGTTGAAATGGAAGCGTCCATCAATCCGCCGATGGAACGCCGCACGATGCCGACTCCGGTCCAGATGATGTTCGCTGCGACGAGCAACGCCACCACCGGATCGAGCCACAGCCAACCCGTCCACACCACCAACCCAACCCCCGCCAACACACCCACGCTCGTCCAAACATCCGTGAGCAGGTGACGAGCATTCGCTTCGAGCGTGATGGAGTTATGTTTGCGCCCGGCACGCATGATGACCAGAGCGACGACAAGATTCACAACGGAAGCCACGACGGAAACCGCCAGCCCCATACCCACTTCATGCAATGACCTCGGTGTGATTAATCGTATCACTGCGGCAACCGCTATGCTGACAGCCGCAACGAGAATTAAGCCACCTTCAAGTCCGCTCGAGAAATATTCCGCCTTACCATGACCGTATGCGTGATCTTCATCAGCCGGACGCGCGGCCACCGTCAACATCGCCAAGGCCATGATGCCGCCAATGAGATTGACGAGAGATTCTACCGCGTCAGAAAGCAAACCCACCGAGCCTGTGATGAGATACGCGACCGTCTTTAACCCAATCGTGAGCAGAGCTGCGCCGATGGACAGCCAAGCAAAGCGAGTTAATGAGGCGCGGTTCACGCGCGACAGATTACACACGAACGCTTGCAGCTCGCCAGCAAATGCCATTGGAAGGAGTGCCGAGCATGGCTCGGCAAGAATCTGGTGTCTGCTTGTCCAGCCGAGCGATGCTCGGCGCTCCAATAATCGCGCTCCGTTGACGCTGTGGCGTGAAAGTCCTAAGCTGAGACTGCAATATGAGTGAACTGCTGAATTCCCTGATCGAACTGATCCGCCGCACGTCCGC
>JANPGI010000370.1:0-6036 GCA_031423875.1 Verrucomicrobiota bacterium | reverse complement strand
TTCGCGCCGTATCTCTTCATGGTGATGCATGCGGTGGACTACAGCCGTAAGGACGGCGTGTTCGCGACGAGCGAGCTGAATTTCTTTCTCGGGAAGAATTTCCTGGTGACGTTCCACGAAGTGCCGCTGCGCAGCGTGCAGCAGACGGAGGAGCGTTGCCTGAAGAGTTCCGTCCACATTGCGCGCGCGCCGGATCGCGTGGCGCACACGTTGTTGGACGGCATCGTGGAGAACTACAAGCCGGCCCTCGATGAGCTGGCGTTCGAGATCGCCGAACTGGAGCAGCAGGTCGTTGAGCATCCATCGCCGAAACTGCTCAACAAGATCATCCAGATTAAGAAGGAGGTGCTGCATCTCCGCCAGATCATCGGCCCGCAGCGCGAGGTGCTTTCCCGTTTCGCCCAGGGTGAGTTCAAGCTCATCCGCCCGCATCTTGTGCCCTACTACCGCGATGTGTATGACGGGCTTTTTCACATTGCTGAACTGGCGCAGACCTACACGGATTCGCTGACGGGGCTGCTGCACGTCTATCTGAGCATGTCATCGAACCAGACGGGCGAGGTGATGAAGCTGCTGACGATGATTACGATCATCACCACGCCCTTGATGATCGTGGGCACATGGTATGGCATGAACTTCAAAAACATGCCGGAGCTCGACTGGAAGTGGGGCTATGAGCTGGCGATGGGTGTTGTCGTGGTTTCCACCGCGCTGACGTGGTGGTGGTTTAAGAAGAGGAGATGGTTCTAGGCGTTCGCGTGTTTTTCTCATCACGGTTGTGCTGACAGCATGCCTCCTTCCAAATCCAGTTTTCTCGACAAGGTTCTCGGGCGCATCGGGCGGCTCGACAAGGAGGGTCTGCAAACGGTGGTGCAACGTCTCGCGCGCGAGCGTTCATTTCTCGAAACATTGTTCAACACCATCGAGGACGGCGTGTTGGTGGCGGATGAAACTGGTCGCGTGCTTTACTTCAACCAGGCGGTCACCCGGTTGCTGGGGATGCAGGAAGGTGTCTCCGAGGGGCAGCATGTGAATCAGTTCCTGCCGGATCTGGATTGGGAGAAGCTGGCGCGGTTCGACAAGTCGGGCGGCATTCGCGTGACGCGGCATGAATTTGAAATCGAGTATCCTCGCCCACGATTGATCAGTCTCTACGCGGCACCGCTCGATGGTGAAGCCATTGGAAGTTCCGGCGTGGCGTTGATTCTTCACGACGCCACTGAGGCGCGGCAGAAGACGAATGAAGCGATTGAGACGGAGCGAATTCAGGCACTTACGCTGCTCGCCGCCAGTGTCGCCCATGAGATCGGGAATCCGCTGAACGCGCTGCACATTCATCTTCAGTTGATGGAGCGGGAATTGAAGAAGCTCGGTGCGGTGGTGCGCGAGCCGGGTCCGGTCGCCGCTTCCGGCGCGGGTCGCAAGACGAAGACGGATTCACTCGGGGGCGAAGCGGTGGAGATCACGCAGAAGCTGGAGAAATATCTGGCGGTTTCCAAGGGTGAGATTACCCGGCTGGATTATATCGTGACGCAATTCTTGCAGGCGATCCGGCCGTCGGCTCCGCAGCTTCGCATGGCGTCTTTGAACGATGTGGTGAAGGAGACGCTGGAGCTGCTGCGCCCTGAGATTGAGAATCGCGGTATCGTGATCAAGGAACGGCTGGCAAGGCAGCTTGCGACGAGCCCGATTGATGTGGCGCAGATCAAGCAGGCGCTCGTGAACTTGGTGAAAAACGCGTCGCAGGCGATGACGAAGGGCGGCGTGCTGAGTGTGCAGACGGATTCCGGGGTGGATGGTGTGGTGGTGAGCATTGCGGATACGGGCGGTGGGATTCCGCAGGAACAGATCAACCGCATCTTCGAGCCGTTTTATACCACGAAGAAAAAAGGAACGGGACTCGGACTGATGATTGTTCAGCGCATCGTGCGCGCCCACAACGGTGGCATTGAGCTGGACAGTCATGTGGGGCGCGGAACGACGTTTCGGGTTTGGTTTCCGTTGAAGGACAAGAAGCCCCGTCTCTTGGGAGCGCCGACAGCAAAATGAGAGTTACAAGTTACAGGTTAAAGGTTGCAGGTTTTGTGGCGTTCGAGCGTCATGAACTTGCAACCTTTAACCTGTAACTTGCAACCACCGGACTGTAACAATGAAACCAACTTTGCTCATAGTGGATGACGAGAAGCCGACGCGCGAGGGATTGCGCGCCGCGCTGGAGGAGCGTTTTGATGTGTACATCGCCGAGGATGGAAAGAGTGCGATGGACTTGCTCGAAAGCGAAAGCTTCGACGTGATGCTCACGGATTTTCGGATGCCGAACGAAGATGGGATGAAGTTGATCGGTCGCGCGAAGTCACTTTCCAAACCACCCATCTGTATCCTGATGACCGCTTACGGTTCGGAGGAACTCGCCGTGGACGCGATGAAACATGGCGCGGATGATTACATCGCTAAGGGGCGGTTACAGATTGATGAACTGGAGATGCGCATCGCCCGCGCAGTGCGGACGCAGACGTTGGAGACGGAAAATGTTTCACTTCGCAAACAGCTCGACTCGAAGTTCGGCATGGAAAACATCGTGGGCGAATCCGTGGTGATGCGAGAGGTCTTCGATGTCGTACAACAAGTCGCTCAATCACGGGCGACGGTCTTGATCCTCGGCGAAAGCGGCACGGGCAAGGAGATGATTGCGAAAGCCATCCACCAACTCAGCCCGCGCGCGAAGCAGCCGATGGTGTCGGTGCATTGCGCGGCGTTGTCGGCGACGCTGTTAGAGAGCGAGCTTTTTGGTCATGAACGCGGCGCGTTCACGGGTGCGCATGAGCGGCGCATCGGACGCTTTGAGCAGGCGCAGGGCGGGACATTGTTCTTGGATGAGATCGGCGAGATTGATGCGTCATTGCAGATCAAGCTACTGCGATTTCTGGGTGAGCGGACGTTTGAGCGCGTTGGGTCGAACAAAACTTTGACAGCGGATGTGCGAGTGGTCGCGGCGACGAACAAAGATTTGGAAGCGATGGTCAAGGCGGGAACATTCCGCGAGGATTTATATTTCCGTCTGAAGATCGTGGAGCTTTATCTGCCGCCGCTGCGGGATCGCATGGAAGATGTGCCGCTGTTGGCGAAAAACTTCCTGCGCGAGTTCGCCAAGGAGAACGCCAAGTCTGTGGCGGACTTCACTGCGGATGCGTTGGAGATGCTGTTGAATCACCGCTGGCCCGGTAACGTGCGCGAACTGCGCTCCGCCATCGAGAGCGCAGTGGTGATGTGTCGTGGCGAACGCATTGCTGCTCGCGATCTTCCGCGCACAGTGCGCTCGGAGTTGTCGCCCTCGGCTGATCCCGGGCGGTTTCTGGCGAAGAATGACTTGACCGTGAAGGAAGCGGAGAAACAATTGATCGTGCGCGCCTTGAAAGAAACCGACGGCAACCGCACGCTGGCCGCCAAAAAAATCGGTATGCCACGCCGGACATTTCATCGGAAGTTGCACACGTATCATCTCGAAGGATTTTAATTATGCCGTCAATTCAAGACCTGATCCACAAGTTTGAGGAAAAGGGCAGCACAGGGATGCGGATCGCATTCGTGGTGTTGCTCACGGGCATCACCATGCTCTGCTACAACTGGCGCGCGTACCGCAACATGGGTTCGCAGGAGGCGATGGACGCGGCCCAAGTGGGGCGGAACATCTCAGAAGGGCATGGGTTCAAGACGCAATTCATCCGCCCGTTCAGCATTTATCTCGTCAAGCAACACAATCAAGACAGGCTGACCGCCACGGAAACCAACGCGCGTCCGGACTTCGCGCAGCTAAAGGGGATGCATCCTGATCTGGCGAATCCCCCAGTGTATCCGCTCGTGCTGGGTGGATTGATGAAGGTGCTGCCGTTCAAACACGAGGTGAACGTGAAAGATGCGTTCTGGAGCATCCCGGCGCGGAATCCGACACCGGCTGCACCGCGTCAATTCTGGCGTTACCAGCCGGACTTTCTCATCGGATTGTTCAACCAAGCGTTATTGGTAGTCGTGGCGGTGATGACGTTTTTCCTAGCCCGCCGGTTGTTCGATTCGAGCGTGGCGTGGATGGCATTCGTGCTGGTTTTGTTTTGCGAGCTGCTGTGGCAATTCAGTGTGTCGGGACTTTCCACGTTGCTATTGATGGTGATCTTCATGGGATTGGTCTGGAGTCTGGTATGGATCGAGAGCGAGGAGCGTGAACCTGTGTGGGGACATCGCGCACAGACATGGCTCGCTGTCGCCATCGGCTTGCTGATGGGCGTCGGGATGCTGACGCGCTATTCATTCGGCTGGCTGATCGTTCCAGTACTGATCTTTTTGGGAATCTTCTGTGCGATCCGGCGCAACCAGATTTTGATCATCACTTCCGCTGTTTTCCTTTTGGTTGTCACGCCGTGGATCGTGCGGAACATTTCCGTGAGTGGGACGCCGTTCGGCACGGCGGGTTACGCGTTGGTGGAGGGGACATTTCTTTTCCCTGACAACAAATTGGAACGCTCGCTCGAACCCAACTTCCGTTCGCTGGGGTTGAGACCATTTCTGTTCAAACTCAGCACGAACGCGCGAACGATCCTTCAAGATGAGTTGCCCAAGCTCGGCGGGAGCTGGGTCACGGGATTATTCCTCGCTGGACTGCTGTTGAGTTATCGGAATCCCGCCCTCGTGCGTCTGAGATATTTTCTGTTGGCATCGCTGTTCATCTTTTTCATCGTCAGTGCGCTGGGGCGTACCCATCTCACGTCGGATTCGCCGGTTTTGAACTCGGAGAACCTCTTCATCATTCTCGTGCCCGTCATCTTCATCTTCGGCGCGGGTTTGTTCAACGCACTGCTGGATCAGATCAATCTGAAGATCCGCGAGCTGCGCCTCGCCATCGTGGTCGTGTTCGGCATCGTGATGTGTCTGCCGATGGCGTTCATCTTTCTGCCGCCAAAAACCATGCCGCTGGTTTATCCGCCCTATTATCCGCCCGCCATCCAGCAGACGTGTAATTGGATGAAGCCGAGCGAACTCATGATGAGCGACATCCCGTGGGCGATGGCTTGGTACGGCAACCGGCAGTGCATCTGGCTCACCGCGAATGCTGAGTCACAATTCTATGCCGTGCATGATTTCATGAAGCCGGTGAAGGGGCTTTACCTCACGCCAGAGACCACGGACAGTCGTTTCCTTTCAGAGTGGGTACGCGCGGGCGAACACAGTTGGGCGGCCTTCGTTTTGGAATTCATCATCCGCAAACAGGTATCGGATAAATATTTTCCGTTGAAATATTCACCGGACGGTTTCGTGCCGGAGCAACTCTTCCTGTCAGACCAGGATCGTTGGAAGACGGAAACAACGGGCGTCATCGCGCCGCTGAAAGAGGAGGAAGCTCCCAAGCCGGTGGAGAAGTCTCCCGAGAAGGCTGCGGATAAACCTGCGGAATCGAAGTAGGCGCAGGCCTCTTATTATTTCTTCATCCGCACCACATACCACTTCTGCGGTCCGGCGGAGACGGCGATAGTTGCAGTCGTGTTTGTGATGACTTCGGCCCGCACCTTCGTCATCCAGTCTTCAACGCTCGTTTTAGAAAGGTTGTACGCGAGATCGAAGTTCAATCCGCTGACGATTACATAAGTGATCTTGCGCTCGCGAATCTGTTCAGCCGTCTCGCCGAAGTTGATGTGCGCTACCTTTCGCTTCCCGTAAGGACGCCAGAAGGAGATATCTAGATCATCTGGCGCACCCATGAAACCCACGATCTTCAGATCAGCGGGCAACGCAGAGCGCAACTCCGCGAGCGGATCATTGCGGATGGAGTAAGCGGTGTAAGTTGCCAGAGCGCGGGCGAACATCTTGTTGTCAGGCTGTGCGGAAACCATTTTCCCCAACACAGTCTTCGCGGGCCAGAGCGGACGAGCTGGCGTGACGATCAACACTCCGATCGCCATGACGAATACCGCGATGGCCAGCTTGCGCCACCAGCCTTTCCGCACGAGCGCGGATTGTTCACTGCCCATCAACAGAGCGGGCAAGAGC
>JANPGI010000369.1:0-3239 GCA_031423875.1 Verrucomicrobiota bacterium | reverse complement strand
GGTGCTGTTGAGAATGGTTGTGTATTCAGGCATGAGTAGAACATCCAAATTCCAATCTCCAGTCACCAGAGAAATTCCAAACTTCAAACTTCAACCCGCTTAACGGATAGCGTTGCCTTGGTGCTTGAAGCTTTGTGTTTGTCTGATCCTTGGAAGTTAGGGCTTGGGATTTGTTTATGGTACGCCTCGCGCGGAAAAGAAAAAAACGAACGCACCAGTTAGGTGGGTTCGTATTGAGAAAAGTTCGTTTCATGTGGCGCCTTGGCGGCCTCGCGGGGTCGCCTTAAAGGTGCGGAGCTAGGCTTTTATCGTGCTGCCACCTGATTGCTGCCTTGGCGGGCCTTGCGCCATTTGGAGCGGTGTCTCACGATCCAATCGGTCAGTGCGCGTTCAAAGCCAATGTCGTGCCCGGCTTTTTCAGATTCGATCCACTTGTGTTTGAGGATCTCTTCGCGCTCCGCCTGGAACTCCCGGTATAAAGTGGAGTTCTTCAGCAAATCGCTGGTCGTCGGCTCTTTGGTCGCGTCGTGCATATCAGGGACGGATAGTTCGAGTTCGGGGTGAATTTATGCCGGGCCATCCCGGATGACAATAGCATATTCTGGTTACATCGCGCCTCATCACCGGGGTTTTACTATTAAATTGTGTCTATCCAGCCCGAAGAACAACATCCCACCATGTCATCCGCCACGATGCCTGTGATTGTTGAAGGGGTTTCCAATCAGGAATTCCTCGAGTGCTACGCGCGCCCGGGCTGTGTTGGGCTGTCGGGCGGTGTGACGTTGGTGGACAAGGCGATCTGCCGCGCACAGCGTCACTTGGACGAAGAACATCGGTGGGGCGTCTGGTCGCACGCGTTTGTATTTCAGGGTCGCCGCGCTGACGGACATCACTGGGTGATCGAGTCCGACCTTCAGCTTCAGAATAAACACATCCAGCTCGGTGTTCAGGAAAACCGCATCACCAAATACTTCAACGAAGAGAATTACACCACCCTCGCCGTGCTGGACTTTGGTTTAACCGCCTCCCAGACGAACGCCATCCTCGCCGGAGGTCTGGAGATGGTGGCGAACCGCACCAAGTATTCTCTGCGCGAACTTCTTGGGACATTGATCGCGCTACGACGACCTGGATTGCGCGGCGTGGAAAACGTGATGGCGCGCGAACGCTCCGTCTATTGCTCCGCATTTGTGCAGCATCTCTTCCGCAAAGCGGGCATTGATCTCGCACCCGGTGTGGATGGTAAGAACACGACCCCGCAGGATATTTCACGGACGCCCGTGCCGCACACGGCGTATCTGTTGCAACGGGCCGTGGCGAAAAGCTCGTTGAAGGAATTGAAAGAAACCGTGCGCCATAAGTTGAAGGCGCGCGTAAGGTTGCTGAAGAAGAGAAGTCGCTGATTGAACTTTTATGTTCCGTCCAAACACAACCATTCAAGTTATGAAACAACCAAACTCATTGTTGAAGCGTCTCGCACAATTCATCGTCGCTGCATGTTGCATCTTCTGCGCGGCAGCCGCTGAAACCAACGTCATACACATCAACGCTGAACAGGCGCAGAAGTTGATCGCCGACAAGAAAGCCGTGGTGCTCGACATCCGTACCCCGGAAGAATTTGCCGCCGGTCATATCGTTGGAGCGACCAATATCAATTTCCGCGCCGCTGACTTCGAGAAAGCCATCGCCGCGCTCGACAAGAATCAGGCTTACGTTCTCCACTGCGCTTCAGGCAATCGCAGCACGCAGTCGCTGCCGACGTTTAACAAGCTGGGTTTCAAATCTATCTACCATCTCGATGGGGGCATCAAAGCCTGGCAAAAGGCGAAACTGCCGGCGGAATGACTCACGGAAACAGTGCGAAGCTGATACGAGATCACCGGGGAGGTTCGTCACCCGCTGGTGGGGGCGGTTGTTCACCGCGCGATTCTCGAAATCCACCTTGGTGGTCACCACGAGGTTCTCGAAAGCGCCGTTCAGGCTGATTCGGCTGCTCGCCACGAAGTGGAAATCTCTGCTTCATGATCCGCTCGAACTGCTCACGCTGTTCGGGTGTGAGAATTGTTTTAATCTGCTCGTTGACGCTCTGCATCTCTTTACGCATCTCCGGCTCGAGCTTGGAGCGCAGTTGGCGGATGCGTTCCTGACCTTCAATCATTAGCTTCTCCACCTTGTCCCGCTGTTCAGGCGTGAGCTTGAGTTGACGGTCCAGACCCAAAACAAACTGGCGATTCACCAAACCTGGTTGCTGGCTGGGTTGGTTTTCAAATTCAGGATCGTTCCGGCGATATGGATTTTCCGGTCGCCCGGGATTGCCAGGCCGATTGATCTCAGGCTGAGGCCGGGAATTCATGCGTCCGCCACGGCCTTGGGCAAACTTCACGAGCGACGCTCCCGTAATGATGCCCGCGATAAAGATGACAAGTGTGGCTAAAACAATTTTCCAAGCGTTCACCAAGTTTCCTCCAGTTGATCCGAAGCCGCGAGCAACGATTGCTCAAAGGTCTGCGAAAGGTCTTCTTCGTTGGTTACACTAGTCGTCGTACTCGTTGGCATGAACGAAAACGCGCCAAGCAACACGGTGAGTACCACACACGGGATGGCCGCACGCCACAATGCGCGCGCCCACAGCGCGGCGATATCCACTGCGGGTTTGCCAGCCAGATTCGCGATGACGCGTTTCTCAAACGCCAACGGGACGTGATCGCCCGGCGCATTGACGCGGGCGGCTGCCAGCAGTTTTTTTCTTAGTTCTTCCGTGTTCATACGTCAGCAATGGTTACAGACGGCGGCGTCTGGCTCAGGGTTACAAATACTTGTCCTTGGTGATCCGCTCCAAAATCTTCTTCATCTCGCCACGAGCGCGGAAGGCGCGGACTTTGACGAGCGGCACTGACCAGCCCGTGAGTTCGGCGATTTCTTTGACGGAACGATCCTCAATCTCCAGCAACGTGATGATGAGTCTGCCTGCGGGAGACATCTGTTCCAAGATGCGGGCGATGAGTTGTTTGGCGGCATCGGCGTGTTCACTGGCGGATTCGGGCGCGGCGGCGAAGCGTTCCAACCAATCGTCTTCCGGGTCGGAGATTTCGGAGAAGGCGGATTCGCGATTGCGTTGGTGGGCGCGGAGGAAGTCGTAGCAGGTGCGAACAGCCATACGCATGAGCCAGTGTTCAAACGGCGCATCGCCACGGAAGCTACTGAGTTTCTGAAACGCCTTGATCCAGATTTCCTGAACG
>JANPGI010000368.1:0-1661 GCA_031423875.1 Verrucomicrobiota bacterium | reverse complement strand
ACCTTCAGTTAAATAGAAGTTGGGTTGCATTGTTATCTTCTTAAATCTTCACCGTCACGCCTGTATCACCCAGCGCGGCCCACATGAGGCCGTTGAACGCGGGAACATCCTTCGCCATCTCGTTGAACAGACCTTCGATGGTCAGGAAACCATTCTTGCCGGTGACGTTGTAAACCAGGTCATGCAGGAAATCCCATTCGGCGCGGGCCTCGCCCGGCGGTTGGACGGCCTGCATGAACTTCTGCACGCGACCTTTGGTGTTCGTGAACGAACCGCGCTTCTCCGCATGGGCGCAACCGGGCAAAACGTAATGCGCTGCCGCTGTCGTCGCGTTCGGCAAAATCTCGCTGACGATCAGCGTATCGAGCTTGCCGAGCAATTCCGCGCTGATGCCGTGCTTCGTGATATCTTCGCCGAAGACGATGAGCGTCTTAATCGTGCCCTTCGCGATGCCGTCCGCGATCTTGGGCAAATTGATTCCCATCTCGCTGAAGCAAATGCCGGTGAGTCGTGCGCCGTTGGTGTTCGGATTTTTGTCCGCGCTGACGAGCAACTTGTCGGCGTCACCAGTGCGTTCAACGGAATCGCTGATCGCGCCAAGCTTCGTCTTGAGTTTGCTGATCAACCAAAGCTCTTCGTTCGTCTGACGAGCGGAAGCAACGATCGCCACCGAACCCGCCGCAGCTTGCTTCAGCTTGTCGGCAATTTCGCTGAGCGCCGCAGTCCAACTCGATTTCTGACCACGCACCAAAACATCCTTCAGGCGATCCGCGCGCTGAATCCATTTATAGTTCAAACGACCGACGTCGCACATCCAAGAGGCGTTGACGGCGTCGTTGTCACGCGGGGTGTAACGGTAAACCTTTTCCTCGCGCGAACTGATGAGGACGTTGCAGCCCGTCGCGCAACTCGTGCAGACGCTCTTGGTTTCCTTGAGAAACCACACGCGCATTTGGAAACGAAAATCCTTCGACGTCAGCGCGCCCACCGGACAGATGTCCACGGTGTTCAGCGTGTAATTGTTGTCGAACGGCAGGCCGGGGAACGTCGCGATGGTGTTGTAGCTGCCGCGATTTACGATGCCGAGCGCGTCATCACCCGCGACATCCTTCGTGAAGCGGATGCAGCGCGTGCAAAGGATGCACCGCTCGGCATCGAGCATGATGCGCGGGCCGAGATCAACGGCCTTCGGCTTGTGAACCTTCGCCTCAACGAAGCGGCTCGCGCTTTGGCCGTAGTCCACGGAATACTCCTGGAGCTTGCATTCGCCGGCCTGGTCGCAAATCGGGCAATCGAGCGGATGATTGATCAGCAGCGATTCGAGCACGCCTTCGCGCATCTGCTTCACGCCCGGAGTGCTCGTGTAAATTTCCATGCCCGGCGAGATTGGCGTGGCGCAACCGATGGCCGGGCGCGGCGACTTCGCGATCTTCGGCGTGCCATCGGGATTCATCACCGGCTTGCGATCCGGCCCGAGCGCCGGCGTGCCGAATTCGACGAGGCACATGCGGCAGTTACCGGCGACGGGCAGCTTCGGATGATAGCAATAATGCGGCACGTCAGTCTTGGCCAGCTCGCACGCCTGGATCATCGTCGTGGGCGTGAGCTTGCCCGACCAGTCTGCGATGAGACGCGGCACTTCGATTTCGCGCCCGTCCACC
>JANPGI010000367.1:0-1824 GCA_031423875.1 Verrucomicrobiota bacterium | reverse complement strand
AACTCGATGCCGTACTTTGCTTTGAAAGCCTGCACGAGCGGCACAACTTTCTTCACCGCCAACTCGAACGGCTTCACGTCCGTGAGTTGCGAGCCGATGTGCATCTGCAATCCGCGCAGGCGGAGATTCTTCATCTTCGATGCGCGTGCATATACGCCCGCGATGTCCTCGAACGCGATGCCGAATTTGTTTTCGTAAGTGCCGGTGGTGATCTTGGCGTGCGTCTTGGCGTCCACGTTGGGATTCAATCGCAAGGCGACGGGCGCAACTTTCTTCAAACGCGCGGCCACCTTGTTGATGCGTTGCAGTTCCGGCTCGCTCTCAGCGTTGAAGCAATAAACTCCTTTGCGCAAAGCGAACTCGATCTCCGCATCCGTCTTGCCCACGCCCGCAAAGACGCACTTCTTCGCATCGCCGCCTGCTGCGATGACGCGTTGCAATTCGCCGCTGCTGACGATGTCGAATCCGCCGCCGAGATTGGCGATGGTGCGGAGGACGGATTGATTGGAATTGGATTTCATGGCGAAGCACACGAGGTGATCCACCGGCGACATGGCGCGATCCAGTTCCAGAAACCGACGGGTCAGCGTGGCTTGGGAATAGACGTAAAGCGGCGTACCGTGTTTCTTGGCGAGCGACTCGATGGAGACGCCTTCGCAGTAGAGTTTGTTTCCGACATAACGAAAATCATGCATGGGGCGGGAGTTTAGATTGCGCGAAGCAAAGTGCAAGTTTGTGAAAGGACAAGGATGCGACTGCGAGTTGAAGTCCGGTGATGGTGAACCAATAGATTTTTCAGCGGCTCAGGTTAAAAATCTTTTCCATCTGCGCTACCCGTGTCATCCGTGGCTCTTGTTCCGGCTTTCGGATTCAACCAAGTTCACCCAGCCTTCCGCACCACGCTGTCCCGCTGCGCCCATTCAGGATTGGCATCCGGGAAATCCAAGTTGTAGTGCAGGCCACGACTTTCAGGCCGCAGCAACGCGCAGCGCACGATCAGTTCCGCCACCGTGGCGATGTTGCGCAATTCCAACAAATCTCCTGTGACGGTGAAGTTCCAATAATACTCGTGGATTTCCTGCTGAAGATTCGCCAGTCGCGATTCCGCGCGCTGCAAACGCTTGTTCGTCCTCACAATGCTCACGTAGTCCCACATGCAACGGCGTATCTCGTCCCAATTATGCGCCACCACTACCATCTCGTCCGGGTTGTTTGCCTGGCCGGACTGCCAGTCGGGAATCTTCAGATCACTCGCAGGTAAGTCCTGTTCACCCATGCGCCGGGCTGCACGATCTGCGCACACCAATGCCTCCAGCAATGAATTGCTCGCCAGACGATTCGCCCCGTGAAGCCCCGTGCAAGCGACCTCGCCTACCGCGAACAACCCCGCGATCTCTGTCTCGCCATCCACAGTCGTCACCACACCGCCGCATTGATAATGCGCGGCAGGCACGACAGGAATCGGCTCCTTCGTGATGTCTATGCCGAAGCTAAGGCAGGTCTTGTAGATGTTCGGAAACCGTTCGATCACGAAGCGCGCGGACTTGTGGGTGATGTCCAGCAACACATGATCTGCGCCGCTCTTTTTCATCTCGCTGTCAATCGCCCGCGCCACGATGTCGCGCGGCGCGAGCGATTTCATCGGATGATAACTATCCATGAACTCCTGACCATCGAGCGACATCAACACGCCGCCCTCGCCACGCACGGCTTCGCTCACGAGAAACGATTTTGCCTTCGGATGATAAAGGCACGTTGGATGAAACTGAACAAACTCCATGTTCGCTACCGATGCACCGGCTCGATAAGCCATCGCCACGCCGT
>JANPGI010000366.1:0-13382 GCA_031423875.1 Verrucomicrobiota bacterium | reverse complement strand
GCGTCGGTAGGGGCGGCGTCAAATGCGGCAACTCGATGGTTTCGGGCGTCCGTTCGGTTCCAGGAATTGGAATGATCGGCGCGGCGGGTTGCGTTGGTGGACTCTGGACCATTCCTTCGCCGGCATGAAACTTGAGCAACGCCTCGCGCACGGCTTGCGCGACAAGTTTGCGGACGTCGCCTTCGCGATGGAACTTCACCTCGCGCTTGGCGGGATGGATGTTCACGTCCACGGCGGCGGGATTGATCTCCAGAAAGAGACAGCACATGGGATAACGTCCCTTCATCAACGCCGTGTGGTAGCCCTCCATCAGGGCGAAGTTGATGCCGCGATTTTCGACCGGGCGACGGTTCACGAAGACGTGTTGATCCTCACGCGTGGAACGCGAGACGCCGGGCGCACCGATCAAACCCCAGACGCGGAATTGGGAGTTAGGAGATGGCAGATGGGAGTTGGGGCGATTTGGCGAAGCGGTCTCAAAGGATTCAATGTCTTCCGGCGCAGGACTGCTGTCCTCATGTTCGGCTGTGAAATCCACTTCGATCAACTTCGCCTCGCCAAGCAACGCGCGGAGACGTTCGCGCAGGGCGGAAAGTTTGGCTGCGGCATCATCACCGTTGCGTTGGGCGGGGAGTTGCCAGACCGGGCGCGTGTCTTTGATGAACGTGAACGCCACTTCGGGAAACGCTAACGCGGCGAGCGTAAGATAATGCAACACATGCGCCGCTTCGGTTTCTTCAGTGCGCAAAAATTTCCGGCGGGCGGGCAGGTTGAAGAAGAGTTGCCGCACTTCCACGCTCGTTCCCGGCGCGCAGCCAGCCGCTTTGACCTCGATGATCTTGCCGCCGTTGACGATGATCTGCGTGCCTTCGGGCGACGTATTTTCACGTTCGCGAGTGGTGAGCGTGAAGCGACTGACGCTGGCGATGCTGGGCAGCGCTTCCCCGCGAAAACCCATCGTCGAGATGGACGCGAGGTCTTCCGCTTTGAGGATTTTGCTCGTGGCATGACGCTCCAAACAGAGCAATGCGTCATCGCGACTCATGCCAAAGCCGTCGTCTGTGACGCGCACAAGACTGCGTCCGCCGGCTTGGATTTCCACGGTGATGCGGGTCGCGCCTGCGTCGAGCGAGTTTTCGACGAGCTCCTTCACGATGCTGGCCGGACGCTCGATCACTTCGCCAGCGGCGATCTGATTGGCGACCTGTTCGGGCAGCAAACGGACACGATTCATCGTGTCGAAGATTGGCGAGCCGCGCGAAACAAGTCAAAGCCGGAGGAATACCGGGGTGTGACTGGAAGCGCCGTTCAACCGTGGGCGCGCTGAGAGTTGGAGTTCAAGCTTTAGCTTCTCAGGATTATGAACTCGCCCTGCGCCGGTCAGACCTTCGTCCATTTTCCGGACTTGGCGGAAGCTTCCACGGCTTCTAACACACGCTGATTTTTCAAGCCATCCTCGAAGGTGGGCTGCACGGACTTGCCGTCCACGCAGGCATTCACGAAGTCTGCGATGGTGTGAACAAACGTGTGTTCGTAGCCGACGATGTGGCCGGGCGGCCACCAGTTGCCGACGTAAGGTTGCACACCGCCACCTTGGGTGACGAGGATGTCGCGGAAGCCTTGGCGGTCTTTTGGGTCGTCGTTGTTGAAATACTTGAGGCGGTTCATGTCCTCGAAGTCGAAGTGCAACGAACCTTTGCTGCCGTTGATCTCAAGTTCGATGTGATTTTTGCGTCCGAGCGCAAACCGCGTGGCTTCAAGGTTGGCAAGCGCACCGTTCTCGAAGCGCCCCATGAACATCGCGGCGTCGTCCACGGTGACTTTGCCCATCTTGCGCGCGGCTGCCTTTGCGCCAAGCCCAGTGCCCTTGCCAGAATCAGCCGCGAGTGGACGCTCTGTGATGAACGTGTGCAGCAGGCCGTTGACTTCCTTGAACTCGCCCACGAGATAGCGGCCAAGATCAATGATGTGCGCGTTGATGTCGCCATGTGTGCCGCTGCCGCTGACGCCTTTTTGCAAACGCCAGACGAGAGGGAACTCCGGGTCAACGATCCAATCCTGCGAATACCTAGCGTGGTAATGGAAGATTTTCCCCAGCGCGCCTTCGGTGATCATCTTCTTGGCTTGGGCGATGGCGGGGATGCGGCGGTAGTTATGGCAGACCATGTGAACAATCTTCGCCTTGTTCGCAGCGGCGAGCATCTGTTCGGACTGCTTGACGGTCAGCGCGAGCGGTTTTTCGCAGAGGATGTGTTTTCCGTTTTGCGCGGCGGCGATGGCGATCTCGGCGTGGGAATCGTTCGGCGTATTGATGTCCACGATGTCAATGAGTGGATTCTCGACGACGTCGCGCCAATCCGTCGAAGAGTTCTGCCAGCCAAGTTGAACGCGGGCTGATTGCACGCCAGCGGCATCGCGACCGCAGATGGTGTGCATCTCCACATGCGCCTTGAGCGGAAAGAAGCGCGGGGCTTGCCTCCAAGCGTTCGAGTGGGCTTTGCCCATGAAGCGATAACCGATCATCCCGACGCGCAGAGTTTTGGCCATATCAAAGTAGGGGTTGAATTGCTGTCGGGCGTCTTTATAGTGGCGAAGTTTTTCCAAGTCAACGTGTGACTTGCTCACAAACCTATGACTTTTTCCGCCGCCGATATCGCCAAACACCTCCAAGGTGAAGTCCTTGGAGATGCCCAAATTCAGCTTAAAAGCTTTGCTCAAGCAGATGTTGCCCAACCCGGCGACCTGACTTTTGCTGAAAATGACGAGTTTTTCGCCCGCGCAGAACAGGGTGCGGCTTCCGCCATCATCGTCAGCGGCAATCTGACTTCCTCCACTGGCAAGGTGCTGATCCGTGTGCCAAATGCCCGCATCGCCTTCGCCAAGGTTCTCGCGTTGTTCTTCCCGGAACCCGCGTTGCCCGCAGGGATTCACCCTAGCGCAGTCATCGCGCGCACGGCGCAGATTGATATGGGTGCTTACGTCGGGCCGAACTGCGTCATCGGTGAACGCGCGCAGATCGCGGGCGGCACAATCCTTCACGCCAGCAATTACGTGGGCGACGATTGCAAGATCGGCGCAGGCACGGTGTTGTTCCCCAACGTCACGTTGTATTCCAAAACTGAACTCGGCCAGCGCGTCCGCATCCACGCCGGAGCGATCATCGGCTCGGATGGTTACGGCTACGTACTGGATGGCGGTGTGCATCGCAAAGTCCCGCAGATCGGCAACGTCATCATCGGTGATGATGTGGAGATCGGCGCGAACACGACAATTGATCGAGGCGCGCTCGGACCGACGGTCATCGGCAAAGGCACGAAGATTGATAACCTCGTCCAAGTCGCTCACAACGTACAGATTGGCGAACATTGCCTTGTGATCGCGCAAGTCGGCATCGCAGGCAGCGCCAAACTCGGCAACTACGTCATCCTTGCCGGTCAAGCGGGCATTGGTGGTCATTTGCAGATCGGCAACAAAGCCATCGTGGCGGCGCAATCCGGCGTGATGCACAACATCCCCGATGGCCAGACGTGGCTCGGCTGTCCCGCGCAACCAGACAAACAAACCAAGCGCCAGATGATCGCCATCCAATATCTCCCGGAATTACTCCGACGCGTCAGCAAACTTGAACGCGCTGCGGGTGGCGCCGACAAGGTGGCGGATTGATTTGCCACAAAAAGGCACAAGAGGCGCAAAAGAAAACCCTCTGCGTCTTCAAAAGTCGGCACGCGACCGTTTCTTGTGACCGTAACGACAACTGAAGCCTTTTGTTTCCCTGTTTGTTTTTGTGCTTCTTGTGCTTCTTTGTGGCAATTGATCTTCGGATTTTTGTTTGGCGGCTTCCTCCAGTCTTGACGCCTAACGCGCCGCGCCTCACGATTTCATCCAACATGAGTTCACTTGCCAATCAAATCGCAGTCGTCACCGGCGCAGGCCGTGGGATCGGTCGTGCCATTGCCTTAAAATTCGCTGCTGAAGGCGCAGACGTCGTCGTCGTATCCCGCACGGTGGAAAATTCCGAGAAGGTCGCCGCCGAAATCCGCGCGCTCGGTCGTAAGGCGTGGGCTTTCGCCGTGGATGTGTCCGATTCCGCCAGCGTCAACACTGCTGCGGAAACAATTCTCACCGATTGCGGGCGCATAGATATTCTCGTGAACAACGCAGGCGTGACACGCGATGGATTGTTGATGCGCATGAGCGATGCAGATTGGGACACGGTCTTGAACACCAATCTCAAAGGCGCATTCCACGTCACTCGCGCTTTCAGCCGTACGCTGCTCAAACAACGCGCCGGGCGTGTCATCAATGTGGCGTCGGTGATCGGACTCATCGGCAACGCTGGCCAATGCAACTACGCGGCGAGCAAGGCGGGCTTGATCGGTTTCACGATGTCGTGCGCGCGGGAGTTTGCATCACGCGGTATCACAGTGAACGCCATCGCGCCCGGATTTATCGAGACGGACATGACGTCTGAGTTGAAACCTGAGTTGCGCGAAGGTGTTTTGAAGACAATACCGATGGGGCAGTTCGGTCAGGCGGAAGACATCGCCGGGGCGGCTTTATTTCTGGCGGGAGCTTCAGGTCGCTATGTCACCGGGCAAGTAATCGCTGTGGATGGTGGAATGGTGATGTGAGGGGTCACGGGCGGGATAAACGCAGAGACGCTGAGAAACGCGAAGGGGGGAGGCTGACTAGAAACATAAAACGCTGAACTTTGAATTATCAGGCTAACTCTGCGCTCCTCCGCGTTCTCAGCGTCTCTGCGTTTATCCGGCTCTCACAGCAGCGTGATCTGTTTCCCGTCTTTCGAGAATGAATCACGCAGCGTTTCCACGCGACTGCGGCGACGCTCAATGATTTCTTTGTCCGTCGCCGGATCGTACGGCACAGGATAATTTCCATCCCAACACGCGAGACAGAAATTTTCTTTGGGCAAGCCGGTCGCCTTCACCATGCCGTCCACGGACAGATAATGCAGTGAATCAGCGTTGAGATATTCGCGGATGGCCTCCACGGAATGATTCGCCGCCATCAGCTTGTTGCGATCCGGAAAATCAATGCCATACACGCACGGATTCATGTGCGGCGGACAACTCACGCGGACGTGAACTTCCTTCGCGCCTGCTTCCTTCAAAGTTTTTACCCGCGCCTTGCACGTCGTGCCGCGCACGATGGAATCGTCCACGATGATGACGCGCTTGCCTTGCACGAGTTCGCCGATGAGATTCAACTTCACGCGCACGTTGAAATCACGGATGAGTTGGGACGGTTGAAGAAAGCTGCGCCCGACATAGTGGTTGCGGATGAAGGCCATCTCGTAATGAATCCCGGATTCCTCCGCGTAACCAAGCGACGCATACACGCCGCTGTCGGGAACGGGAATGACGAGGTCCGCGTCCACGGGATATTCGCGCGCGAGCTGACGACCCATTTCAACGCGGACTTTATAGACGTTGCGACCGGCGATGGTGCTGTCAGGCCGGGCGAAATAGACGTACTCGAACATGCAGAACGCACGGCGTTTCTGTTCCGGGTAAGCTTGGATGCTATGCAAGCCATCCTGATTGATGATGACGATTTCGCCGGGTTCGACATCGCGGACGAATTTGGCGTGAATCAAATCAAATGCGCACGTCTCGCTCGAAAGCACCCACGCATCATCCACCTTACCGATGGACAGCGGGCGGAAGCCATGAGGATCGCGCACGCCGATGAGTTCGTTCTCCGTCATGATGACGAGCGAGAACGCGCCTTCGATGCGGCGCACGACGCTCGCGAGATGATTGTCGTGTCCGTCCAGCGCGGGTTGGGCGAGGAGATTGAGGATGACTTCGCTGTCCACCGTGGTCTGGAACATCACACCCTTGGATTCGAGTTCGTCGCGGAGAGCCGAGGCGTTGGTGAGATTGCCGTTGTGCGCCACGGCGATCTGGCCGCGCATACAATTGCCCGTGAGCGGCTGCGCGTTGCGGATATTGCTCGAGCCGGTGGTGGAATAGCGTGTGTGCCCGACCGCCATCTTGCCGACGAGATCGTGGAGGATTTGACCGTTGAAAATCTGGGAGACGAGGCCCATCCCTTTGTGCTCGCGGAACTGACGACCATCGCTGGTGACGATGCCGGCGCTTTCCTGACCGCGATGTTGCAACGCGTAGAGGCCGTAGTACGAAAGTTCCGCCGCGTTCGGATGACCATAAATGCCGAACACGCCGCAGTAATGTTTGGGGTAATTTTGCATCGCAACAGTTGAAACCAGCGCGCCTATTTCACCAGAGCCGAGGCGACTCGCGCAAGGTTCAAGTGCGACCCGAGCGAAAATGGTTGCCCCCGGAACCCTGCCTTTAGGCGGCAGCAACGTGACAACTCATGCTACTGCCGCGTAAACGCAGCGTTCCGCCTACGCAGAAGCGTCAACTTCGGATGCAAACAAGATGCGCCCGCGAAAAATCACTGCGGACGAAGCCCTAATCGGTAATACGCAGGTGTCGAAGGCGGGATGAAGTTGGTTGAGAACAACGCGTTGCCAATCGGATTCGTGTACACCCCCGACCACGTCTGAAGGTTGGTGGAAACTTCGAGCCGATAGACCGCACCGGTGGAGGTGTTGTAACTGAGATTGAGCTGTGGCCCGTTTTTTGAGAGAGAAAGATTTCTGTTCAATCTGGCCACGGCGTGAGTGGATGTTTGTTCCGTGGTTCACCTCAAAAATGAATTGATGCTGGCCGCCTCATTGCCAATGCTTGTCACTGTGCATGAGATGAATGATTACGGATTGTTGAACCACGCTGCGTCCAAGCAGTCAAAGACGCATGTCACGCTTTAAGCGGTTCGCGCACTCTCTTGCCTCTGGCTATCTGCTGTTGGGCACGAATATCGTTTTCACGCTCGCGCAAGTTCCGCTCGCCCTTCACTACCTGACCAAAAACGAATTTGGTCTTTGGGCGCTCACGACCCAGATCACGGGCTATCTTCTGATGCTCGACCTTGGTATGTCTGGCTCTTTGGTGCGAAATCTCATCGATCATAAGGATGACAAGGGCGGAGGGAAGTATGGCTCGATCATTCTTACCGGCTCGCTCGTGCTACTCATCCAGGGAGCATGTATTGCGCTCGGCGGCGTTATTTTGAGCTTTGGGTTGGGCTGGCTGTTCCCGTCAGTTGACCCGGGGTTGATGAATGACTTTCGGATATTGGTGGCCGGTCAATGTATTCTCGTTGGCATCTCGTTCGTCGGTCGTATCGCGTCGTTCATCCTTCAAGCGCATCAGCGATTTGATGTCTCTAACTATGCCAGCATCGTTACGTTCGTGGTGATTTTTTTGGTTCAATGGATCACGTTTCACATGGGAATGAAACTATACGGGATGCTCGTGGCTGCGGCAGCCAGCACCGTCTGTGGATTGATCATCAATTTCGCAGGGGTCATGCGACTAAGATTTTTGCCAGCCAAAGGACATTGGGGAAGTGCAAGCATGGTGTTGTTCAAGGAACTATTCCGTTTTGGGAACGAGCTTTTCCTTCTGACGCTCGGGCTTCAATTATTGAACGCAAGTCAGGTGGTCATCATCTCGCGGACGCTTGGCTTATCTGCCGCTGGCACTTGGGCGATCGCCACGCGCACATTCCTTCTAGCGTTCCAGGCCGTGTCGCGGATCTTCGATTTTTCTGCGGGAGCTTTGGGCGAGATGATAGTGCGTTCGGAACGTCCCAATCTCCTGCGGCGTTATCGCGATGTGATGCTTCTCACAGCAGTGGCGGGTGTTTTCATCTGCGTTTCTGTTGCGCTGTGCAACGCAAGCTTCCTCGAAGTCTGGACGAGCATGAGCGGCAGGACAGCGGTGAGTTGGGAATTGAAAAACGACATCCTGATGGCGGCACTTGTGTTGCTGAACTGCGTGACGCGCTGTCATATCAACCTCGCCATCTTTGCCAAAGAGATCAGCACAATGCGCTGGATTTATTTTCTGCAAGGCGCGCTTTTTGTCATTCTTGGTTTCCTGATTGCGCCGCGCTTTGGGATCACTGGAATCATTGTGGCTGCCATCGTCACCGAAATCCTCTGCATCGGCATCTATGGTTTCCGCTGGGGTTCAAATTACCTTGCCGTATCTTCTGGTGAAATATTGGGCCGCTGGCTTGGATCAGCTTTCAAGTATCTTTTTGCGATGTCGGTTGCGGCCGTATTAATCAGTTTCGCAACCACAAGCCTCCCGACTTTGACAAGGCTACTCGTGAACGCAGGAGCAATCGGCGTGGTTGGATTAATCCTGTGTTGGTTTGTCGGGGTGACCGACGAGCTGCGCAGTGAATTGCTTGCCAGACTTGCTAGGGTTCGCACTCGGGATTCCACCTCCCGGTCCGTTGAATGATCTATTTCGGCTTGTAAACCACGGCTCGGAGACGTTGCGCAAAAACATTCGGCCACACATCCGCCATAAATTCCAAGTGAAGCGGACGTGGGAGGCGTTTGCGCGCAAACGATGTGAGATAGCAGAACGGAGGGCCGAACTGGAACACATCCCAAACCGAAGACTCGCCGTAATTTCCAACCCAGACATTGTCAAAGCCTGCACTTTGGAACAAACGCCGGAACATCAACCGACTGAAAAAGCGGATATGCACGCCGTTGAAACGATTCTCTTTGGGACGCTCCGGTTCGGCGGGGACTTGGGCGCGCAACAATGCCAGCGCACGCCACGCGTGATAACCAAAGTTCGGCACCGTTGCCACCAACACGCCGCCCGGCTTCATCACGCGATAAATCTCTCTGGCCGATGTCAGCGGGTCGTAAAGGTGTTCAAACACCTCAGAACACACCGCGCCATCAAAAGTATTATCCGGGCAATCAATCTTGCTGGTCTGCGTATCAATCTTGAAGGCGTCGAATCCCTTCTTCTTGAGATCGGCCAAAGACATCTCAGACACGTCTGCACCGGAATATTTTTTAACAGCTTTGACCAAGCGAGGTTGATAGCCAAGCCCCATGCCGCAGCCGTAGTCCAAAACATTTTCGCGCCCGGCGAGCGGACTCATCCAACGCTTGAACTCTTCCTCGCTCCACTGTTGCCATACGTGCAGGCCACTTGCCCAGTAATCGTCATAAACCTTTTCGACATCCATAATTTTAGAATAGCAGACTCATTTTGCCTCACCCGACTCGCCAAGTTCGCGCAGTGTCGCCGTCAGATCATCGGGCGTGCCGAAGCAGTACAGTTTGCGGATGGGAAAATTCTTCACCTTGCCGCCCGTGGCGATCATGTCGTTGTAGAGCGGGCCGACGTAATACTCGGCAGCTTCGCGACGACCGGAGTTGAGTCGTGACTCGGCCATGTTGACGAAATCTGCGCCCCGTCGAAACCAATAGGTGCCGGTTGAAGCCCACGGCGAGATGACTTCTTTCTCTCGCACTTCCTCCACGAATCCTGCTGCGTTCTCCCGTGAGAAGCTCCAACGCTTTTCGTTGGAATCAAAGACCAGTAACGCGCCGTCCAGCTTTTCCTTCCAAGCGCGTTCCACCCAGGAATGATCCACATCAAACGCAGTGTCCGCGTTGTGGATCAACAATGGTTCGTCGTTGTTGATGAATTCCTTCGCGCGCAAAACCGTGATCGCTTGGCCTGCGGTCAATTCTGGCACGGTGACGATGATGGGCGAATATTTTGCATATCGTTGCTGGATGTCGCGCGTCAGATCAGGACACTCTGGTTGCGACGCGAGCAAAATGAAGATGAGGCGCGTGCTTTTGTCGAGTGGAAGACTTTCCGTGGCCCATGCGTACATCGGGCGACCCATCACATCAATCAGAGGCTTGGGCAACTTGTAACCCGCGTCGCGAAACCGGCTGCCAAGTCCGGCCATCGGCATCACGATGTTGAGTTTCCAATCGGTCGCCGCGCTCATGGATTCTTCTTCGATTTCTCGTGGCTCACGGGGAGATTGCTGCCGTCGCCGGAAATTTCCTTCCAGCTCGTGAAGCGATGCGCGTTGTCGTCGAGATAAACATCGGCGTGCGGTTTGCCAAACCAAAGTTCGTCGTAGGGAATGTTGTGCTGCGCGAGCCAGTCAATCAGCGTCTTGCCCTGACGCGCGATGACGAGGCCGACATTGCTGTTGCAAGTGGCCATGTGGCGCGCGGTGTTGAGGATGATGTAATGCCCGGCCTGCTTGAGCGAATTCATCTTCTCCATCGCGCCGGGCAACGGTTGGACATCCGCGTAAGTCTGTTCCGGTCGGCGTAGCTCGCACAGCACGCCGTCCACATCAATGCATATCTTCATGGTTCAACAATTCGTTCAGGATGCGCAGGCCGGTGGCGAACATCGCGACTTGCCGCTTCGGATGATCCGAGTGCAGCGGACACATCGAGAGGAACAATAATCCCTCCAACGTGCGCACTTCATCAATGTCGTGGCGCGCACCAAAGATTTGCTCAAACGCCTTCAACACGGCGGCGCGGTTGTTCGGGAAAAATTGCTGGAGGTTCACGCGAGCGCCGCGATGTTCCAATACGAACATATCGTGGATGAGAAAATCATACCCGCCGTCCAGCGAGTGCAGCAACTTGGCGAGATCGTAACGCCCATCGCCGTAGATGCCGGATTCCCCAAAGCTCCCACGCGGATCAATGAACTTGAACAAACGCGAGACCGGATCGCACAAGATGTTCGGGAAACACATGTCGCCATGGATGATCTGGCCGCGAACGTTGGCCGAGAGTTTTTTCACGCGTGCTTCGACCGCTTTTCGGATGACGGGCCAGCCGCGCAGTTTCTTTCCGTTCAACTCGATGGTCTTCGCTTTGGTGAGCCGCGCGAAGTCGGCGTGCTGCGTTGCAAATGTGTCCAACCGATCCACTGTCTTGTTCCAATAAAAATCAAACGTGACCTTGGGTGAGAGTTCCGCCGTGTATTTCTCGAAGCAGACAAAGATTTTGTTCAACGTCTGGAAAACGGATTCCCAATACTTGGCGTCGAACTCCTCGAACGCCCAGACTTCCGAGAGCGTGGGATAACCGTAGTACTCCAACGTTAAGAAAAGGTCTTTCGGCACGAGGCTGAAATCCACAAGACGCGGGAAGAACATCGCAAGATCGCGCGGCACGAGGCGGTAGTAATTGATCTCGTTGAGAAATTTTGCGCTGTGTTCGCTGCGCTTGGTGATCGTGCCGCTGAGTTCGTCGATCTGAACGCGATTGAAACTGCGTGCCTGCAAGAGCCGACGGCGCGAGCTGGTGAGAAAATCCAGATTGCCGCAATCGAACCAGTCGCCAGCGGAATAGGCGTGAAGCTGGCCGGTCTGGACGTAAGGTTGTAGCGCGTGGCGCAGTTGGAGGGATTGTGCGCCAGCATCCAGCGTGGATTGCAGACTGGAGCGCGCAGATTCAGCATCGCGGAAATTATACACACCTACCAACGCAGGCCAGCCGCCGGGATTTTTCGCGGGCTTGTCGGCCAGCGATTCCACGCGATGGGATTTATTCACCTCTGCGAAACACCAGCGCGAGGCATCTTGAACAGGTGCGGTGAGGACGAAATCTTTGCCGAAGCACTTGCGTGTGGCTTCGGAGAATTCAAACAACGTATCGCCAAGCACCACGAGGCACGGATCGTTCTTGCCGACTTTGTTCAGACATTCGAGCAACGTGTAGCCCGGCCCCAAATCTTTCTCCACCGACACAAAAACCACTTCCAATACTTGACCGAAAGCCTGCTGCACGAAGCGTGGCAGCCGCGTTTCCGTGTGCTTCATTCCCACGACCACGCGCGAGACTCCCTGCTTGTGGAGATAGCTCAGCAACCAATGGATCGTGGGGCGGCCATTGACGGGGATCATGGCGGATGACGTCCGTCCAAACACACCGCCGAGCGCGGCAGGCGGAGCGCCAGCCGCGAGGATGACGGCGGTGCAAGGTATCGAAACAGTTTTAATTTTTCCCATCTGCTTCAGGAAATTGTGCCGCAAGCGATACGCCCGGAGCAAGGTTTGTATGGGGCGTGAGGCATGTCGGACGAAGCTTACGATGAGGATTTGGTTTAGGAATCTGTGCTTGTCCGGGACAAACCACCCAGCCAGCCCCGGTGAGTTGCCAGTGTAAATCCTCACTCGACACACAATTTTTCGCCAAGTAGTTTCACCCGCCATGAAGTTCGACTCCGGGAAAACACCGCAATGCGCCAGTACGAAGTAATCATCCCCGTCCGCAACGGCGGTCAGGCGTTGGTCAATTCCATTCAAAGCGTGTTGCCCGCGCTCAAGTCGGGTCGCGTGCTGCTCACCATCAGTGATAATTTTTCAACGGACGGTTCGCCGTGGAAACAATTGCTTCAAAGCTTACCGCAGGATCAGTGGCGGCTCATCTCGCCACCGGAATCCCTTGGCCGAGTCGAACACTGGAGCTGGGCGTTCGCGCAAGGTCATTGCCCTTGGATAAAACCGTTGATGACAGGGGATCGGATTGACGATGCGTTTTGGGATTGGGCGGACCGTGCAGCAGGGGATTTTCCTCAAGCCGGAATGTTGTTCAGCTCCGCGTCGTTGATTGATCCGGCGGCGGCGCATCCAGAAATCGTTACCAAACCCTTGGCAACTGAAAACACACAACTTTACGACAACGGACAGTTCTCTGCAGACGCCATCCGCTGCCTGAATCTGGTGGGGGCGCTATCCCAAATGATGGTGCGTGAGAATGTGATGAAGAGGGCGTTGCCGTTCGAGCCAGCATTTGCGTGGACGGCGGACTGGCGGATGTATCGCCGCTGCTTTCAACAAGCACCCGCTGCGGAGACTCGCGCGCGACTCGTGTGTCTGGATCGCAGCATTGCGCGGTTGAGCACATCGTGGAAGGGATTGCGTGGAAGTTTCCGGGAGGAATGGAGGTTCGCAGCAGAGCAAGCGAAGCTTTCAAGTGCATCTGCGCCGGTGGCTTTCTTGAGGCGCAGTAAAGCCATCTTAACCAAGATCGTTCTGATTTT
Organism: Verrucomicrobiota bacterium; assembly: GCA_031423875.1. Classification (GTDB taxonomy): domain Bacteria; phylum Verrucomicrobiota; class Verrucomicrobiia; order Limisphaerales; family JADLHS01; genus JADLHS01. The sequence goes on along the minus strand of JANPGI010000366.1, from coordinate 414 downwards.
TGGCCGTAAATTCCTGCCGCGTCCGGTGCGCGGCTTTCTGACATCCATCACGGGCTGGCATAAGAAAGTTGCGTCGCTGTGAATAAACCATTGACCATCCTCTACGCTTCCGCTGGTGGCGGCTGGATTCATCGCGCCTCCGCAGAGGTGATCAAGCTCGGTCATCAGCCGCATCTGTATTCGCCCGCGAAAAACTCCACGGCATTACCGGAATCAAATTTTCACCGCGCTCGACCGTTCAATCTCGCGTGTCAGCCGTTCTATCGGATCGCTGGCGGGCGTTATGCAGAGGCGGGTTATCACATCATGTTTCCGGTGTGGAAGGCATGGTTCAAACGTCAGCCACACCCCAAGTGCGACGTCGTTCATGCCGTGATGGGATCCGCCACCGAACCGTTTGATGTCGCTGACAAG
>JANPGI010000365.1:0-1784 GCA_031423875.1 Verrucomicrobiota bacterium | reverse complement strand
TCCACATCGTGAAACAACGCGGATGATGATCGCGGCCGTAATTGTCCTTGGTCAGATTGCCCTGCGTGTAGATCGTGCGACCAAATTCTCCGCCCCATACCACCAGCGTGTCGTCCAGCATCCCTCGCGCTTTCAAATCTTGGATCAAGCCGTAACACGCCTGATCCACGTCTTTGCATTGTAACGGCAACCGCCGCGACGTGTCAGAGTGCGTGTCCCAACTGTTATGATAGATCTGAACGAAACGCACTCCACGCTCCACCAGCCGACGCGCCATCAATGCCGTGTTCGCAAATGTGCCGGGTTTCTTTGCGTCTGCGCCGTAAAGCGCGTAGGTGGATTCTGGCTCGTTTGTGATCTCGGTGAGCTCCGGCACACTGGCCTGCATCCGAAACGCGAGTTCATATTGCTGGATGCGCGTGTGCGTTTCAGGATCACCCACTTCGCGATAATTGATTTCGTTCAACGCCTTCAACCCATCCAGAGTTTTGCGTCGCACCTTTTCATTCACGCCATCAGGGTTGTTGATGAACAAAATCGGATCGCCCGCCGAGCGAAACGAAACGCCGGAGTGTTCGCCCGGCAGATACCCTGAAGACCACAGCCGCGCAGAGATGGCCTGAACGTTCTCTTGCACTGTCGGCTTCGCCACCAGCACCACGAACGTCGGCAAATTTTCATTCATCGAACCCAGCCCATAGGAAACCCACGAGCCAATGCAAGGGCGTCCAGTGACCATGTTGCCGGTCTGCATATAGGTGATGGCGGGTTCGTGATTGATCGCCTCCGTGTGCATCGAACGGATGAACGTCAGATCGTCCACCATCTTCGCCGTCCACGGCAACACTTCACTCACCCACATGCCGTTCTTGCCGTGCTGTGCAAATTTGAACTTCGAAGGTGCGACGGGAAACCTCTTCTGTCCGCTCGTCATGCCGGTGATGCGTTGCCCCATGCGGATCGTGTCCGGCAATTCCTTGTCAAACCACTCGTTCATCACCGGCTTGTAATCGAACAGATCCATCTGCGACGGCCCGCCGACCATGTGCAGATAAATGACGCGTTTCGCCTTCGGGGGAAAGTGTGGCCCGATGGCTTTCATCACATCCTGCATCGTCGGCGCGTCCGGCTTCTTTTTCTCGCCAGCGAAAAGCAGGTTGGGCGCGAGCGCTGCCAACGCCGCTGTGCCGAGAAAATTCGCACCACGCCGCAGGAACTGCCGCCGCGTTTCTGCTCGGACGTAATCCTTGAAGACTGGATGCGGATCAAATTCTGGAAAAGGATTCATGGTTTCAAAGCTCCAAATCCCAAGCACCAAGCTCCAGAGAAACACCAACATTCAAACACCTAACAACGCAGGAAGCACTTGGAGCTTGTACCTTAAAGTTTCTCTGGAGCTTGGATGTTGGAGCTTGGAATTTCATTTATTCAGTACCTCATCCAGGTTCATCAACTGGTTCGCCACCATCGTGTAGGCCGCGAGCGTGGGCTTGTCCAAAGTCGCATCGGCCTTCGATTCGCCGACGGCAACCAACGCCTCCGCATCTTTCGGTGATGACCGATAATGCACCAGCAAATCCTTCAACCCGCTCGCGACGATTTTTTTCTCCCGCGCACTCAACGACCGCGCAATCAACCGTTCCGCCATGAAATCAATCCGCGCTGCTTCTTGTGCCCCGCCGACTTTGAGCGTTCGTTCGGCGAGATGGCGCACAGCTTCGACAAATTGCGGATCGTTCAGCGTCACCAATGCCTGCAAAGGCGTGGATGTCCGCTCACGGCGT
>JANPGI010000364.1:0-1750 GCA_031423875.1 Verrucomicrobiota bacterium | reverse complement strand
GGTAGCGCAACCTTCGTGCAGAACGAAGTTAATCTCTCATCCATCAATACGCTCCGGCTTCAGGCGAACAACCAGAATGCCAGCGGCAGCAACGCAGTTTTTCAAGCGGACGAACTCCGCGTAGGCACGACATTCGCCGATGTCGCGCCGCAAGCCGCCGCGCCCGCAACTCCACCAGCCATCACGTCACAGCCCGCGAATCTAACCGTCGTAGTCGGCGATCCGGCGACGTTCACTGTCAATGCCGACGGCACTGCGCCGCTGCGTTACCAATGGTATTTCAACACCAACACCGTTCTGACTGCCGCCACCAACGCCTCTCTTACTCTGCTCAACGTGCAATCCAACAACGCAGGTGCTTACTCGGTCATCATCACTAACGCCGCAGGCTCGACCAATAGTGCGTTCGCCACGCTTACGGTGTTGCCGCCTGTCGCGCCCGCGATTTCCGCGCAGCCGCAGAACTTCACAAACGTCGTCGGCTTCAACGCGACATTCTCCGTGACTGCGACGGGCACGGCGCCGTTGCGCTACCAATGGTATTTCAACACCAATACGCCGCTTGCGGGAAAGACCAATGCTACCCTCACCTTCGCCATCGCTTCCACGAACGACGCGGGAAATTATTCCGTCATCGTTACGAACAGCGCGGGTTCGGTCACGAGTTCGGTAGCGTCGCTGGTGGTTGTGCCCGCAAGTCCGGCGGGATTGCCTGCGTTTCCGGGCGCGGACGGTGCGGCGAAATTCATCACCGGCGGACGTGGCGGAATTGTTTATCACGTCACCAAGCTGGATCGGAACATGAATCACAACGAGGCGGGCACGTTGCGCTACGGTTTGACCGACGGCAATTTCCCGCCCGGTGTTCCGCGCACCATCGTGTTTGATGTCGCTGGCACGTTCTGGCTCGGTCGCTTCGGTGCGGAGAGCAATCACATGCACGGCTGGGATGCGGCCTCGCGCTACAATCTTTCCGGCAACACCACCATCGCGGGGCAGACGGCTCCCGGTCCGGTCATCATCGCTGGTGGCGTCACCAAGGCGAGCAGCGTGAACACCATCGCACGTAACATCACCTTCGCGCCCAGCTACGGTATGAGAAGTTTTGAAGACCCGCCCACGCTGCCGACGCCGGGAGATTTCCCTGACTCGTTCGTCTATGACGCGCTTGATATCAGCGGCCAGAATATCATGCTTGATCATCTCACGACGATTTATGCCACGGACGAAACCATCTCGTGCAACGAACTCGCGGCGAATCTTTCCATCCAGTTTTGCACCATCGCGCAGGGAGAAAATTATCCGCAGGCCGACGCGGAGAATCCCGGCGTGTATGGCGGGCACGCGCTCGGCTCGCTGTTGCAGGCTGGCTCGAACGCGAAGGTCAGCGTGCTCAATAATTTCTACGCGCATCTCAAAGGTCGCTTACCACGCGTCGGAAGTGAAATCGGCACGGGCGCGTTGAATGATTTCCGAAACAACGTTTTCTACAACTGGCTCGGCACAGGCGGCAGCGGTTCGGGCGGCCAGCCCAGCTTCAACAACTTCATCAACAACTTCCACCTCGCTGGCGATGGCGGCGATGATGTGAGCGGCACAAACATTGTGAGTGCAGGCGGTGGAACGGGGGTTTTCAGCGGCTCGGATTCATCCCTCACTCGCGTCTATCATTCCGGGAATCTCAAGGACACGAACAAGGACGCTGACCCGAACGACACGACGGCACTCGCCAACGGCGACTACGGCTCAA
>JANPGI010000363.1:0-4357 GCA_031423875.1 Verrucomicrobiota bacterium | reverse complement strand
GCGGGCCGTGCCATTGTACGTATATGTAAGCCCGCCCAGCGTCACCGGCGCGTTGGATTTCGCGATGATCAGCGTGTTGGTGGCAGCTCCTTGATGATTCGCATCGCTGATCGTTCCGATGACTTGATAGTTGCCCGCGTTCGTCGGGGATGCCGTGCTGCCGTTGTAGGTGAAGTTAACCAACAACCCAGAAGGAATCGTCGAGGCTGTCGCGCTGCGGGCCGTGCCATTGTACGTATATGTAAGCCCGCCCAGCGTCACCGGTGCGTTGGACTTCGTGATCGTGAGCGAGCCAAGGTTTGTGATGACGATGTAATTTCCCATCCGGTTGCTGGGATCACTGAAGACAGGTGTAATGGGATACGTGCCAACCGGACTGCTGGCCGTGGCGGTAGTGGAGTAAGTGGCTGTGATGCCGTCCCCACCAAGAACTCCCGTGAGCGTGCCGTTGAGTGCTGGATTGTTTTGTTTATAAACCTTGGTTTTATTAGCGGGTGTAGCAGTCAACACTGGGCCATTCGAGAGGGTGATCAAAATGGTCTTGTTCGTGGCGACGACGAGTGCGTCAAAGAACAGATTTGTCGCGCTGCCCACTGTGCGGACGACGAATGCAACAGGGTAACCGCTGACTTGTACTCCGACGACGGGCGCGAGGTTCGTGACTGAAACTTGAAGCGTGACGGTGTCGTTGGTGTTGAACGCAGTTTCAAAACTTCGCAGCGGTGAGGCCGGAATGGTGAGGCGGCGGCAATCAAAACTGATGCGGCTGGATGTTTGGGAATAATTCGTCAGGATCGTACGATCTCGTTGCAAGATGTATCGCGTCACATCGCCGCCGGTTCCCACCCAGATGTCTTTGCCCACTGCGTAAGCAACGGCGCCATCGTCGTTGTTTAAGGTATGAAAGACCAAGTTCGCCCATTTGCCTTGTGCAATGGCGGCATCCACGATGGTTTTGAAGTCTGCGGGTGGAAATGGCGAGTGTTCATGTGAGTTATAACTCTTCACATCCATGAAATCTTTCGGAGTCGTGTCTTCCAGTTGATTCCAGTTGTAGCCGCGAGAGACGAGGAAATAATCTGACGCCCAGACACGTTCGCGTATGGTATTCGCTCCGCACGGCCAGGCGAACGAGGTCAGGCGATCTTGGGTTTGCGGTGTGGAGGCGACGATGTTGGAGATGTTTAATTCCAGTTGAGACCGACGATCAGGACCGTTCTGAGGCAAACAAGGATGAGTTTCTGTGTGCGATCCCAACTCCATGCCAGCGTTGTAGTAGGTGATGAATTGCGACAATTGATAACCAGGCCCCATCAGCGCATAAGTCCCGGCAAATCCTGCTGCGGTCAGTTCGGTGAACATGACCTGATCCGAGTCGTCAATCCAGACGCTCATGGCACCCTGTCTCCCCCCCTTCCAAGTTGCCAGTTTGACGCGATTGCTGGCGTTGATGATCAGGTTGACTGGGAACACGGTGGTGTTGGTCACAGCACCTGTCGCGGTGAAACTCAATGTCGCTTCGTACGCGCCATTGGTCAGGCCGGCTGTGTTCACCGAAATATCGCAGTAACCCGGCGAGGTGCCGTTGGTCGGGGACATCGAAAGCCACGATGCACTTTTGGTCACGCTCCAGTTAAAATTATCCGGGCCGTTGTGATAGATGTTCACGCGCTGGAGATTGGTGTTGGATTGGCCCGCGATTGCGCTGAACACCATGGAGAGAGGTTGTAAATAGAGTGTTGATGTGAAGGGGGTGTCGCTTGTGATGATTCGCACCTGCCGCAAGTCGGCTGTGGCAGACCCGCTTCCCAATCCGCCAGCCCAGATGCAAAGGCGTGGGCTGACAAACTCCTGTCCGGTTTTTCCGGCGAACGCCCAATTTGTTCCATCGAGCGAGTAATAGGAACTGATTTCTCCGTAGGTCACGTCCCGGTCCAGGCGCAAACTGGCATTGGCCCCGGCCGCGTTGTAAGTCGTCAACACATTGCCGAAACCGTTTGTCTCTTTCACCAAAGAGAACGCTGGGTAGTGGGTGCGCGCCACCTCCACATAGTTGTCGTCATCCTGATAGAGCGCGAGGTTCACTTGCTGATACGGCTGCGAAGGCGCAAAAGTGATGTCTAATTCCACCCGCGTCCAATTGGTCGGCAAGGTGCGGAACAGGCTGTTATGTGAATTGTTGTTGTTCAGCCACAGATCACCACTGTCCAACGGGATACGGATCGCCCCGGGATGCGATGCCTGATTGTAAGATATGACATTCCCGCCATTCGTGATTTCGGTGTTCCTCGAAGTGCCGCCTGCCGTACGCGCAATGAAGTCCCAACCATCCGCTAGAAGTTGTGAACGATTGGCATAAGTGAAGTTGAGGATGTTGGTCGCCCCCATCGCCTTGTTCACACCTTCAAATATGAAGGCAAACAAAACCACGAACGTCACCAAACAAACCCGTGAATCGATTTTACGCATTGAGGCAAAAATTTGCAGCAGCCTTAAATTGATAGCTTCGTCTCGCACCTATACATGGAGGCCGAGACAATGGTCTTTATTCCAAAATATTTATCCCGTCAGACAATTGGCAAAGCCATGTCTGCGATCGCGCGTATTACCCCTCTGACCCGCCCGATAACTCGTGAGATCGTCATAAAAAAATGAAATGGCGTAAGCTCTTTTGGTTACGTCGCATTCCAATGATGCCAAATCGGAATGAGTGTTCAATTTTGAGTATTACAAAACATTGCGGACAGAGGGCGCGGTAATTACGGATGATGTCGTAAATATCGTCTGCCCAAAGCCAACTTCGAAATCGGGTAGTCTCCGTCGCCAGTAAGTGGAAACTAGAAGAATAGCGCGGACGCAACTCGCAACCACGGAATTTTGCAAGAGCCTCTTGAGGTGGGTTCGTGAAACCATTGAAAGGGCACTCCCGACCCTGTTTCAAAGTGATGCATAATTGACAATGATTCAGGGCTTCGACACCCTAACTGCATGGCAAAACCGGCTTTGGGACGCGGTCTTGGCGCATTGTTGGGTGGCTCTCCGGCCATCGCTAACTCTGCGCCTGTCGCACCGCCTCCCGCGATCACACTTTCCACGACGACCACGCCCGGCGTGCCCGCCACAATGCCGCACGCAGTCATTCCCGCGCCCGTGCCGGTATCGCGTGATCTGGTTCGCCGCGTGCCCGTGGCGCAGGTCAAGCCATGCTCCTTCCAACCGCGCAAAGATTTTCCGCCCGAAGCGTTGCGGGAACTTTCCGACTCCATCCGAGAACAAGGCATTGTTCAACCCCTCATCGTTCGTCCGATGGGAACTAACTTTGAACTCATCGCCGGGGAACGTCGCTGGCGCGCGGCACAACTCGCCGGGTTGACCGAAGTCCCGGTCATCGTGCGCGAGGCGGATGATCGCGCGGTGTTGGAACTCGCGCTCATCGAAAACCTGCAACGCGAAAATCTCAACGCCATTGAAGAGGCACTCGGTTACGCACAGCTCGTCAGCCAGTTTCAACTCACGCAGGAACTCGTCGCCACAAAAGTCGGCAAGAGCCGCGCCGTCGTCGCGAACGCTCTCCGCATCCTGAAACTGCCGGGCGAAGTGCAGAACTTCATCCGTGATGGACGCATTTCGGTTGGTCACGCGAAAGTCATTCTTGGCCTCACGAATCCCGTGCATCAAAGCGAAGCCGCCGAGCGCGTCATCAAAGAAGGATTGAACGTGCGCCAGGCTGAGGGCTTGATCGCGAAGATGCAATCGCGCGACAGCAAACCCAAAGCCGCCAAAGTTTCGTTGCCAACAGACGCGCACGTCGCGAACTTGGAAAACAAAATCCGCGAGAAGCTCGGCACGAAGGTTTCATTGCGTTACGCCAAAGGCAAAGGCTCGGTTGAGATTTCATTTTACAGCGATGCCGAACTGGAAGGCGTGCTGCAAGCCCTCGGCGTCAACGCCGACTGATTCGGAATTAACGCAAAGTCACCAAGCCAAAACAAACCAACGCACGCACAACACAATTTCTGACAGTGACACGATCCATCGAAGGCAACATCCATCACACCTCTGCGTCTTTGCGCCTTTGCGTTAAAGAATTTCATCTCCAGCCAGCACTCCCACTCTAAATGAACACTCCTGAATTGCGCGCCGCGTGCGCCAGCCAACTCCAATCCAACGCCGCCAAGATAGGCGCGCTCAATGCCTTCGTCGGCTTCGATGGTTTCGTGGATGAAATCCTCCACGTCGTGGACAAACGCGAGAGCATGGACAAGTATTCGCGCCTGCCCACCATCACCAAATACGCCGAGCGTCTCGCCGCCGCCGCGAACAAAAGCACCAACGTCGAGATGGTCAGTCAACTCAC
>JANPGI010000362.1:0-20560 GCA_031423875.1 Verrucomicrobiota bacterium | reverse complement strand
AACGCGCTTTCGGCACAATCCTCAATCCGATATGCACAAGCTACGGAAGCATACATGCGGGCAACCTGATAAATTATTCCGAATGATCCGAACACTTTTTCCCGTCGTGATTTTATTCGTGCTGTCCCCGGCATTCGCCGAGCCGATCACTTTGAGCCGGATAAATGAATTGCCGTCGTCGGAAAGCGCCGCATGGAAAATTTATCTGACACGCTCTTATACCAACGCAGGCGCTGACGCGGCAGCAGTGCAAGCTGAAGTTGCTGCCAACAAAATGACCAATGCCCTCCGCGCCCCCAGCGGCGGCGATTTTAAGTTATCCCTCAAAACCGGCGATGCTTGGTATGCCAGCGACGAGGCGAAGCAACTCGCGGACGCGGTAATCTCCTATCAAACCCCCACGGGCGGCTGGTCCAAGCACCTCGGTTTCACCAAAGGCCCGCGCCAGCCCGGCATGCAATGGAGTTCGCAGAACGAGCCGGGTCACCCGGCGCATTACGTCGCCACGTTCGACAACGGTTCGACCACGGAGGAAATGTATTTCCTCGCCAATGTGTGGCAGGCAACAAAGCGCGAGGATTGCAAGGCGGGGTTTGTAAAGGGACTCAAGTTCATCTTTGCCGCGCAATTTCCGAACGGCGGCTGGCCGCAGGTTTATCCGCTGGAAGGCGGGTATCACGACGACATCACGTTCAATGACGACGCGATGACGCATGTGCTCGAATTGCTCCAAGGCATCAAGACCCACGAACCGGAATTCACCTTCCTTGATGATTCCCTGCGCCAACAGGCTGCCGAGGCACTGGCCGCAGGTATCCGTTGCGTGCTCAAAATCCAGATCGTGCAAAACGGAACCAAGACCGCTTGGTGCTCACAATATGACTCCCTCACACTCCAGCCCGCTTCGGCGCGCAAGATGGAGCCGGCCACGTTGAGCGGGATGGAAAGCGCCCAACTCCTGAAGTTCCTGATGACCATCACCAATCCTGCGCCTGAAATCGTGGCGTGCATCGAGAGCGGTTTGAAGTGGCTGGAAAACGCGAAGATCACCGGCATGGGCAAGACCAATGTGAACGGCAAGACGAGCTATGAACCCGATGCGGCTTCGACCGAAGTTTACTGGGCGCGCTTCTATGATTTGAAAACTAACAAACCACTTTTCCCCGGTCGAGATGGTGTCGTTTATGACACATTCGCAGCGATGGCCGCGAAAAATAAACTCGGCTACGACTACTACTCCACGCAGCCCGGCAGCATCGTCACCAATGGCCAGAAGAAATGGCGTAAGATGCTCGCGAGTCAGACCAAGAAATAATCAAACCCTATAAGCTAGTGATCACTGCCGGGGGTGAATTTGTAGCTACCGCCTGTGATCTGTTGGCTGACTTGGTAGTTCATCACAATGGCGAAAACTAAAGGGGAAATTGCTGCTTTGTTTCGCGGATCGGCCCGGCTGGAAATTCACGACCTCGAACTCATGCTGCTCCGCAAAGCCGGGTGTGATTAAAGACGGGTGAAAGGAGATGACGGAGCGCGTGGACAGCGAAAGGGGTATGAAAGGGTTCTATGCGTGTCGAAGGGCGGCGCGCTCCGGGACAAGCGGCGCGACGCATCACTTTGCACGGGCATTGCGTATCTTGGATGTGCATCCAGAAGAGAGTTATGAAAACAGCGGCGGCTGAATCGTCGCAACCACGGCTGCGCTTGATGCAACACGGCCCCCGGCAACCAGCGTAAACCAATGATGCAGTCGGCTTCACTCAGACGTTTGACCAGCGCATGAAACGCTTCCGGCAGTGACGCGCCATCCGCATCCACGTAGCCGATCACTTCGGCCTTGGACGCGAGCTTGAGTCCTTCGATAAGCGCGCCGCCTTTGCCGATGGGATCGGGAAAATCCAGCAGGCTGATGGAGGAAAATTCTTTCGCCACGCGCTCGACCACGCCACGCGTGTTGTCACGACAGCCGTTGAGAACGACCACGAGTTGAAAATTTCCGGGGTAATGATTCTGGAAGTAATGACCAAACTCGCGCAGCACCGGTTCGATGCGCGCTTCCTCGTTGTAAGCTGGAATGAGCAGCAACAGACTGGGTTCGGCCACGCGCTATGAATTACCAGACCATCGCAAAAAGCAATCGCTACCATCGCAGAGCCTGCTCTGATCGCGTGAGTTGAATCAATTCCACAAAGCGCGGATGAACTTCAAACCTCGTGTTAACGGATGATGAGAGACACTCGCGGCAAGCTGCTCAGTTGTGTCTGTCGCTTGAGGTGTCCGCACATATCGCCTACGTGACGATGAACAAACTCTTGCTGGATCATCAGGGCGACGGATGCACTCGGCCAACTTATCCAGAGAACCGCTCTTGATCAGATAATCCGAAGCGCCGTCGCTCAATGCACGTTCCCGCAATTCTGAATCGAAACAAGTCGTGAACATCAACACTCGCGTCGAGCGAGCCAGAGATTTTATCGGACGCACCGCATCCAGGCCGTTCTCATTTCCCATCTGGACATCGAGCAGGATGACATCCGGCCCGGTTTTGCTGGCAAGCGTACTCAGAAGCGCGGTGGGTGAAGAAAAATGTCGGACACATTGAATGCCGCTCATGCCGTTCAGGATGTCAGCTACGAGCTCGCGAAACCGGTCGTTGTCGTCCACGAGCCAGACTTTGACAGCGTAGTCGGAAGTTGCAGAAAGTTCTTCAGTTTCGGCGGGTGTTTTCATAATCAAAAAATCAGCCATCGTCCTTTAAGCTTCGACAATGCCAACCACATCTTCATGCCGAAGGACGATATGTGTCGTGAAAAACAACCAATGAAACAGGGCCAGTTGGCCGCCAGCAAAGAACGGAGTGACGACTGATGCTCGCCTTAGGCTGGGCAATTCTAATCAGGCTGGAAAAAACCGGCCAGCCTTGCACATCTCACTGAATCTTGAGTTCGCGATGAATGCCGAACTTCTCGATGCGTTTGCGCAATGTGGCGCGCGTGATACCGAGCAGCTTGGCAGCATGAACCTGATTGTTGCTCGAATCTTTAAGCGCTTCAACGATCAGTTCGCGCTCGACGGCGGGCAACACTTTCAGTTTTGGATCGCGTTTGGCGATCTGGAACAACTGCCGCGCGAGCGTGGACGCATCCGAGGAGGAAGATTCGCCAGCAGCAGAGGACGATGATGTGTTTGGTGTGCCTTGCCCCGTCACTTCCACCGGAAGATCAGCGCTCAGGATTGCTTCGCTTTTGGCGATGACGTGGGCGCGACGGATGATGTTCTCCAACTCACGCACGTTACCCGGCCAATGATATTTTTCGAGCGCCTTGACGGCGATGGTGGCGATGGATTTGGGCTGGCGATCTTGTTCTTTCGCTATCTTTTTGAGGAAATAATTAACAAGGAGCGGAATGTCCTCGCGACGGTCGCGCAACGGCGGGATATGGATTCGCACGACGTTAAGGCGGTAGAACAAATCCTCACGGAACTCCCGCGCAGCCACGGCTTGTTCGAGCGGTTTGTTGGTGGCGGCGATGACGCGCACGTTGACCTTGATGGGTTGGTTGCCACCAACGCGTTCAAACGTGCCGCTCTGCAAGACGCGCAGAATCTTGGTCTGCGTGGGTGGCGTCATGTCGCCGATTTCGTCGAGGAAGATCGTCCCGTTGTTGCATTGCTCGAATTTGCCGATGCGTTGAGTGGTGGCGCCGGTGAAGGATCCGCGCTCGTGACCGAACAATTCGCTTTCCAGTAGTTGCTCAGGGATCGCCGCACAATTGACCGCTAGGAACGCCTGCTTGCTGCGTTCGCTGTGATGATAGATGGCGCGAGCGACGAGTTCCTTGCCCGTGCCGCTCTCGCCAGTGACGAGCGCAGTGGCATCTGACGCGGCGACTTGGCCGATGAGTTTGAAAACCTGCTGCATCGGATCGCTGCGTCCCACGACGCCCTGCTCGTAATCCTCAGATTCCAACAACGGCTGATACGACACGACCTGCTGCATGTCGCGCGCGGCTTTCAGCGCTTTTGCAACCAGCTCCTTGAGTTTTGGAATATCGAACGGCTTGGTAAGGTAATCGTAAGCGCCCAGCTTCATCGCCTCGATCGTCGTCTGCGTGCTGCCGTAGGCGGTCATCAGGATGACGAGGAGCTTGGTGTCCATCTGCCGGATGCGCCGGAGCGTCTCCAAACCCGTGATGCCGCCCATGCGAATGTCCATAAGGACGAGATCGGGTTTAAGTTTGGGGATCAGCGTCAACCCCTCCTCACCGCTGGAAGCGGTGGTGAGTTCGATGTCGGCTGAATCGAAAATGCGGCGGAACGAGTATTGAACGTCCGCCTCGTCATCTATCAAGAGAAGCTTGCTCATGGGTCAGTAACCGTTGCGAGAGGATAGCTGAACAATGGCGGGGCGATAGAGAATTTTATGCCGTAACATAATTGGGGCTGTATCTTGCTGATCCGTAGTGCCGCCTTCAAACCGCAGCAACGTGGCAAATCGGTGCTCACTTCAGGCAGTTCGCCGCGATCTCGCGCGCCTGCCGGATCAATGCGATGTCGGCCTTCAGTTCTCCGAACCGGAATCGTGGCAAGCCGCTCTGTTGCTGCCCGAGCAACTCGCCTGGGCCACGCAGTTTCAAATCCTCCTCCGCGATCTTGAACCCATCCGTCGTCTCCTCCATCACGCGAAGCCGATCCTGCGATCCCGGATTGCTCACGTCAGAGATCAGGATGCAAAAACTCTCGTGCGCGCCGCGTCCGATGCGGCCTCGTAACTGATGCAGTTGAGCCAACCCGAACGACTCCGCATTCTCCACCAACATCACCGTGGCGTTCGGCACATCTACGCCGACTTCGATCAGTGACGTGGCGAGCAAGACGTTCACGCGGTTCGCCCTGAAGTCCGTCATGACAGCCTCTTTCTCAGTGCTCTTGATGCGTCCGTGCAACAAGCCCACGCGAAACGGCGCGAGATGCTTCTTCAACACATCGAATTCTTTTGTAACAGCCTTCAATCCGTCCGCATTCTCCTCGACCCTCGGATAAACGACGTACGCCTGACGACCTTCCGCAAGTTTCTGGCTCAAGAATTCCCAGACCTTGGGCAACTTGTCTGACGCGCGCACAAACGTTTTCACCGAGCCGCGTCCGGGCGGCAGTTCGTCAATCACCGACAAATCCAGATCGCCGTAAAGCGTCAGACCCAGCGTGCGCGGAATGGGCGTGGCCGTCATCACAAGCAGGTGAGGATAATTTCCTTTGCGCACGAGTTGCTCGCGCTGCGTCACGCCGAATTTGTGCTGCTCGTCAATGATCACCAGGCCGAGCTTGGGAAGATCGAATCCCCCAGTGAGCAGCGCGTGAGTGCCAATCGTCAGAGTCGAAGGTCGAGAGTCGAGAGTCGAGGGCAGGACGGCACTCTGGCTTTCGACTCTCGACTCTCGACTCTCGACCGTTTTCTTCGATCCCGTCTGCATCTCCACCTTCACGCCGAGCGGTTCGAGCCAGTGCGAGAAGTTGCGGAAGTGCTGTTCGGCGAGGATTTCCGTGGGGGCCATGAGCGCGACGTTGAAACCGCTTTCCAACGCCATCATCGCCGTGCAAGCCGCGACCGCCGTTTTGCCTGAACCGACATCCCCCTGCAATAAACGCCGCATCGGATGCGCTCCGCCCATGTCCGCCCGGATTTCGCGCAGCACACGGGTCTGCGCGGCGGTGAGCTTGAAGCCAAGTTGCGCTAGAAACGGTTTGATGAGCCGGTTATCACCGGCGCAGGCCAACGCCTTCGCACTGGCTTCAAACTTCTTTCGACGCAGCTGAATCTGGATCTGCAACTCCACGAACTCATCGAGCGCGAGCCGTTGCCGCGCGAACTCCACATCGGTCAACTCCTCCGGAAAATGAATCATGCGCACGGCGTTGGCGCGGGAGGGGAGCGATGCCATCGCAAGTTGCAACTTGGCCCACTCCGGCTCGGCGATCTCGCCTTCAAACTTTTCCAACGCCCGCCACATCAGCGTCCGCATCACACGACCCGTGATGCCTTCGGTGAGCGGATGGATCGGGACGATGCGGTTGACATGGATAAATTCATCCTCGTCGTTCTCGATCAATTCAGTTTCAGGATGCTCGAACGTGCGGGGTCGGAGCGAATCGGTTTTTCCGAACGCGAGAAATTCCCGACCTGTGACGTAGTAATCTTCCATCCACGGTTGCGCCTGCCACCAGCGCAGATGGAGATGCGCCGTGCCATCATCAAGGACGCACTCAAACAGGCTGCGCGCACCTTTGCGGAAACCTTTGCGTCCCGCAGCAATGATTTTCCCGCGCACGGTGGCGGGTTCGCCGGTTTTTAATTCGCGGATGGAAAGAAACTTTCTACGGTCTTCGTAACGACGCGGTTTGTGGAGCAACAAGTCTTCAACGGTGAAGATGTCGAGCCGCGCGAGGGATTTGGCGCGCTCGCTGCCCACACCCCAAACGGAAGTGATAGGCGCGGCGAGCGGCGAAAGATTATTATCCGTCTGCGACACGCGCGAACGATACGAACCTGTCCGCGTCGCTTCAACGCCAAAGCAATTTCAGGCTTTGGAATGACTCAGTGCGCGTGACCGGCGTGGGGATCTACTACTTTTTCTACTACTTTTTTCTGATCGGCGGGAAAATCTTTGACCAGGTACTCCACGAGTGAAGCAATCTGAGCGTCCGAGAGAGGGCCACCTTCAGTTTGTGCGAAGGCTGGCATCAACGTCCCTGGCTTGCCATGCACAATCGAGAACTTCCAGTACTCAGCAGTGCCCGGCAACTTCGTGCGCAGATCAGTGACCATCTGCGCGCGGTGACCCTCATCATGACAGATGCCGCACGAAGCAGTGTAAAGTTCCCTGCCCATCTTGCCGATGGCAGGTTCAACGTGACATCTGGCGCAATCTCCTTGGAACACCGCCTGCCGGTTTTGCGCCGCAATGAGACGATTCTTTTCGCGATCCGCGCCCATCGTGAGCGGATTGGCTTCCGTTGGAGTGATGTTCGCCTTCACCGTAAGCATTTTTTGCCCTTTGTCCGTCAATACATTCGCCGTCTTGAACACCACACCCGCCTTGCCCGCCAGATTCATCGTCAACGGAATGACCCCACTGCCACCTGCAGCGAGTTTCCAAGGATAGGTCAGTTGCGCAACGGTGCAGCCGCAGGAAGTTTGAACGCCGCTGATGACGACTTCTCCCGATGAAACGTTCGTCACGTTGAAAGCGAACTTCGCCTCCATCTCGCCGGGCTTTGTCGTGTAATCTTTCGAGAGCGCGTCAAACACCAGAATGCCATCGGGCAATTGTCCAAGTGCCTGCGGCGGCTGTGCTGGAGTCGCCACCACTGGCTTGGCGGGGGCAAGCTGATGAGGAACAGTAGGAGTGAACGTCGTCACAGGACGCGGCGGCGGGGTATTAGTCGCTGCCCAAGGTTGGGCAAAAATCGCTCCGGGGGCGATGAACACAGCGCAAGCGACGACTAAGACGGGCAACAAAGCAATCTTCATAGTTGATTTAGACCAAGGTTAATCAGGTCAGAGGAATTTTGACGAGCAAGAAAACGATGTGTTCAACTTAACCGAGCCAATTCCTTTCAACGAGTGTCGCTGGAACTGCCGCGCCGCCTACTGCTCGGCTAAAAATCGCATTGCTCGCTCACGCTGGGACAATCATCATCCAATCCTAGTATGCCTGAATATATCTTAACCAAGCGTGCGTCGCGTTGCGCACGGCTAATCCTCAACTCCATCGTGCTGGGTATGTTTCTGATTGCAACGGCGTGTCTCGCGGGAGTCGCCGCCAGCGATCTGCGCTGCGAGCATCTCGTGAATCCGATCGGGATTGACGCGACGAAACCGCGCTTGAGTTGGGTGATGAAAACAGACGAACGCGCACAATCGCAATTCGCATATCAAATCCTCGTCGCCTCGAGCGAGGCAAAGCTCGGCACAGGCCGCGCCGATCTTTGGGATAGCGGACAGATTCAATCGTCTCAATCCGTACTCGTGCCGTATGCCGGCAAAGCACTCGCGTCTCACAAGGAATGTTTCTGGAAGGTGCGTGTGTGGTCGGATGAGAAAACCGTTTCGTCATGGAGCAAACCGGCGAAGTGGAGCATGGGGGTGCTTGCTCCCGGCGATTTTGGGGCAGCGTCATGGATCGGTCTTGATGGCGAGAATGTGACCAGCGTTCTTTCCGACACGAGTTGGATATGGTTTCCCGAAGGCGATGCGACAAAGGCTGCACCCATCGAGACGAATTGGTTTCGCAAGGAGATCACCATCCCTGCGGATCGCAAAATCAAACGCGCGTTGTTCCAATACACCGGCGACAACGAATGTCGCGGCTGGCTGAATGAATTTGATCTCGGCGCGAGGAATAATTTCAAAACGGTCAAATGGAACGACATCACCACGCGGGTCGAATCCGGCAAGACTTATGTGTTCGGACTCGTGGGTCGCAATGAAGGCACGAACGAAAATCCCGCTGGCGTCGTCGGCTCGCTGACCATCGAGTTCACCACGGGCGATCCACTCGTCGTCAGGACGGATGAAGGATGGAAAGTTTCCAAGTCGCTGGTGAACGGCTGGAACAAGGTCGGCTTCGATGATTCAAAGTGGGTTGCGGCGAAAGTTCTCGGCCCGGTGGGGATGGAGCCATGGGGCGAAACGCGCACCGCGGAAGACCGGCGTTTCCCAGCGCGGTGGTTGCGCAAGGAATTTGCCGTGGAGAAAAAGATCAAGCGCGCCACCGTCAGCTACTCGGGTCTCGGTTCGTCCGAACTTTATCTCAACGGTGCGAAAGTCGGCGATGCCGTCCTCTCCCCTGCTCTGGCGCAATATGACAAGCGCGCCTTCTACGTGACTCACGATGTCACCAAGCAACTCAAGCGCGGCGCGAACGCCCTTGGCGCGGTTCTCGGTGGCGGAAGGTTCGCGTCAGATCGCGGCAAGGTCTATGCAGGCACGGTGAATTTCGGCTGGCCGAAACTGCTTCTGCTGTTGCGAGTCGAACACACGGACGGCTCCGTCAGCGAAGTGGTCAGCGACACCTCGTGGAAGTTGACCACCGAAGGACCGATCATCGCCAGCGGTGAATTCGACGGCGAGGAATACGATGCTCGCAAAGAACTGCGCGGCTGGAGCAAGGTTCGTTACAACGATTCTGCGTGGCAATCCGCCAAACTCGTCGCCGCGCCGCCGGGGGAAATTTCCGCACAGATGATCGAACCCATCCGTGTCACGCAGACGATTCACCCGATCTCGTTTCGTGAAGTGAAACCCGGCGTGCTCGTTTATGACATGGGACAAAACATGGTCGGCTGGTGTCGGCTACGCGTGAAAGGTTCGGCAGGTCTGACGGTGCAGATGCGTTTCGCCGAGACGGTGAATCCTGATGGCACGCTCTACATGGCGAACTTGCGCGGCGCACAGGTGACCGACACTTACACGCTGCAAGGTCGAGGCAAAGAAATCTGGGAGCCGCGCTTCACGTATCATGGTTTCCGCTACGTCGAGGTGACAGGTCTGCCGGGCATCGCGACGCTGGCCGCGTTGGAAGGTCGCGTGGTGAATGATGACGTGACTCGCGCGGGTGTGTTCAAATGTTCGAATGAGTTGTTGAATCAGATTTATACGAACGTCTTCTGGGGCACGCGCGGAAATTATCGCTCCATGCCCACGGATTGCCCGCAACGCGATGAACGTCAGGGCTGGCTCGGTGATCGTTCCGAGGAATGTCGCGGTGAGTCTTACCTCTTCGACATCTCGAAGCTTTACGCGAAGTGGCTGCAAGACATCAGTGATTCGCAGAAACCCAGCGGCAGTTTGCCAGACGTTGCGCCCGCGTTCTGGCCGATCTATTCCGATAATGTCACATGGCCCAGCACACTCATCATCGCGCCGAACATTTTGCACCGACAATACGGCGACACCGCGCCCATCGCCGCTTGCTATGACGCCGCGAAGAAGTGGCTCGACTACATGAACGGCTTCATGACGAACGGCATCATCGCCAAGGACAGCTATGGTGATTGGTGCGTGCCGCCGGAGGAACTCAAGCTGATCCACTCGAAAGACCCGGCGCGGCAGACGGACAAGGCGTTGCTCGCCACGTCGTATTTTTACAACGACCTCAAGTTGATGGAGCGCTACGCAAAACTGCTTGGCAAATCCGAGGATGCAACACGCTACGCGAAGTGGGCGGGCGAGGTGAAGGCCGCGTTCAACAACAAATTCCTAAAGCGCGACAAAGGTTATTACGACAACGGCTCGCAGACTTCGTGTGTGTTGCCACTGGCATTTGGCCTCGTGCCCGACGACATGCACGCTCCAGTTTTCAAGCAACTCGTCAACAAGATCACCGATGAAACCAAAGGTCACATCGGCACGGGCTTGATCGGCGGGCAGTATCTTTGCCGCGTCCTCTCGGACAACGGACGCGCCGACCTCGTCTATAACATGGCGACCAAGAAAGAATATCCGGGCTGGGGCTACATGATCGCTAATGGCGCGACGACCATCTGGGAACTTTGGAACGGCAACACCGCTGACCCGACGATGAACTCTGGTAATCACGTCATGCTCGTGGGTGATCTCGTCATTTGGTTCAACGAATATCTCGCGGGCATCTCAGCCGACCCTGCTCAACCCGGATTCAAACACATCGTCATGAAACCGCATCCCGTCGGCGACCTGAAATCTGCCAAGGCGACGTATCGTTCGCCTTACGGAATAATCTCAAGCGACTGGCGCAAGGACGGCGGAAGGTTTGAATGGAACATTGAAATCCCTGCGAATTCGACAGCGACTGTCTTCGTCCCAAAAATGGCGAAACAGAGCCTGACAGAAAGCGGCAACACACTCGGCGAGGCACGCGGCGTGAAACTCCTGCGCGGCGAAAAAGATCGCATCATTCTCCAACTCGGCAGCGGGAAATACCACCTCACGAGCGAATGACACTTGGACGTTGCTTTGATAAAACATGAGGAGCAACTTTGAATCATGAAAATTAAATCACTCATCGGCCTGCTGGTTGTGGTGATGACTCACTCAGGATTCTCACAGGGCACAATCACGTTCGGGAACAATCTAGTAACACTCAAAGCACCCATCTTCGGAACAGAGTTGGATTGGATCAACTTCGGCGGTGACTGGGCGAACGCTAAGACTGGCAACACACCCACCAACACGCCAGCCGGGACGCAGATTTATCAAGGCGCTCCAGTCGCAAATTTTCTCGTTCGCTTCTGGGCTGCACCCGGCATTGTGACTGATGGACATCTGCTCGAACAAGGAAACGTCACCAGCATGACAGGCTCTGGCTCACTGGCCGGTTATTTCCCGACGCGCATAGTCACGTTCGCGAACCTTCCCGCGTCCGGCATCGCCACAGTTCAGGTCCGGATTTATGACATCGGCGGCCCTCTCGCCTTTGGCAACGATTCAAGCGGATTTGTAGCGTCTGCCAGCGCACTGTTTCAGGCCAACATCGGCACTACCGCAACGGGACTTCGCAGCTTCAGCATCGGGTGGTTGGACGGAAGCACTCTTGCTCCTTACGTTCCCGAACCGAACGCAGGCAGTTTGCTCGCCATCTGTCTGGGAATCGTGGGATGCAAAAAGTTTCTCTTTGGAAAATCATGAGCAAAAAATTCTTCATCACTTCCGTCGCCGGGATATTCGTCACTTTATCACTTCTCGCTGCCGATCAACCCGGCTTTGTGAAGTCCGAATTCATCTACGAGACCGCGCCATTCCCTTCGTGCCACGCCTCGACGATTGCGGAAACAAAATCCGGCTTGGTCACCGCATGGTTCGGCGGCACACGCGAGCGCGATCCCGATGTGTGCATTTACGTTTCGCGACTTGAAGACGGCAAATGGACATCACCGATGGAAGTCGCGAACGGACTCGGCTTCGGCGAAAAACGGTTGCCGACGTGGAATCCTGTTTTGTTCCAACCCAAAGCTGGCCCGCTGATGTTGTTCTACAAAGTCGGCCCTAGCCCCAGCACTTGGTGGGGAATGTTGACGACTTCAACCGACGACGGAAAAACGTGGTCAACGCCACGTCGCCTGCCTGATGGCATTCTCGGCCCGGTAAAAAACAAACCCGTGCAACTCGCCAACGGCGACATCCTCTCCGGCACAAGCACAGAAGGCGACGGCGGCTGGCGCGTCCACTTCGAACGTTCGTCCGATCTCGGCCAGACGTGGACGGCAACTCCACCCGTGAACGACGGCAAAAAACTCGCCGCGATCCAGCCGAGCATTTTGTTTCATGGGAAGAACAAGCTGCAATCCATCGGTCGCACCAAGCACGGCTACATGTTCGACATCTGGTCCAAGGACGGCGGCAAGACTTGGGGCAAGATGACGACGACGGAGATGCCGAACCCTAATTCCGGAACGGATGCGGTGACGTTGCAAGATGGACGACAACTGCTCGTCTATAACCACAATCCCAACAACAAAGGCCGCAGCCCGTTGAACCTCGCCATGTCCAAAGACGGCAAGACGTGGCTCGCGGCTCTCGTGCTGGAAGACGAACCGAGCGCGCCAAATGGTTTCTCATATCCCGCGATGATTCAAACGAGCGATGGCTTAGTCCACATCACCTACACCTGGCGACGCGAAAAGATCAAACATGTCGTGGTTGATCCGACGAAGCTCGTGCTGACACCGCTGACCAAGCGCGCACTGCTCTGGCCGAAATGAAACTATTTATGCTTCACTTGAATCACGCCTCTCCCTCACCCCTGCCCTCTCCCGCTGGGAGAGGGAGAATCCTGCGCCGCTTCTTTGAAAAACTTGCCGCTGGATTTGCGCGACATGCCATCGGACAAGCGACCCGTGTCGCTGCCTGTTCCCTCTCCTCCGGGGAGAGGGTTAGGGTGAGGGGAAACGTGGCGTGGCAACTCGCGTGTCTCTCCACTTGCCTGCTCGCATCACCAGTTTTCTCCGCTGAAACCAACTCTGCCGCCGAACCCAAGGACACCGCCTACACCCGCATTCTCAACGAACGCGTGACCAAGATCGTCGCCCCGCTCGCCATCACGGACGTCACCAAATCAAACCGCGTTCACGCCGCCATCGTCCAACAGTATCGCTCGCTGAACGACATCCATTTCGTGCGGGATGTTCAGATCGGAAATGCAAAGAAGCTCTCGGATAAGACCGCCGCCGATGCCGCGATCCAATCCGCCCGCGATGAAACCAAACCCAGGCTCGACAAACTTCACGGCGAATTTCTCGCCAGACTTTCCGCTGACCTTTCTGCGGAACAGGTGGACAAGGTGAAAGACGGTTTGACCTACGGCGTGTTGCCGCTGACCTATGGCGTTTATCTCAAGATGTATCCCGAACTCACCGACGAGCAGAAGGCGCAGATCAAGACGTGGTTGACCGAAGCGCGCGAACTCGCGATGGATGGCAGCACCTCCGATGAAAAGCACGCCGTGTTCGGCAAATACAAGGGCAAGATCAACAACTACCTCTCGAACGCTGGCTACGATGCCAAGAAAGCCGAACAGAATTTGAAGAAGCCCGCGCAACCTCCGTCTGACTCAAAACCCAAATGATAATGAAAAACTTCGTCACACATCTTCAAGTGATTGCAGTCATCGTAGTTCTCGCCACTCAATCCGCCCGCGCCCAAGGTTATCCCAACGTCCCGGGCGACATCATGGAAGCGTCCCGGAAAGAGCGGGCTGAGGCAGCAAGACTTTCTGACACAGCATTCCAACACGCGTTGCCAGAGATCGAGGCGTGGGCAACGAAGGGCAAACCTTACATCCCCAGCGCAGCCAAACCCGACGATCTGCCGCAGGCGAAGATTCCTTCCTTCCCCGGTGCGTGGGGCGGCGGCATGTATTCCTTCGGCGGACGCGGCGGCAAAGTCATCGTCGTCAACAATCTCAATGACAGCGGGCCGGGAAGTTTTCGCGAAGCCGTTGAACAAGGTGGCCCGCGCATCGTGGTCTTCAACGTTGCCGGCATCATCCGCTTGAAAGCTGCCGTTAGCATCCGCGCGCCTTACATCACCATCGCGGGCAACACTGCACCGGGCGACGG
This sequence comes from Verrucomicrobiota bacterium, assembly GCA_031423875.1. Classification (GTDB taxonomy): domain Bacteria; phylum Verrucomicrobiota; class Verrucomicrobiia; order Limisphaerales; family JADLHS01; genus JADLHS01. The sequence goes on along the minus strand of JANPGI010000362.1, from coordinate 6,463 downwards.
CATCTGCATCGCTGGGAACACCGTGCAACTAGACACACACGACGTTGTCGTCCGCCACATGCGATTCCGTCGCGGCAAGACCGAGGCGGCGGATCGTGATGATTCCTTCGGGGGCAATCCCATCGGCAACATCATGATCGATCATGTCTCAGCCTCATGGAGTCTCGATGAAAACATTTCGATGTATCGCCACATGTACCGTCCGCCCGGTAGTGAAAAGGACCTCAAACTCCCGACAGTCAACGTGACCATCCAGAACTCGATCTCCTCCGAATCACTCAACATCTATCATCACGCGTTCGGCTCGACGATTGGCGGACTCAACAGCACGTTTCATCACAATCTCTGGGCGTGTAACACGGGTCGCAATCCCAGCGTGGGCATGTATGGCGACTTCACGTTCGTGAACAACGTGCTCTTCAACTATCGCCATCGCACAGTGGATGGCGGCGATCACAAGAGCTTTTTCAACATCATCAACAACTACTACAAACCCGGCCCGGGCACGCCCAACACCGAGATCGCTTACCGCTTGCTCAAGCCCGAATCCGAGCGCAGCAAGACGGTGGTGGACAATTTCGGCAAGGCCTACGTGAGCGGCAACATCGTTGACGGTTATGAACGCGTGACCAAAGACAACTGGGACGGCGGCGTGCAACCCGGATCACGCGCACCACGGAGCGAAGTGTTGGCGAGCATCCGCACAAACTCACCGTTCGCTCATGCGCCGTTGCAAATCCAGACCGCAGACAAAGCATATGAAACCGTGCTGGCGAATGCTGGCGCCACCCTGCCCCGCCGAGATTCGGTGGACGAACGAATCATCCAGCAAACGCGCACCGGCAAAATCGCTCCGAGAGAGATCGCGAAAGGTTCACAGGAGAAGGCGAAGTTCTACGGCTACGCGCAAAAATTTACCGATGAACTCGCCGAACAGGTCAAACAAGGATTCGTCACCGACCCGAGCGAAGTCGGCGGCTGGCCGGAATACAAAGGCACGCCCTACAAGGATTCCGATGGCGACGGTTTACCCGACGATTGGGAAAAGAAGCACGGTTTGAATCCGAACGATGCGTCTGATGCGATCAGTGATCTTAACGGCGACGGCTACACGAACATCGAAGACTTCATCAACGGACTCGACCCGAAAGCGAAGAAGGTTGATTGGAGTGACTTGAAAAACAACCTGGACACTCAAAACAAGTAAGACCCGATTCCGTTCCAACAATCAGCGAGGGGGGAGTGTGTTCGTATTCACTTCCTCGAAACGAATGACGGTTTCACCGGGCTTCGCCAGACCCATTGATTCGCGCACCAAGCGTTCAACGGCTTTGGAATCTTTATTGAGCGCGTCCACAGAAGCATTGAGCTGCTTGCGGGTATCGGATTCCTTGGCCACTTCACGATCCAGCCGGAGCACTTCCTCGCGCATCTTTTCATTCTGCCGGATCAGCGGCAGATACCAGACGCCGATGGCTACCAACCCGGCGAGCAAACACAAACCGATCACCACGCGGGTGAGCTTGTCCCAGATGTTGTCTTCAACGTTCATACACGCAGTAAAACAAGCGACGCGCTTCAACGAAAGAAAAGAAATGAGAATCGCGATCACGCACGCGCATCCAGACACTCTCCCCGGAACGTCGCCTTCAGCGGCAGCACGGGGTAGATTGTGCGACTCGCATGTGAACGCGGCGTCCGTCAAGCATCACGCCAGAATCTCTTCCACCACTCTGGATGATTTCACGCCCGTCAATTTTTGCTCCAGCCCTTGATAGGTGTAAGTCAAATGCCGATGCTCAATGCCCATGAGGTGCAACAATGTCGCATGAAGGTCGCGCACCTGCACTGGCTCGCCGACGACGTGATAGCCGATAGGATCGGTCTCGCCAAAACTGAATCCGCCTTTCACACCGCCGCCCGCGACCATGATGGTGAACGAACTCGGATGATGATCGCGCCCGAGAAATTTCATTTCCACGCCGTTGCGATTCTCGCGCATCGGCGTGCGACCGAATTCGCCGCCCCAGATGACGAGCGTGTCCTGCAACATCCCGCGTCGCTCCAAGTCGGTGAGCAGCGCCGCGACGGGTTGATCTATCTGGCGACACTTGTTGGCGAATCCGTCATTGATGGCGGTGGCCTTGTCCGTGCCGTGCGAGTCCCAGCCCCAGTCAAACAACTGGATGAACCGCACACCGCGTTCGGCGAGCCGCCGCGCGAGCAGACAGTTGTTCGCAAAACTTTCCTTGCCCGGCTCCGTGCCGTAGAGCGCGTGCGTCTCCGGCGATTCCTGCCGCAGATCAAACGCAGCCGCCGCGCTAGTCTGCATGCGGAACGCGAGTTCGTATTGCGAGATGCGGGTGACGGTTTCGGGATCGCCAAGCTGCTGGTAAGTCCGTTGATTGAGCGCGGCAATCGTCTTCACCACATCGCCGCGCAACTCCCGATCAATGCCCGGCGGATTATCGAGAAACAAAACCGGCTCGCCCTTCGAGCGGCATTGCACACCTTGATACACCGACGGCAGAAAGCCCGAGCCCCAGAGAGATTTCCCGCCGTCCGGTTGATTGCCACCACTCAGCAGCGCGATGTAGCCCGGCAGATTTTCGTTCTCCGTGCCGAGACCGTATGTCACCCACGAACCGAAGCTGGCATAGCCGAGATTTTGATTGCCGGTGTGACAAAGCAGTTGCGCGGGCGCATGATTGAACTGATCTGTCACCATCGAATTGATGAACGTGATCTTGTCGAAATGTTTTTCCAGATGCGGCAGCCGGTCGGAAACCCACAGGCCGGTTTTCGTCTCGCGATGAAACGGATACACCGGCCCCATCAACTTCGGTACGCCAGTGATGAACGCGAAGCGCTGGCCTTCGAGAAACGATTGCGGACAATCCTGACCGTCGAGTTTCGCGAGTTCGGGTTTGTATTGGAACAACTCCAACTGACTCGGTGCGCCCGCCATGTGGAGATAAATCACGCGCTTGGCCTTCGGCGCGAAATGCGGCGGCAACACGCCGAGCGGTTTCGTCAAATCCCGGCGTGGCGACGCCAGCGCGGTGTTCACGCCGAGACCGCCCAGCCACATCGCACCGAGGCCGGTGGCGCATTGCCGGAGGAAATGCCTCCGCGTGAGTTGTTGCAGCGTTTCGAGTTCGAGATGTCGTTGCGCGGAGTTCATTTGGTCAACGCGGAGTCAAGGTTGAGGATGGTGTTCGCCACCAACGCCAGCGCGGCATCGGCGGGTGTGGCGGCAAGTTTCTTCGCGAGTTCCGGCTCGCGCTCGTAACGTGCCAGCGAGCGTTGGTGTAGGTCAAGCAAGGCAGTGAGTGATTTATTGTCCGGCGCAGAACCACAGGCAAGTTCGCACCCGCGCATGATTTGTTTCCGCAAATCTCCACCACCTTCGCGCCGCATCCGTGCGGCCAGCGCCACGGCGCTCTCGACATAAACGGGATCGTTCAACGTCACGAGCGCTTGCAGCGGCGTATTTGTGCGCAGACGTCGCGCGACGCAAACTTCGCGGGTCGGTTGGTCAAACGTCTGCGAACTCGGATAGCCCGTCGTCCGCCGCACCAAAGTATAAAGCGCGCGACGATGGCGGTCTTCGCCCGCCGAGGTGGTCCATTTCTCGCCACTGTAAACCACGTTCCAGATACCGTCCGGCTGCGGCGGCATCACGGGCGGGCCAAACATTTTCTCGGACAACAAACCAGAAACCGCCAGCGCATGATCGCGCATCATCTCCGCGCTCAACCGCGTGCGTGGCCCGCGCGCAAGCAAGCGATTACGCGGATCACGCGCGAGCAATTCCGTTGTTGCGCGCGCATCCTGTCGGTACGCGGCGGACAAAACCATTTCGCGCAAAAGCTTTTTCAGACTCCAGCCGAGTTCGTTCTGAAAACGCAGCGCGAGAAAATCCAGCAGTTCGGGATGCGAAGGTTTCTCGCCAGAACTTCCGAAGTCTTCCACCGTCTCGACGATGCCGATGCCGAAGAGTTGCTCCCACACGCGATTCACCGTCACGCGCGCCGTGAGCGGATTCTTCGGCGATACGAGCCAGCGTGCGAGGGCGAGGCGATCAGCAGTCGCATCGGGCACAAGTTGGCCGAAGAGCTTGGGCACGCCCGGCGTGACGACATCCGTTTTGTTCAACCAATTACCGCGAGCGAATACGGCAGTGGGCCGACGCAATGCTGACTCTTGTTCGCTTATCGTCGGAATGGCGATACTCACGATTTCACTGCGTTGGCGGGTGAGTTCGGCCAGCTCTTTGCGGCGTGCTTGAAACTCCGGACTGGCGATGAGCTTCTCCCAATCATCGTCTCCAGTGATCGCGAGGCGTATCCGGCGCGCGACCATCGCCGGTATGTCGCCGCCGCCCAAGCCGTGCTTGATCGTCAACTTGAGCCGCGCACCGGACGGCAAGGCCACCTGCGCACTTGGAACGAAAACGGCGTGGCGCGGTTCCGTCAGTCGCGGATATGCACCCCAGCCAGCGTTGTCGGGTTGAAGCGTCGCGGCATCGTCAAAGAACGGTTCAGCTTCGTCGCTGAAGCACTGGGCGAGATTGATCTCAATGCGCTCGTCCCTATTTGTTGAACCGGTGGAATCATCGGCAGCCTCATTCGCAAACGCCAAGCGGAGTTGGGAAATGACAAAACCATTCTCGGGCGTGAACCGCGCTTTCACCGGATCAGTTGGCGACACTTCAACCCGCAAGGCTTCAAGGTTGGTTATGGTTGGAGGCACAGGGATTTCAATGGTGAATCCGGTATGCGTGACAATCGTGCCCGATGTCCAGACTTCGGCGTTGCCACCATCGTTGGTCTTGATGACGAGGGATGTTCCGAGCGAAGCCGCCGCGCGATCAGGAAACAGCGGCTGCCACGCAACAGTCTTTTCCGCGAGACGCTCGGTGAACGCATGTTCCTCACGACGCAAGCGAGAGATTTGCTGATCCAGTTTTTGCGCGCGGGTGAAGTTGGTTTCAACGAGCGGCACCCGGAGCACGGGCAATTCTTCCTTCAAATCCCAGTCGCGCGTGGTGTTGAAGAAGGCAAGCGCGCGGTAATACTCGTCGTGATTGATCGGTTCGTAGGGATGCGAATGACATTGGACGCAACCCATCGTTGTCGCTTGCCAGACCTGCCATGTGGTGTTCACGCGATCAATCGTCGCCACAACACGGTACTCCTCGTCGTCCGTGCCGCCTTCGGTGTTGACCTGCGTGTTGCGATGAAACGTCGCCGCGACCCGATCTGGCAACGTGGCGTCTGGCAGCAAATCTCCAGCGAGCTGGCGGATGGTGAATTGATCGAACGGTAGGTCCGCATTCAATGCACGGATGACCCAATCACGAAATGGCCAGACCGTGCGCAACGGATCTTTCTCGTAACCCATCGAATCCGCGTAACGCGCTACATCCAACCACGGCGCCGCCCAGCGCTCCCCGAATCGCGGCAACGCGAGCAGCCGATCCACGACTTTCTCGTAAGCTTCGCGCGACTTGTCGGCGGCAAATGCTTTCACCGCTTCCGGTGTTGGTGGCAATCCGGTCAGATCAAAACTCGCGCGACGCAACCATTGCGCCCGATCTGCCTCACGCGACGGCTTGAGTTTTTCTGCGTCCAATCGCGCGAGAATGAAATTATCTAACGGCTGCCGAGGCCACTTGGCTTGCGAAACTTTCGGCAACGGTTGCGCCACCGGCTTGACCCACGCCCAATGCTCCTTCCATTTCGCGCCTTGGCGGATCCATTCGCGAAGCAGTTTGATTTCGCTGTCGGATAATTTCGGTCCATGCTCCGGTGGCGGCATCCGTTCTTCTTCGTCCTCCGAGAGGACGCGATGAATCATCTCTGACTTGTCCGGATCGCCGGGATGGATGGGCTTTTCGTCGGTGTCAGATTTGGCCACGACTTCGTCGCGATAGATGAAGGAGATTTTGCCTGCGCGTTTTACGCCACCGTGGCAACCCACGCAGTTCTTGTTAAGGATGGGTCGAATTTCATCGGCGAAATCCACTCGGCGCGGCAGAGCATCGGCGCTTTGCAGCCAGCAGAACACATTGAACAGAACCACAACGCCGACTCGGAGTATCCTACAGGACAATGACTGTTGAGTGGCGCGCATCGTATAATTAGATATGGCGACCCTGCATCGCCGAGGATGTGGGGGAAATTATTAACATCAGGACGCGGATACAATGCCATTCATGATGAATACGCTTCCATGTAAGAGCAACGGCTTAAACAGCGAAGGTCTTTTCGCCATCAAGCCTTGATGTGGCCGAGGACAGCCACATTCCGCAGTTTGATGATTCGCGAGAGCGGCGTCTCAGGGATTCCGAAGCGCCAGATCACCACGCACGGGCAGATGGGCAAAGCGGGCCACAGCTTCGGTGCGAGAACGGACGTGGAGTTTTTCGTAGATGCGGCGGATGTAGGTGTTCACCGTG
>JANPGI010000361.1:0-3651 GCA_031423875.1 Verrucomicrobiota bacterium | reverse complement strand
TTTCCTCAACATGAAGAACTAATCCCGCCACTCCCCCTCAGATGAAAAATCAATTTACAGAAAATTTGTTGCTTGGCCCAAAATGGATTTTCAATTTCCGTTTTTGAACATTTATCCCAACTCCACTTGCCTTTAGTATATCAATCAAACCAATCATATTCTTTAGATGTAGTTCACTTTGGCATTTCCAATTTCACCTTCGCCGCCACTTGCGCCATGTCTTTGTCGCCGCGACCGGAGGGGTTCATAGTAGTTTTCTAAATTCATCCGGTGTCAGTCCCGCGTCGCGGGCAATCGCACCCATCGTGAACGGGTCAACTGGGTTGGCGCGTGGAATGATGAGCCGGGTTTCGCCGTTGGACATCACGATGTGACCACTCTGCCGGATGATGCGGTAGCCCAGCTTTTCAAAAACGCGCAGTGCGTCGTGGTGGCGAACGCCGGGCAGTTTGGGCATAGGTCAAATCGCAACTTCAACTTCGCTGACTTTGAAAAGTTTGCCCTCGTCCGCTTCCGCCGCAAGCCATTCGCGGATGGCTTCCTGGATGTTCGTCAACGCTTCCGCACGGGTCTTGCCTTGTGAATGGCAGCCGCGCAGCGATGGACAACTCGCTGAAACGCCGTCCTCATGCTCAATCAACGTGACTCGGTATTTCATGGTTCAAAAGTATTCTCGTCGCCGGAGCAAATCAAGTTCACTTCGGCATTTCCAACTTCACCTTCGCCGCCACTCGCGCCACGCCTTTATCGCTTCGGACGGAGAGGTTCACGATGATCTGCGCATCTTTGCCCAGCTTCGGCGCACGCTCCATGCACTCGACGACGGCGATAAGCGGACGCAGCGTTGGTGCGAGAAGCGCTGGCGATCTTGAAGGCGTGCTTCTTTCGTGAGCATCTCTGTCTCCTTTCTGTTCACGCACCACGCACCACGCACCACGCCAGGGTGTTTTTAGCCAGAGGCATTTCTCCTGCTCCGTATTCCATGTGTACCAGGAATTTTTCCGCCTCACAGAAGCGCCGTTCGACATCACACCGAACCCGCGCTTTCTGTTCTATTCCGCGAAACATCGCGAGGCGTTCAATCATCTGCTCTACGGCATCCGCGAACGGAAAGGCTTTGTTCAACTCACTGGCGAAGTCGGCGCGGGCAAGACCACGCTTTGCCGTGCCGCTCTCGAACAACTGGATCAACATTACACCACCGCGCTGATCCTGAATCCGATGATGAGCGCGGACGAACTCATTCGCGCCATCGCTTTGGAATTTGGTCTGCCGGTCATGGGCTTGGATCGGCTGACCACGATGGGGGTCATCAATCAGTTTCTTCTTCAACAAGTCGAACGCGGCAAGGACACGGTGCTCATCATTGATGAAGCGCAGGATTTGACCGATGACCTGCTCGAACAAGTGCGACTGCTTTCCAATTTTGAAACCGACAATCGCAAGCTGCTCCAGATCGTTTTGATGGGGCAACCTGAGTTGCGAGATCGGTTGAACCAACACAAGCTTCGACAACTCCGACAGCGCATCACGGTGCGATTCCATTTGCCGCCGCTCTCGCGCGAGGAGATGGCCAAATACATCACGCATCGGTTGCATGTCTCTGGCGGCAACGGCAAACCGTATTTCACCAAGCCCGCGCTCTGGCGGGTGCATCGTTACAGCGGCGGGATTCCGCGTCTGGTCAATGCGCTTTGCGATAAGGCGCTGCTTGCCGGATTTGTGAACCAGACCGGACGCATCAGTTTCAAACTCGTCGGTCGCGCCATACGTGAATTGGAAGGAAACATTTGATATGAGCCTCATCAACGACGCCCTCAAGCGGGCCAAACAAACCCAACAAGCCAATCCTCCCACGACGCCGTCGTTGGAATTTCGCCCGGTCGAACCCGCGCAAGGCGAGGGACGGCGCACGAGTCTGCTGCTCGTCGGACTTTCGCTCGTGATCGTAGCCATCGTCGGCATGTGCGCCGCGCTCGTCTGGTATGTCTCACAAAAGAACGGCCCGGCGTTGCGAGTCGAAGCCAGCGCAGATCAGAAGCAACCCGCACCACACACCAACGCGCCGACTCAGCCCGCACCCAAGCCGACACCACCAGTTACTGTCGCTGAACCGGCTGCCGCTGCGCCTGCGACGATTGAAAACCTTGAGTCAACCGTTGCTGCCAGTGATCCGTTGAAGCTTGCGCCGCTCAAGTTGCAGGGCATTTTCTTCAATCCAAAAAATCCCTCCGCAGTCGTGAATGGCAAAACGGTTTATCTCGGCGAACGCGTGGCGGGATTTTTCGTGCTAGCGATGTCGCCCTCATCCGTGACGTTTGCCAACAGCACAGCCACGAATGTTTTGAGTTTGTCTGAGTAGAAGTTTCCCTGCACTCTCCGCGCCACATGATTGCCTCTTTCCGTGATAATATGGCGAAGTCGCCCGAATACGCGCGCTTCATGCCGATGGTCGTCTGGGTCGCCATCACCTTTATCGGCGGCATGTCTGGCGGCGGTGCCATGTACTGGAGTTACCCGCTAAAGATGGCCGTAGGCGCGTGGATGATTTGGGAGGTGAGAAAAGTCATTCCTGAGATGCGCTGGTCGTTCAGCGTGGAAGCCGTAGTGGTGGGCATCGTCATCTTTGTGGCGTGGGTCGGGCTAGACCCGTTCTACCCGAAAAACCATATCTTGATGAAGGACACACCGGAGAGCATCTGGAATCCGTTCAAGCATTTCGGCGAAGGCTCGATTATCGCGTGGTCACTCATAGTCATCCGCATCTTCGGCATGACTGTGCTAGTGCCGCCGATTGAAGAAGCGTTCTACCGTTCGCTCGTCTATCGCTACATCGTGAAATACGATTTCACAAAGGTGGCGATGAATCATTTCGACGGTGTTGCAATGGGGTTGTGTGCGCTGCTGTTTGCGGCGTCGCACTTCCAATGGTTGCCCGGAATCCTCTGCGGTCTCGCCTATCAATGGCTCGCCATCCGTCGCGGACATCTCGGCGACGCCATGACCGCGCACGCGATCACGAACTTCCTGCTCGGCGTTTATGTCGTGTGGAAAGGCGGCGAGGCGTGGAAATTTTTCTGAGCGCGTGGTCTTAAATAACGGAGCATGGCCGTCCTCGGACACAGCAATGCTCAACAATCAGGTGCTCGCTATTTTTCGGCAGACCCGGCCATCAGGGTCTCAACGCCGGTGGAAGTTGGGCATCAACGAGGAAATTCACGCAGCCTGAAGCACGGCGTGGTCAGACTGACGCGCGGCATAAGCCAGCGCAGCCTTGATGTCGTCTGGTTCAAGATAAGGATAGTCCGTCAGAATTTCCGACTCTGAAACGCCCTCGGCCAGCATCACAAGAACATCCGTCACACGAACGCACAACCCACGGATACATGGCCTGCCGCCACATTTGTTCGTGTCCATTGCGATGCGTTCGAGCTATTTCATGACGACACAGTGCAACGATTGATAGCCGAAATAATCTCAGTCCATCCGCTCAATTCCCGCACTGCGATGTCTGCAACGTTTCAAACTTGTAGGCGACGAGGTAACGAGTCGTTGCGATGAGATAGCTAACAGCGTTCGACTCCTCACGTCGTCGCCTACAAATTTGGAAATAATTTCGATCTCCGCTTTGATCAGGTGGGGAATTGCCGG
>JANPGI010000360.1:0-13447 GCA_031423875.1 Verrucomicrobiota bacterium | reverse complement strand
CGACAGTCTTCTGCAATTCGATTTCCACAGAGACGTTGTCACCGGGCATGACCATTTCCACGCCAGCTGGCAGGTTCAACGTTCCCGTCACGTCAGACGTGCGGAAATAAAACTGCGGACGGTAGTTCGTGAAGAATGGTGTATGACGACCACCTTCATCTTTGGTCAAAACGTAAACTTCCGCCTTGAACTTGGTGTGTGGCTTGATTGTGCCGGGCTTGGCCAAAACCATGCCGCGTTCGACTTCTTCCTTCTTCGTGCCGCGCAACAACACACCGACGTTGTCACCAGCATTCGCGAATTCACACAGCTTGCGGAACATTTCGATGTCCGTCGCCGTGGTCTTGCGCGTATCTTTCAAGCCGACGATTTCAACTTCGTCCATCTTCTTGAGAACACCGCGCTCCACACGACCGGTCACAACAGTGCCGCGACCTTCGATGTTGAACACGTCTTCGACGCACATGAGGAAGGGCTTGTCCACTTCACGCAACGGGTCAGGGATGAACGTATCCAACGCTTCAAGCAAATCAGTGATCGCCTTTTCACCTTCGGGCGTACCGGCCATCGCCGCTGTGGCAGAACCACGGATGATCGGCGTCTTGTCACCAGGGAAACCATACTTCGTGAGCAAGTCACGGATTTCCATTTCGATGAGCTCAAGCAAATCAGCATCAGCCAAGTCAACCTTGTTCAAGAAGACAACCATGCTCGGCACACCGACCTGACGGGCGAGCAGGATGTGCTCACGGGTCTGGGGCATCGGGCCGTCAGCCGCGCTCACAACGAGAATCGCGCCATCCATCTGCGCCGCACCCGTGATCATGTTCTTCACATAGTCAGCATGGCCGGGACAGTCAACGTGCGCGTAGTGACGCTTCGGGCTTTCGTATTCAACATGGGACACCGCGATGGTGACGGTCTTCGTCTCATCACGAACCGTTCCGCCCTTGGTGATATCCGCGTAGGAAATCGCAGGCGCAAGACCCTTGCGGTTTTGCACCGCGACGATGGAGGCAGTCAGCGTGGACTTGCCGTGGTCAACGTGGCCGATGGTACCGACGTTCACGTGCGGTTTCGTTCTTTGAAATGCTTCTTTTGCCATATTGTTCTGCGTTCAGTTGTTGTCGTTAGCTATTTAGTTTAGTGCGTCTCTAAAATTGTCTGGAGCCCATGATCAGGATTGAACTGATGACCTCGTCCTTACCAAGGACGTGCTCTACCAACTGAGCTACATGGGCGTCCCGAACACTTTGTCATCCTGATGCGCAAAACGACAAAAAACCTTCCCCACACCTTTTTTCCTGCGAAAAAACCTGAGGGTTTGGTCGGATTGTCTCTTTTACGGCTCTAAGACGGCGGGCAAAGTAGGAAACCCACAGAAAAGAGTCAATGGACAATTTATAATTTTTTAGGTGTTCCGGGTTTTTGCCACTCCGTTTTGGGCGGTTCGGGCAATCCCTGCGCCCTCAACGCTGTGCGAAAGTGCATTTTGGAAATTTTGGATGAAACTTCAGCACCACGCGTGGAAAATAATTCCTTCGCCACCACATCCACAGTTGTTCCCGCGCCTTTCGGCAACTCGACGCCAATGTCTTTCCCCAACCCCGCGAGCCTTTTCACAAACTCATCCCGCGCCAGAATAGAAGCCGCCGCCACCGCCACGTCCTCTTCCGCCTTGTGCCGCTGCACCAACTCCAACTCTCTCCCCATCGCCATCAGCGCTTTTTCCACCACGCTCTTGCTCGCCGCAAACTGATCGCTGATTGCCCGCACCGGCGGCGGATTCATGCGATGCCGCTGGCCCATTAGATTCTCAATGACTCGCGCATGTCCCCATGCCAGCACCGAGTTCACACTCCGCATCTTCGCGTAAAGCCGGTTGTAAGCCTCGTTGCCAATCGGCACCACCGTCGTCACGCAACCCGGCGTCTCTTTGATCAGTTTCGCGAGATCGGAAATCTTTTTGTCGCTCGAAATATTTTTCGAGTCACGTACACCTGCTTCCTTCCAAGCGTTGATGACTGTCGCGTTCACATAAACACCCGCCACACACATCGGCCCAAAGAAATCGCCCTTACCGCTTTCGTCCACGCCGATGCGCGGCAGCAACAAGTCCGGATTCAACACCGCTTCATAACCGAGCTTCGCTTGCTGCAACACCTCCGGCTCCAGCACAAACTCCACGAACTCCTGCGTCCCCTTCCCTTGCACCACGAGCTTGCCGCTCTCGTAAAAGACCACATTTGTCTTTTCCTTCTCGCCCGCAAACCGCGCGTACGGCACTTGGCGCGGCGTATAATTCCGCGCATCCAGACACGACTTCAACGTCGCCGCCTGTTCCTCCGTCAGCTTGCAAGTGTAACTTGTCAGTGGTTTCACGTCGCCGATTTAATAACCACAACGACCCACAAAAGACACAAAAGTTTTTCTTTGGCTATTGCTCCAACCTTCGACTGTTCGTAACATGGCGCGTGACTTCGCTGGCTTGGAATTGTCATTTCCAGCCGTCACAAAAAACTGATCCTAAAAAATCATGAGCAATTCAACATCCCCCAACGGCACAACGCAGCCGGATACTTCCATGTGGAAAGGAATCGTGGCGCGCTACCAAAAACCCTGCGTTGGCCGCGCCGCATGGCAAATGGTCAACACCATCACCCCGTTCCTGGCACTTTGGGTTTTGATGTATCTGACCCGAGGCATCTCGTGGTGGCTGACTGTTCCTTTGGCGATCCTTGCAGGCGCGCTGACCGTGCGGATGTTCATCATCTTCCACGACTGCGGTCATGGATCCTTTTTTAAATCCCAGACAGCAAACCACATCGTCGGCACCATCACGGGTGTGTTAACGTTCACCCCCTATTATCATTGGCGTTGGGAACACGCGATCCATCACTCATCCTCCGGCGACTTGGATCGTCGCGGCATGGGCGATGTCTGGACCTTGACCGTGCAAGAATATCTTGAGTCATCCCGCTGGCGGCGCTTCTCATACCGCCTCGCGCGCAATCCGTTCATCCTTTTTATCATCGCGCCGATGATTCTTTTCCTAGGCATCAATCGCATCCCGAAACCCAAAGCCCCTGCGCGTGAACGTTATTCCGTCCACCTCACCACGCTCGCCATCGGCTTGATGTCTGCGGGATTGATTGCGGCCTTTGGCTTGAAGGCATTCCTCATCATTCAATTGACGATCTTGATGGTGGCAGGCTCGGCGGGCGTGTGGCTCTTCTACGTGCAGCATCAATACGAAGGCGTCTATTGGGAACGCACCGAGAAGTGGGACTACGTTTCAGCCGCGCTACATGGCAGTTCATTTTACAAGCTGCCCAAAGTTCTCCAATGGTTCTCTGGCAACATCGGTTTTCACCATATCCACCATCTGAGCGCACGCATCCCCAACTACAATCTCGAGCGCTGCCATAAAGCCGAGCCGCTCTTTCAAACCGTCAAACCCATCACGCTCGTCTCCAGCCTCAAGTCATTCACGTTCCGCCTTTGGGACGAACAGCAACGCCGCCTCGTCGGCTACGGCCATTTGCGAGCCATCCGTCGCCAGCAGCAGATGCAGCGATGATTCGGGCTTAACCGAGAGCATTCCGAGCCAGCTCGTTCAAGCAATGGGGTGCTTCCAGATCGGCACGACGCGCTTCATCTCGTCAATCAGCCACTGACACGCGGCAAATGCCTCGCCTCGATGCGGCGCGACGACTTCCACCCACAGCGACGGCTCGTTCACCTTAACCACACCGATGCGATGGACTAGCCGCACCGATTCAATCGGCCAACGCTTCGCCATCTCGTCGAATATCAGATCGAACTGATGCCGCACCATTTTTTCAAACGCCTCATACTCGATTGCAGAAATGGTTTTGCCCTCCTCGCTCCCGCGTACCACGCCGACAAAGTTCACCACCGCTCCCATGCCTGCGGAGAGTTCACGTTGCGAGACTAACGCCGCTTCGTTGATCGGCTCGATGGTGATGGTGAGTTGTTTTTTCATCCTGCACTCCATCAACCGCCTTGGACCGGCGGGAACAGCGACACCACATCGCCGTCTTTCAACACACACTCACGCGTCTGATACTCCACGCCCACGGCGAGCAGGGTGGATTTTTTCATGGCAACCAGTTTGGGAAAGCGCGTCATGAGTTGATCGTGCAAAACACCGAGCGTTGCGCTGTCCGCGAGAGATTCCTTCGCCTCCGCACAACCTGTGAGTTCCCTGAAGTAGGAATAGAATTGAACAGTGACTTGCATTGACAGTTTGGCGAAGTGGAAAACCACGCACCACGCGTCATTCCCGATACATCTCTGGCTTGAGCACGCCCACGAACGGCAGGTTGCGATACTTCTCCGCGAAATCCAATCCGTAGCCGATAACGAACTTGTCCGGAATGGTGAACCCGGTGTAGTCCGCCTTCACCTTCTCGATACGCCGTGACGGCTTGTCGAGCAACACGCAGATTTTCATGCTGCGCGGTTTCAGGGCGCGAAGTTTCGCTGTCACACGAGAGAGAGTCCGACCGGTATCCAGAATGTCGTCCACGAGCAAAACATGCCGCCCGCGCACGTCGAGTCGCAACTCCTTGGTGAAAACCAACTCACCGGACTCCGTGCCTTTGCCGTAACTCGACACGCCGATGAAATCCAAACGTAACGGATGCGAGAGATGCCGGATGAGATCGCCGATGAACATCACCGTACCGTTGAGCAGCGACACGACGACCATTTCGCGCCCAGCAAAATCACGCTCGATCTCGCGACCCAATTCCGCGATGCGCTTGGCGAGCATCTTGTCGGTGATGAGGACGCTCTCGACTTCCTTGCGCCAACGCGCGGGAACTTTTACTCCGCTGGCGAGCTTGATTTGTGATTTTGCCACAGGTCAGATGTGTTTGGAGTCGTGCTCATCCTTGGTGTGATAGCCCGTCTCCTGCCGTTTGAAATTCACCTCGTTCTTCTTGATGTAAGCGTTGAACACATCGTCCGCGCTCATGCCGAGAACCTGCGCCATGCTGATGAGGAAGTGGAACAAATCCACGACCTCGACGCGCGCGTTCTGTTCGTCGAACTTCTGATACTTGGCCCACCATTTCCACGGCACGCTGTCCACGAGTTCGGCCATCTCCTGCGTCATGGCTCGGGAGTAATTGAGAATCCACTTGGCCTTGTCTTCGTCGCTCATGCCGTCCATTTGCACGCCGATGCGTTTGTTCAAGGCGTCTTGCATCCGCCACAGTTCGCGGAGTTGATCAGGTTTTTCCATGCGCAGAGGATTCGTGCGAAGCCCCATAGAATCAAGCCGGAAAGCGGGCGAGGCGGTTGCAAGTTACAGGTTAAAAGTTGCAGGTTGCTTCGACAGCACCACGACTTCCTTAACTTGCAACCTTCAACCTGCACCTTGTAACAACTCAGCCAACACTCCCAAACTCCGTGAACCACCGCTCCGGTTCACAACGGAACTCCACCACCCTGCCGCGCCACTCGAAGCGCAACGCGTTCGCGTGCAATGCATGATTCGGCAAAATCAACTTCGCCCGCTGCTCGTCGGTTAATCGCCCTTCCACCAACGCCAGATACAGATCCACGTCGCCACCATAAATCTTGTCGCCCACGATGGGATGACCGAGGTGCGCGAGGTGGATGCGGATTTGATGCTTGCGACCCGTGCGAGGAAGAAGGCGGAGGAAAGCGAAAGGCTGCGCCTCGCCTTCGGAGGAACATTCAACATTCAACGTTGAACAACCAACATCCAAGCCCGACTGCGCGCCTTCCCCAATTGGATGTTCGGAGTTGGATGTTCGTTGTTGAATGCTTCCCCGATTCCAAAATCTCCGCTCCACCCAATACTCCGTTTGCGATGCCGCTCCATCCGCGCGCACACAATCCTTGATCGCCACGATGCTCTCCACATCTTTGCCAAGCGCCGCCTCAATCAATCCGTGATCCTCGCGCACATGACCGTGAACGATGGCGACGTATTCCTTCTGCACCACGCGCGTCTCCCAAAGTTTTCCCAACTCACCCGCCACCGCCGCAGTTTTAGCCACGAGGGTCACGCCACTCGTCTCGCGATCCAGGCGGTTCACGAGATGCGGCTTCGAGTCAGCTCCGAGATGTAACCGCACACGGCTGATCAGGCTGGAGTATTCGTCGCCCTTCGTCGGGTGACAGACGAGGTCGGCGGGTTTGTTGATGACCAGCAACTCTGCGTCCTCGTGGATGATGTCGAAAAGCTTGTCCAAGGTGGGCAGTGAACTATCATTCTACTGCGTGACTGGAAAGTGGAATAAATTTCTCCCCGTGCTGCTGATGCTGGTGTTTGCGCTATCGCGGATACCCGGCGTGCTGCCGCAGAATTTCAGCGCGGCCTACGCCATCGCGTTCTGCGGTGCGGTGTATTTCAGTGGCGCAATGGCGTGGTGGCTACCGCTCGGCACATTGTTACTCACAGACATCGCGCTCAATGTTTTCTACTACAACGAAACCGTTTTCAGTTGGTACATGCTCGTGAAAACTCTTGGCTTTGTCGCCATCGTGGCTTTCGGAAAACTGTTTTCCGCCCGCGATAATTGGTTCAAGCTCCTCGGCGGCGGATTGCTTGGCGCGATCCTGTTTTATCTTATCACCAACACCGCGTCGTGGATCTACAATCCCGGCTACACGAAAACGCTGCTCGGCTGGTGGCAGGCATTGACCACGGGTATCCCTGGCCTGCCGCCAACTTGGGAATTTTTCCGCAACACCCTTATGAGTGGTGGACTTTTCACCGCACTGTTCGTCAGCTCCGTCAAACTCACTGCACCTGCTGAATCTCCCGCCGACAAGGAGGCTGGTGTGCGCGAACCATCTGCTGAACCCGCCACCGAACCGGAGGAAGCAAAAACGTAGCTGAGTTACAAGTTGCAGGTTAAAAGTTGAACGTTCGTCCCTGCAACACGCCCCGCGAAAAAAAACTTGCAATCTTCAACTTTCAACCTGAAACCAATGAAGCTCGGTCTGATCTCTGACACGCACGGCTTTCTCGATCCACGCCTGCCACAAATCTTTCGTGGCGTTGATCACATCCTTCACGCGGGCGACATCGGCCCGGATCGGTTGCTCGCGCAACTTGAATCCATCGCGCCCGTCACCGCCGTGCTTGGCAACACCGATTCCTCCAACTGGATCAACCTCACCGAAACACTGACGCTCGGCGGTTACAAGTTTCTCATCCACCACATCGTGTCGCCGCATGCACTCACCGCAGAACTGGAATTGCAAATCAAACACGTGCAGCCACACGTCGTTCTCTTCGGACACACGCACCGGCGCTTTGAGGAAACGATCAACGGCGTGTTGTTCATCAACCCCGGTTACTCCGGCCAGCCCAAGCAAGGCGCAGAACGCAGCATCGCCGTGTTGCATCTGGAGAAAACATTGCGCGTGGAATTCATTTCATTGTGAACGAACCAACCCATTTCAAAGGCTGGGCCAAACCGGGACGGATTCCGCCGGGAATGTCGGCATCCCTCTCCCCGTCCAATGAAAGTTCACGCATTGAACCCCTGAACCACCCGGGAACATCCAACATTCAACATTCAACATCGAACATCCAAGGGTCGCCGCTGAGTCCACCGTTGAGTGTTGAGCGTTCGATGTTGAATGTTGAATGTTCGCAACGGTTCATGGAGAAGGTCGCGGTGAGGGGCTTGACCGAGAGCAACACTCCACTCACCATCGCACCCAACGAAACCCTCGACGCCATCAGCGGACACTTCCGCTTGTTCCAACTCCGCGACGGCCACCGCTTCTCCACTGACGACATTCTCACCGCATGGTACGGCACAAGTTGGTGTCCTACCGCACAGACCGCGCTCGACCTCGGCAGCGGCATCGGCACGGTCGGGATGATTTCCGCATGGCGACTGCCCGGAGTAAAGTTCGTCACCGTCGAGGCTCAGACCGACAGCGTCACGCTCGCAAGAAAATCTGCGCGCTACAACGGACTCACCGATCTCTACGAAATCCGCGAAGGCGATTTCCGCGACACTGGAGTTCTCCACGCCGACGAAAAGTTCGATCTCATCACCGGCAGTCCGCCGTATTTCCCGCCTGATGCTGGTGTGAAAAGCGAACATCCACAAAAGCTCGCCTGCCGCTTCGAGTTGCGCGGCACGGTGGCGGACTATTGCTCCACTGCCGCCAAACATCTCGCGCCTGGCGGATTCTTCGCCTGCGTGTTCCCAAACGAGCTGGCACAACTCGCCCGCGTCGAAGCTGGCGCAAAGGAAGCCAATCTCGTCATCGTGCGCCGTCGCCCCGTCGTCTTCCGCGAAGGCGATCCGCCACTCGTCGGATTGTTCGGCATGATACGCGCGGAGGATTTGCCGGAATGGTTTCGCGGGCAAACGTGGGTTGAGCCTGAACTCATCATCCGTGCTCGCGATGGAAAAATTCACCCTGAATATTCCGCCGTGAAACTCGCCATCGGCTTCCCACCGTGATGGCTGTCAATCATATGAATTTGTTGCGGAAGTGTTTTCCACAGCGCCTGCGGATTTATAGGCTGGCACGTATGTTAAATTTTATGAGCAAGCCTGTTCTTACATTTTTCTGCTCGACGGTCGCGTTTGTAATGTCAGCAGCGGCGGGCACGCTGCCAAAAGTCGAGTTGCAGGATGCTTTACCGAAATTGACGGTGGAGCGCCCTGTCTGGATGAGCGAAGCCCCGGATGGCTCCGGTCGTTTCTTCATCGTCGAGCAACAGGGCCGCATTCTCATCGTCAACAAAGGAAGCAATGGCACGCAAGTCAGCGAGTTCCTCAACATCACAGCCCGCAATCCGATGGTGGACAATGAAGAGGGACTGCTCAGTCTGACCTTCAATCCGCAGTTCAAGTCCAACGGACTATTTTACATTTATTACAACCAGCAAAATCCCAGACGCAGCGTCATCAGTGAATTCAAAGTTTCTTCAAGCGATTCCAACAAGGCTGACCTCGCGTCCGAGCGGGTGTTGATGCAAGTCCCGCAACCTTACGGCAATCATAAAGGCGGCCAGATCAGTTTTGGGCCGGACGGATTTCTGTATATCGCGCTGGGCGATGGCGGTTATGCGAATGATCCACACAACAACGGACAGAATACCGCGACATTGCTCGGAAAGATGCTGCGCATTGATGTGAATTCCAGAGCCACGATTATTCAGGATTGGAGCAAAAAGGATTTGGCTTACGGCTTTCCAAAAGACAACCCGTTCGTCGGTGAGAACGACAAGTTCGGGGTGCGGAAGGAAATCTGGGCTTACGGTCTTCGCAATCCGTGGCGTTTCAGTTGGGATCGCGAGACCGGTGATCTCTGGTTGGCTGATGTGGGCCAGGACGAATGGGAGGAAATTGATCTCATGGTCAAAGGTGGCAACTACGGCTGGCCCGTACGCGAAGGGTTTCATCATTTCAAACCGGGGCCAATTGGCGCGCGCTTCGTTGAGCCAGTCCTCGAATACCCGCATCAACCGCACAACCAGAAGAACACTGCGTTGACCGATCACACCACAGGATTGAGCATCACTGGAGGATTTGTTTATCGCGGAAAAAAATATCCCTCACTACACGGCGTGTATGTGTACGGGGACTATAACCTCGGCACGATCTGGGGAATACGTTGCCAAAATGGTAAAGTGATCGAACACGCCACGCTTCTGTCGCAACCAAAGAACATCGTCAGTTTCGCCGAAGATGCAGACGGCGAACTTTACGTGCTTTGCTTCGACGACAAGATTTTCAAACTGATTGTTCCGGACGTAAAGTGATGATTGGATTGTCCCACGCACCTGTTTACAAATTGTAGCCGCCGACGTGAGGAAGCGGATTCGCGGGTGGAAATAACGGGCAGTCTCCGCCTCGTTACTTCGGTCGCTACAAGCTGGTTTCTTCCTGTAACAATTCCTCGCCAGCGTTGTCTTGCCTGTGAATGATGGATGAAACCTTGAACGACTTGGGACAAGACGCCGCCGCAGTCGCAGCCGTGCGTAACGGTGATGCTGAACGCTATCGCGAACTGGTGGAACGCCACGAGCGACGCGTCTTCGCCGTGGCTTGGAGCAGGCTCGGCGATGCCGCGCTCGCGGAGGAAGCCACGCAGGAAGCATTCATTCGCGGCTACCGACGACTCTGGCTGCTTGGCGACGGCGCGAAGTTTTCCGGCTGGATCGCCTCTGTCGCCCGCAATGCCGCCATCAATCTCGGCCTGCGTCATCGCCGCGAACTCAACAAACGCGAACGCTGGGCTTTGGAACACCCCGCCGTTGCAAACGACCACAATCCCACCGACGAAGCTGATCCACTGCATACGCCAGAGACTTTGCGCCAAACTCTCGCAGAACTTCCCGCCGCGCACCGCGAATGTCTCGTGCTGTTTTACATCGAAGGTAAAAGCGGAACTGAAGCAGCGACGGCACTTGGCATCTCCGAATCCGCCTTGCGCGTTCGATTGCATCGCGCCCGCGCCGCCATGCGCGAACGACTGGAGGAAAAACTCGAAGGCTCGCTCGCAAAACTGCGTCCGTCCAAAACGCTCGTGCCCGCGATCATGGCTGGCGTGTTCGCATCGGCGTCCGCGAAGGCGGCAACAGCAGGCGGCGTGAGCGCGACAGTCTTTGGTGCGCTCGCGAAATTCATGCCATTCAAGTGGGCGTTCGTTTTCTTCCCGTTCCTTTTCGCGTTGCCGATGTTGCTGTTCAGTTGGTTGCTGGTTCAGGCGGAATTGGCGAATTACCGCGACAAAACTGGATTCCGTGTTCGGTTGTTTCGAGTGGGCAATTTCCACCGACTGCTCTGGATGCTGCTTATCGTTGTGGTCGTTTTCTTGTCCACGATGGGGGGCAAGGGTCTGAGAGACGATGTTTTCCTAGCCATCACCGCAGCGGGAGTCTTGCTAATGCCTCTGGCGTGGCGTCAAACCGTCATCAACCGTAGTCGGTTCTTTGTCGTAACGATGATTTCGTCAGGCGTTTTCTCTGTCGTAATGTTATTCGTTGCCCTTCACTGGTTGCCTTTCACAGCTTTCTATCTTTTCCTCGGACTTCAAACGGTGGCCACATCGTTGGTTCATGGCGAGCGTCCTATACGGATGGATTACAACCTGTTTCTCCGCGCTGCTGAAGCGATGCTGGATTTACCTACTGCGGAAAGTCGTCCTGCGAATGAAACAAAGTGTTTCAGCAAACAGCAATTGCTCGCGTTCGGGCGTTTCATCGGCAGCCGCTGGATGGCGGACAGCTATCGTTGGTCAGCGGAAGGTCTGTTGTTGCGAATGCCGCCGCTTAATTTTTCGATGTGGAACGCTGTGGCTTTCTTTGGTTCGTGGTCGCGCCGCTCGCAATTTCTGCTCGCATGGGATGGCAAAGTTTCGGCGCAGCTTTGTCCGCGCGACCACAAGTTGTTGCTCGACTTGCATCCGAACAATCCACCGGACGCGGATGAACTGGAGAAACAGGTCGCCACCGCTGTGAAAGTCGCATGGGAGAAATTCTGCTATGGCGATCTCAGGCGAGCCGAGCGCGTGTTGGGTCAGTTGCCGGAATACGAAGTGTTCCTCCAGTCGCCAACGAAAGTAGGACTCTCTCGCTGGCGGACAATGCTGCTGATGATAATCGTGGGGGCGATGTTCGTTCTCATCGGTCTGACGTCGTTTAAGCCGCCGTGGATGGAGGGAATGAAGCCTGTCTCCATCAGTGAGGCGCAGGTTCAGGCCGCGCTCGCAAACTACGTCGCTGACAGTCATCTCGAAAATTCGTTGAGCAACGGATTGGCGTACGCGCTTTGCTTCAACTTCGTTCTTCCGCCGACCAACATGATGACGCCTGAGTCTTTGCAAGCCATCGGTGCGGATATTTCCTCAGACATTGGATTTTCAGTTGATGCCACTAATCGTTCCAACCTCGACCGACTTGATTGTTTCATGCTCGCCTTGCCACTGGCCAACGACTGGTTCAGCGGAAATGGTATCGGGTTTGACACCAATGAAATTGCCCGGGTTATGAAACGCCGCACTTCACCTGAATGGCAGTTTGGCATCCTCTCATTATCGTTGGGACGTTGTGATTCAGCGGGAGAAACATTTTCCATGGCGCAACTAAACGCCCGCTCCGTGGCTCAACTCCGCTGGCTGCGGGATCATGGCGGCCTTGATTACATCGAACGCGAAAGGCTTGTAAGTTATATCGTAACGCTACAAGTCCGCTCTGGAGAAGCCTCTGGTAAACGCCCGCCACTCCCGAACTGGAGTGCCGTGCATGGACTGTTCTACGCACCCGGCTGGTCTCCGCTCAAAGATACTTATTGCTCACTCGCCGCGTTGGATATTCTCGGCGGGCTGGATCGCATTGACCGCGACGCGTGTATCAAACGAATCTTGAAACTTCATCGCAGTAAGGGCTTCTTCACTCCGCCAGAAACAGAGGATAGATGGCGTTTCCAAATCCGAGGTGATGCACAGGATACATTCTGCGCCTTTGAATCCCTCCGCATCCTTGGCGCGCTGGATCGCGTGAAGGATTTGGAGAAATGGCAGTTCCGCGTGAAGTCCAATCGCGCTTCCAAACCCGACGCGAACGGCGTCCGCACTCCAACGTGGCAGGAAATCGAAGCATGGGTTTGTCAGCAGCGACTCGAACGCATCCTGCGCGAACGGAAGGAAAATCCAGCCGCGCCTATTCGTTCACTGCTCGAACCTTGATGTCCATGAGTGACGCCGATTGAATCTCATCTTGAGGAATGGCTCGCATCGCCAGCCCTAGATTTCAGGCTTGGAAGTTCATGGTCGTTAATTAACTTCAGCAGATGAAAATTAAAGAATACGCCACTGCATTCGGAAACAATCCTCGCGAACTGGACGAGGCTGTCAACAAGCTCATCGCTTCGGGCTGGCAGCCGTATGGAAATCCCTACGCCACTGAAAACCCCGTGAAACAAGCGTTGGAACATCTGTTGTTGGCGCAAGCAATGGTCAAGACCGAGGGTTGAATCGCGCTCGGAAAACCAGCGCGATTTGTGTCAGAGCCTTCCCACCATTCGTGTTGATTCGTGTCCATTCGTGGTCAACCCCATTGGAAATCTGATTGAAAACTCCCCTGCTCCGCCGCACACTTTAGCCATGACGAAGTCTGTTTTTACCGGGCCGGTTTATGTGGTGCGCGACAACATTGACACCGACCAGATCATCTCCGCGCAATACCTGAACCTCGTGCCCACCATCGCCGAGGAATACGAGAAGCTCGGCAGCTACGCCCTCGACGGCCTCCCCGCATCGCTCTACGCCGAGCGCTACGTCAAGGACGGCCAGCTCGACAGCGAATATCCCATCGTCGTGGCCGGGCGCAATTTCGGCTGTGGCAGCTCGCGCGAACACGCGCCCATCGCGATGGGTTCGGCCAATTGCGAGATCGTCCTCGCGGAAA
>JANPGI010000359.1:0-1628 GCA_031423875.1 Verrucomicrobiota bacterium | reverse complement strand
CAGCTCGACACGAAAGTTCCTGAGACGGCTGCAAAACTTTTGAAGCGACCATTGTTCGACGCGCAGTTCAACGGGAAGAAATTTGTCATTGAAGGCGGCGGCATCGAAGTGAACGGGCGCGGCTCACTGCTCACCACAGAGGAATGTTATCAACATCCGACCGTGCAAGTCCGCAATCCCGGCATGACCAAGGCGCAATACGACGAGCAGTTCAAAAAATATCTCGGCGTGAAGAATGTCATGTGGTTGCTCAGCGGACCCGTGGGCGATGACACGCACGGTCACATTGATGACATCTGCCGGTTCACAGATCACAAGACGCTCGTGCTGATCAAGGAGACGAACAAGAAGGACATCAACTACAAGCCGCTCGCCGAAAACTGGGAGCGCGTGCGCGATCTGCGGCTCGAAGATGGTTCGCGCCCGGAAGTCGTCGCGTTGCCCATGCCGTCGCCGGTTTATTACGGCGACTGGCGATTGCCCGCGAGCTACGCAAATTTCTACATCTGCAATTCCTGCGTCATCGTGCCGACGTTCAACGACGTGAACGACCGTGTGGCGTTGGGAATCCTTGGTGAGTTGTTCAAAGACCGTCCGGTGGTGGGCATTCATGCCGTTGATCTCGTGCTTGGCTTCGGCTCATTGCACTGCCTCACGCAGCAAGAGCCGGTGTAGAAACGACAAATCGCAAAAACAGGGCTTGATCAGTTTATTCCCATGAGCCGCGCCGTAGCGCTGCGAAGGCGGGTGGATAGAGACTGCAACAAAAGGAATCCAGCAGAGGCGAAGGCCCGTCAGGGGCGAATGAGCGGGCGCGAGTGAGTCCAAACAGGTGAGGGAGGTCGTGAGACAATCCAACCATCGTTCCTCGGAGCGAGGTTGTAGAACCGTAGCGAAACCAAAACCAAACTTCATTCAGGCGTTCTCAACAAGCTTGGACAGCCTGACATCCAGCGCCTTTGCTAGTTGGGCGAGTTTATCGAGCGAAATATTCTCACGTCCGCGTTCGACTTCAGATAGATAGGACCAACTCAGGTCCGCTTTTTCAGCCAATTTTTCTAAGGTCAGGCCCGCATCGGTCCGACAAGTGCGGATATTACTCCCCACAATCTCCCGATGTTTGATGGTGTGCGGCATTTCACGCGCAGCAAAACCGAAACAGGCTGTCAGTGCAATCCGGTTTGTGTGGGCAGGCATTTCTACTGCACGCATGAAAGCAATATCTTCAAGAAATCAAAGTCCCGAAACAAACCGTGCGGGAAAACTGAAGCCGCAGATTTTCGACGCGATCATGCGGCAGGTCGGGGCGTAAGAGTCGGAAGCTGAATCAAGCTCGACGTCATTCTTACTCGGTGATACAAAGCTTTGAGCTTGAAATGAAAACCTGCATTTCCTACCTGCGATCATTCGTATTGGTTTTTACCATGATCTGTTTGTGGCTGATAACTACAGTTCGGGCAGATGCTGGGGTGACAATTATTACGCATGGCTTAAACGGAAACACAGATGATTGGGTGGAGGCGATGGCTGATGGCATTACCACAAACCCAGCTTTTATTGGCGACAATTTCACCATCTATAAATTAGATGTTACTTATAGCAGCGGCTTCTACTACTTGGCTTGGGTA
>JANPGI010000358.1:0-4206 GCA_031423875.1 Verrucomicrobiota bacterium | reverse complement strand
CTTCGGCATGGTACTTGGTTCCTCCCTTAGGGTTATGGCCCCAATGTAGCGCTATTGTTCGCAACGCGCCGCGCCGATAACTCGGGGGCCATGCATCGCAGATAGGAAAGGAAATGCTGGCGACAGAAACGGCGCCGCTGGCTTTGGCCGCGAAGCTTTTCCCACTCGTCGTGAACGGCGTTCCAGATGTTGAGCAGCGCGAGAAAGTCGGATTGCGGATCGGCGAAGCGTTTGTGCGCGGCAGCGGCGGCTTCTTTTTGATCGAGTGGGCGCTCGCGCGGGTCTTGGATGCTGAGTCCGGCGGCAATGATGAGCAGTTCGCGCGAGGCGTGTTCCTGTTGCGATTGGAGCAACATGCGTCCGAGTGTCGGATCAATCGGCAGACGCGCGAGGTCGCCACCGAGTGGTGTGAGATTGCGCTGCGCGTCGAGCGCGCCGAGTTCCTGGAGCAACGCGTAGCCATTGGCAATCGCCGCGGGTGAGGGCGGTTGGACAAACGGGAACGTCTCGATGTCGCCGAGGCGGAAGGCTTTCATCCGCAGGATGACTTCGGCGAGGTTGGCGCGTTGGATTTCGGGCTGCGTGAAGGCGGGGCGGGCGGTGAAATCCTCCTCGGAATACAGGCGGATGCAAATGCCGTCCTGCACGCGACCGGCGCGACCTTTACGTTGGTTGGCGCTGCTTTGCGAAACGGGCTCGATGGGCAGACGCTTGGTGCGGGTGCGCGGGTTGTAGCGACTGATGCGCGCGAGCCCGGCGTCAATCACGTAGCGGATGCCGGGAATCGTGAGCGAGGTTTCGGCGATATTCGTGGCGATGATAATTTTTCGCTGCGAGGAAGGAGAGAAGACGCGTTGTTGATCGCCGGAGCTGAGTCGTCCGAATAGCGGAATGATTTCAGCATCGCGACCGAGGCGGCCTTCGATCAGATCGCTCGTCTCGCGGATGTCGCGCTCGCCGGGCATGAAGATGAGCACATCGCCGAAGCTGGATTCGTAAACGATGCGCTCGGCGGCTTGCACGGCGGCATCCACGTAATTTAAGTCGCCTTGCTCCTCGGAGGCGGAGGCCTGCGATTGATAGACGACTTCGACCGGATACATCCGCCCGGAGACTTCGATGATCGGCGCGTCGTTGAAATGGCGCGAGAACATCTGCGTATCAATCGTGGCCGAGGTGATGATGAGTTTGAGATCGCTGCGGCGCGCAAGCAGGCCCTTGAGATGGCCGAGCAGGAAATCAATGTTCAGGCTGCGCTCGTGGGCTTCATCAATGATGATCGCGTCGTAGTCGGAAAGTTGCGGATCGCCCTGCGCTTCGGCGAGCAGGATGCCGTCGGTCATCAACTTGATGTAGGTGTCGGCGTTGGAGCGGTCGTCGAAACGAATCTTGCAGCCGACTTCGCGTCCCCAGGTGACGGACAATTCCTCGGCGATGCGGCGTGAGATGGAGAGCGCGGCAACGCGGCGCGGTTGGGTGCAACCGATCTTGGCGCGGATGCCGAGTCCGGCGTCGAGGCACATTTTGGGCAACTGCGTGGTTTTACCCGAGCCGGTTTCGCCCGCAATGACGACGACTTGATTCGCGCGGATGGCGGCGACGATTTCGTCTTTGCGCGCGGTGATGGGGAGTTCCGGCGCGTAGGAAACTTGCGGGACGTTGAGTTGACGTTGATCGCGCGTGGCAACGGAGGTGCGGGCTTGTTCGAGGAGACGATTGAGCAGTGCGTCGTGTTTATCGGGATGGAGGTGGTCGCGGAACAACCGGGCTGCGCGCGAGCCGAGCCGCACCCAGTCAGGCAACATGGCCTGCGGGAGCAGTTGGCGAAGTTCGTTGATGCGCGGGTCGTGCATGACCGGGCGCGTGTTGTAGCGGAAAATGGCGGCGGCGGGAAATTGAAACTGTCTTCATGACGACAAAAGAGAATGGAACAAACGCAGCGACACAGAGAACGCGGAGAGGTGTAGAGGATTTTATTTGTGGCCGGACTTGGCTTCGATAAGCTCGCCCGCAACACTGAAGCCACGTCATGCTCGCACTCATTGATTCTGCCAAACTTTGGCCTTTCGTCGTTCTCGCCATTTGCGTCGTCACGATCATCTTGTTGATCACCAAACTTCGCGTTCACGCTTTTCTCGCGTTGATCGGAGTGGCCATTCTCGCGGGATTGCTGTCGCCCGTGGGCAGTCTGCCCGGTGAATCCGCAACGAATCATTGGATTCAAGCCGTCGAAGTGGCGACGGTGGAGTTCGGCGTGGTTTGCGGCAAGATCGGTCTGGTCATCGCGTTCGCTTCGATCATCGGGGTGTGCGTGATGGAAAGCGGCGCGGCGGACAAGGTGGTGCGGCGCTTCATCGGCGTGTTCGGCGAAAGTCGCGCGGGCTTCGCGTTGCTCGCCGGAGGTTTTCTCCTAGGGTTGCCGATTTTCTTCGACACGTTTTTCATGTTGCTGATTCCGCTGGCGCGGGCGTTGCGGTTGCGCACGGGCAAGGACTACACGCTGTTTGTGATGGCGATCTGTTGCGCCGGGGCGGTGACGCACACGCTCGTCGCGCCACATCCCGGACCGCTCGCGATGGCGGAAACGATGAAGGTGGATTTGGGCTGGTCGGTGATTGCAGGGACGCTGGCGTCCATTCTGCCGGTGCTGTTTGGCTGGCAGGTTGCCAAGTGGGTGAATCGCCGCTGCGATGTGCCGTTGCGCGAAACGGCGGGGGTGACACTGGCCGAACTGAAAACCATCGCGAACAAACCAGAGAGCGAATTGCCGTCATTCTTCGCTTCAATGCTGCCGGTGTTGTTGCCGATCCTGCTGATCTCAACCGCTTCCTTCACGGCGGCGTTCGGGGGCGTGGCACGATTCGGTTCGTTCCACACGGTCATCGGATTTCTTGGCAATCGCAACATCGCTTTGCTCATCGGCGCGTTGCTTGCGATGTTGCTGGTGGTCCGGCATCGCAAGCTGGCGTTGCATGGATTGGGTGAGTTGCTGAGTCCAGCATTGGAAACAGCGGGCGTGATCATTTTGATCACGAGTGCGGGCGGTGCGTTTGGTGGAATGTTGCGCCACGCGGGCGTGGGAGATGCGATCCGCGATGCTTCGGCAGGATATTCGATCAATCTGATTCTGCTCGCGTGGACGGTGGCCGTGGTGCTGAAGTTTGCGCAAGGGTCGGGGACGGTTTCGGTGCTGACCACGGCGGCGATGATGGTGGGCGTCACGCAAGGCGTGGAGCTGCCGTATCATCCGATGTATTTGTTTATCGCGATTGGGTTCGGCGGACTGGGGCTTTCGTGGATGAACGACAGCGGCTTCTGGGTGATTGGGCGGTTGAGCGGATTCACCGAGCGCGAAACCTTACGCACCTGGACGGTGGTGGCGTTCGCGATGTCGTTTGCGGGATTGCTGGAGACGTTGCTGCTGGCGAAACTGCTGCCGTTCAAGTAGCGGCTAAAAATTTCATCTTGGTCGCACGAGCATTTCTTCGACGATGACGTGCGGTGGAAGATTGATGCAGAACAATGCGCAGTCCGCCACGTCTTCCGCGCGCATCATCTTGGCGCGTGCGGTGGCATCGGGAGTTTGCGGGCGTTTATTCAGAAGCGGCGTATCAATATCGCCGGGGAAAATGCCGCAGGCGCGGATTCCATTGGCGCGCTCCTCGGCGTTGATGCTTTGTGTCAGCCCAGCGAGTCCGAACTTGCTCATCACGTATGCTGGTCCCGCTTTGGGCGACGCTTGTTTGCCTGCATCGGAAATGATGTTGATGATCGTGCCGCTCTTGCGGGCGCGCATCTGTGGGAGGAAAGCTTGAACGCAGTAATACGCGCCGTGGAGATTGGTGGCGATCATCGCGTGATAATCTTCCAGAGACAAAACTTCCAGCGAGCGTCGGGGCGCGTTTGTGCCAGCGGCGTTCACGAGCACTTCGATTTCACCAAACTCGACGAGGATGTGCTTGCCCATTGCGGTGACTGTGGCGGCATCGCCGACATCGCAGACGTGGTGGGTGATTTGTGATGCGTGAGTTCCGGCGAGCGTGATGGTTTCTTGGAGCGCTTTCTCGCGTCGCCCGATGATGGCCACGCGCCAGCTTTGTTGTGCCAGCTTCAACGCGATGGCTCGTCCTACGCCGCTGCCGCCGCCGGTGATGACTGCTGTTTTGTTCATAATTCAATCCACTGCCGCGTCTCCGCCGATTTAAC
>JANPGI010000357.1:0-10206 GCA_031423875.1 Verrucomicrobiota bacterium | reverse complement strand
GCGCGCTTGACCCATTTGCTCGCATCACCCATGGACGTTTGCAACGTCGGGATCACGCCGGGCATTTTCGTTCGCACCAAGGCTTCCACTGCCGCGAGCCGGATATCTTCATCCGTATCCCGAGTCAGCCGCGTCAAGATGTCCAACACCGCATCGGATTGTCTCCGGGTATCAAGCCCGGCGACACCGCGGCCAATGGTCCGCCCGGTCAACCGCCGCAACAGACTCGTCGCCGCCATCTGCACTCCGGTATCGCGATGCTTCATGGCTTCACGCAATTCCGCCACCATCCCCTCCACGCGCGGGGAGCGATCCCAGAACGCGTCCACCATGATGATGGCGCGCGAGGCCGCCTGACGCACTCCCATGTGTTCATCCACCATCGCCATCACGAGATTTTCGAGCACGCTATCATCGCCCACTTTGCCCAAGGCATCAGCGGCGTTCTGGCGGACTTCCTGATCGCGGTCGTTCAACAGACTCAAAACAGCGGGTAGAGCGCGTTTGTCTCCCATCTTGCCCAACGCCTCCGCCAATACCGCGCGCACTTCCCACTCGCGGTCATTGACCATGGTCAACAATGCGTCCAGTGCGTTGCGATCCGCGATCTGTCCGAGCGCGCTGACGACGGCCACGCGCACGTTGCGGACTTTGTCGCGCAGCAATGGGACGAGTGAGAGGGAAGACTGCGGATCGCCTACACGCGCCAAGCCGTTCGCGGCGGCGCATCGCACCATCGCCTCACCATCCTTGAGCGCACCGATGAGGGGTTTGACCACCGCCGCATCACCCATCTCGCTCAGGGCGTTGGCCGCAGCCACGCGGCGTTCACTGCTACCGCTGCGCAACACGGATGAAAGCGCGCTGACGGCTGCCGAACCGAACATGGTGACGCGTTTGAAATCTCCGCTCGCGACGTAGAAAGGGATCTGCTCACCGAGCGAGCGGGGCACCCAGTTCAAGGCACGCAACGCTTGCGCCGCGTGATATTGAACACCGGGAGTTCCGCGCAGCAACACGCCGACGAGCGGTTCGATGACGGAGGCGTCACCGGTTTTTCGCAATGCCTGCACTGCCAGTTCCTGCACCGCCTCGCTCTGATCACGCAACGCGGACACGAGCGGCTTGATCACCGTCGGACTTTCGATGTCCCCCAAAGCAGACACGATCTCCGCGCGGACAGCAGGTTCGATGTCCTCTAATGCTGTCGCGAGAATCTCCACGGCTACCGGGTCCTTCAAGGCACGAATCTTCCTCACGGCGTCCAATCTTTTTTGAGGAGAAGACGCCGTCAGATTTCTCTGCGCCAACCAGAGCTTCGTCTTTAACATGGCAGAAACATCACCGAAATATTCTGGCGATATGATGACCACGAGCGCGCCGTTGTCCAGTCGGTCGTTTGGCGTGGGTGTGACTAGAAGTGCCGCTCAATAGCGAGAGTGCTGAGAAGTTGGAGTTCAAGCTTTAGCTTGTCTCCATAGATCCTCCGCCGCCCCCCGACACGCTAAAGGGTGAACTCCAACCAAACACCCCTCGGTAGTTCCATCCGCATGAGCGCATCTTGAGGCGGAGTCAGGACGTCGCTGACACTGCCTCCGGAACGCCACCTTCAGGCGCAGCAACGTGGCAATGCATACTGCTGCCGCGTGAACGCGGCGTTCCGATTACTCCTCAGGCGCTTCATCGCCGGGAGTATCGAGATACGCCGCAGCCGCAGCTGAGACGAGGTTTTGGCGTGACAATCGGACTGCATCCGCGCTACACAGTTGTCATTCGCGCAACGGAATTCAGCCCATGAACAATCGCCTACTCATCAATCCTGGAACGTCCCAAGCCTGGCAGATCGAACTCAAGCCCGGCCTCAACCGCATCGGGCGCGGCGAGAGCAATGACTTCACAATCAATCACCCGTCCGTCTCCACGCATCATTGTGAGATCACCGTGACGGAGACGACGATCACGCTCAGAGACCTCGGTTCAACCAACGGCACTTTTGTGGAGCGCGTGCCGGTGAGTGTGTTTCAACTTCACAATGGTCAGCATGTGCAATTCGGCTCCGTGGACATGATGTTTGAGACGGACATGTCGCCAGCATTGCCGTCGCCAGCGGTCAACTTGCCCGGGACGGGAGCAAAAATTGTTCTGGCAAATCCGGGGCCGGCAGCGCCGCCGCCACCTCCTCCCCCACCGCCGGTCGGAGGATTGAGGATCAATAAGACCGTTCACGCCGCGCCGCCACCACCGTTGAGCGCACTCTCCGAGCCGACGGCAACGGGTCGCCCCACGGGCAGACCGATGTCTAGGCCGCAGCCGAAAACGCACGAAGAATTCGCGGCTGAACGCGAGAAGACAGACCGGAGGATGTTCGTGAACGGCGTAGTGGGGGCCATCTGCGGCGGCTTGGTCGGGATGTTTGGTTGGTATCTCTTGATCTTGATGCTGCACATGGAAATCGGTTACGCAGCCATCATGGTGGGAGCGGTGACCGGAGCTGGAGCCAGATTGTTAGCGCGTCAAGGGAGCAGCTTGCAAGGCATCGTCTGCGCCATCTGCGCGCTGATCGCCATCATCGGGGGTCAATACTTCGCGCTCGTCTCCATCGTGGATAAGCGTGTGGATTACGAACTCGCCAAGGAATACAAACGAGAAATCAAGTGGGCGAAGTCTGCCGTTGAAGCCACGAATGAAACGGACATCACCATTTTTCTATCCGTGCGGGATGAGGTGAGTCAAAGCTCTGTTTCACCGGAGGACATCAAAACTTTCCAGGAAAAGGAATTGCCGAAGTATCGCGACTTGTTGAATGGCAAACCCACCAAGGAAGAATATGTCATCAAGGAGAAGGCAAACATTCCGCGACCGCGCGTCGTGGATAGCATCGGACTCTTCACCATCGTATGGAGTCTGTTCGGCATCGCGGCGGCGTGGCGGATCGGGTCGGGCAACGAGGGGTAATCTGGCGATTGATCTGCCGAGGGAATCCGTCACGGATTTACGAGGTGGATTCCAGGCCGGCGAGTCGCCAACACGCCGATGTTGCAACCGCGACCTCCAGCCCTGCCTGATGAGAACGCTCCCTCGCCGTTTTAAGCTGAGTTGGTTGGATTCATTGCGTTGTCTCGAATCATAGTTCCATCTTAAAAAGACGAAGCCGACGGGTTTGTCCCGTCGGCTTGTCTATTTCAACTGTCAGTCCAGATCACATCAAGGCGTCTTGACGTTGTAGAACCGTGTCGGTTCTGCCGTGTTGACGGCGTTGGTGAAGGCGAAGTTGCCGCCGCCATCAAACGTGTTCGTGACCACAGGCGTCCAGCTTGCCAGCGGCACAGTCAGGGCAGTGGCTGTGACGATGATGTAGTGCGTGGAGGTATTTCCTCCATTCGTGCCGGTGAGGAAGAAGTTACTACCGTCCACTCCGAATCCAGAGATCGCCGGACGGAGGCGGATGACGCTGATCGTGCCGTTGACTAGAAGTTTGCTCGTATCCCAGAACAGTGCTGCGCCGAGCGCGGGCAATTCAATGGTGTCATACGCACCAGTGTAGCTCGCGGCATCGAATAGCTTGAACGAATCAAACTCAGCCAGCGTACCGCCGAGGTTGTTCACCACGAGCGTGCCGCCATAAGAAACACTCGATAGTCCCACCACCGAGTCGTTCGTTCCGAGCGACTTGTTGATCTCCATGATGTTCGTGCTACCGGACTGCAACGTCAGACTGCCCGTCATCGTCATTTTCCCGATGGACGCGCCAGGAGACAGGATACTGCCGGATTGAATGTCCACTGTGCCACCAAGCGTGCCGTTGCCTTTCAACGTCGCGCCACTCAGGACGGTGACGACACTGTTACCGTAGCTGCCGTCAATCTGGAGCGTGCCGGATTCAACGGAGGTTGCGCCGGTATGCGTGCCTGTGCCGCTCAGGGTCAACTTGGCGGTGCCGACCTTGGTGATGGCGGTGGTGCCGCTGCCGTTATTGATGGCTCCTGCGAAGACGCAATCCACATTCTTGCCACCAATGGAATAGGTGGTGGTGCCTCCACCGCCTGTGCTGCCACGACCAGCAAGCGTGGTGCTCGGTCCGCCGAACAACGCGCCGAGGTGCGTGGTGGTGGCGCCGTTGCGCTGGTTCAAAGTGCCCGTGCCCGTGCCCACGTTAAAGGCGGTGTTTGAACTGCCGAAGTTGAACGTGGTGTTGTCATTGTTGATGCGGAGGAATCCAGAGTTGGTGTTGAAGTCCACCGTGCCAGCGAAGTCCCACATGTGACCACCACCCGATCCTGCACCGCCGATGGTGAAGGTCTGACCAGCCGTGGCGGTGGTGAAATACACGTTCACCGCGCCGCTGCCCACCCACGCGCCGCGCAACGCGACGTTGCCGCCGCCCACGCCGCTGAATTCCAGCGCACAAGCGCCATTCCATTCCACGATGCTACTGATGGTAAGCGCGGACTGGACGCGAAGGGTCGCGCCGTTGTTGGTGATGCCTCCGTTGCCGAGAGCCGCGTTGTTTCCGGCTTGGAGCGTGCCCGCGTTGATGACCGTGCCACCCGTGTAATCGTTGGCAGAGTTGATCGCGAGTGTGCCCGCGCCTGACTTGGTGAGTTTGCCTGCGCCGGTCAACGAACCGCTTACAGTCAAAGCTGTGCCCGGCGTGGAAACGTCGAGAGTCGCGCCACCGGCATTGAGGGTCGCGCCGCGATTGATGCTGACTGTGCCCCCGGTGTAACGAAGGGTGGCGGCGTCAATCGTGAGATTGGCCGCATCAACAGGAGCTGCACCGATGGAGCTGTTATTGCCACCATTGGCAAGTGTTGCTGCCTCAACAATGCCGCCGGAGATTGCCGTGATGCCGCTGTAGCTGTTGACGGTGTTGAGGGTGAGCGTGCCGGTGTTGGTCTTGGTCAGACTGCCCGCACCGCTGATCGCGCCTGAGCCGCCGAATGTGTAATTTCCGGAAGCACCCACCGTGAGTGTGGCTGGCGCATTGTTGCCGACGAGGTTGACGTTGTTGTTGGCAATTCCGGTGTTGTCAAACAGCGCATTGTCGCCCGCCACAAAGTAGGTGGTGGTGCTGGTGCCGGTGTGCAGCCAGTTGGTCAGATTGACCGAATCCCAGTTGTTGCTGGTGACGTTGCCGAGCCAGACGACGTTGGTCGGATTGCGAACGGCCGAAGCGATGATCAGAGCAATCGTCTTTGTGGCGACGTTGTTGGAGAGGCTGCCAGTGGCGCCGGATAGATTGAAGTTGGCGAGCGAGCCGTTGAAAGCCCCGCCGTATTGGATCAGCGTGTGAACCGTGCCGGGTGAACCGCCGCCCACGACCTCAATGGTGTTGACGCCACTGACATTCAGGTCGCCAGTGATGTTGATGCGGTCGTTGCCGGGGCCGGGAGTGGTCGGGAGATCGAAGTGATTCACAGTGCCGCCAGATTGATTGAGCGAGCCAGAGAATGTGAGCGTGCCCGCAACGGTGTTGCTGCCGGGGTTGATGGTCGAGCCGGAGGCGTTGGTGAAATTGCCAATCGCCGAGCCGAAGCCAGCGAGGGTTCTACCCAAGGCGAGAGTGTAGGAAGCCGTCGCGCCAGAGAAGTCAAACGTCGTTCCGCTGGCGAGCGTGATGGACGGCGAGTTGGCAATTGTGCCCGAGCCGGTGAGGGCAAGAGTACCGCCATTGACAGTCGTCGCACCAGAGTAAGTGTTGTTGGCGGTGAGCGTCAAAACGCCGCCGCCAGTCTTGAGCAGTGCGCCCGATCCGCTCCAGACGGCGGTGTTGGTGATGTTGAAAGGATTGTTGCCAGGATCTGAGGCTTGCACGGTGAACGTGCCAGACATCGTGCCGTTTGCGTTTGCGGTGTAATTCGCTTTCGCTCCCAGAGTGCCGCCGCTCAACGTAAGCGAGTAGGAGGAATTGATCGGGCCAACGTTGCCGATCAGTCCGACGGAGCCGAGATAGATCGCACCCGAACCGGAGAGTGTCATCTGGGCGTGGGCGTTGGTGAGGGTGTTGTCTTTGACGAGAGTGATGCCTTCGGCAATGAGCGTTCCGGAGTTGATGTCGAGAATGCCAGCGAGACTGGCAGCCGGGCCGCCGACGAGCAGATTGGCTTGGTTGGCGACAATGATTCCGGACGAACCGGAGGAGACGACAGTGCCGCCACGAATCAACAGGCGCGTACGCCGTTCGGAGGCGATTGCGCTATTTGTTCTGTCGCAGATGGTGAATACACCGGTGTTAGTCAACGCACCCCCATAAATCGTCGCGTAACACTGGCTGGCATTCATGCCGATGCGCATGGATGTGGCATTGACCACACCATTGCTGACGATCAATCCGCCTGCCGAAGTGGTGCGATGCAGTTCAAAATTTCCGAGATTGGCCGTGCCTCCGTTAATGACAAGGCGGTTGATGTCGTCAGTGCTGGTTTCCCGGAGTGATGTTCCGCCCAAAGCATTCAGGGTTCCGCCGTTCATGATGAAGCCGGTCTTGCGTCCGCGAATGTCGAGCACGCGGTCAAAGGTGACATTGCCGCCATACATCGTGAACAACGTGGTAGTGTTGTTATTGTTCACACCGAGCGTGACCGTGCCTGACGGCGAGGCTGTCTGCAAAACCGTTCCGTTCGTCACGTTGATCGCGCCGCCGGGAGAGAGGGTGAGGGACTGGCAGTTTGAGAAAACCAGACTGCCGTCTGTGACGGATAGCGATCCGAGGATGGTGCTGCTGGCACCATCGGCAAATTTCAGTGTGCCGCCGGTGGCCACATCCACGCTGCCGCCCAAAGCTACCGTCAACGGCGCAGTGGCTGCTATCGGTGCGATGTAAGCATTGCCAGCCACGTTCAAATCACCACCCAGATTGACTGTCAATGTGCCGCCATTCGTCGCTGTCCAAACGCCCGATGAGCCGACGTTCACCACACCACTGCCGAGCGTGAGTGGTGCTGTACCTGCACCGCCTAGATTTTGAGTAAATCCTGCGGCGTTGATGTTCAGTGTCGCACCACCATCCACAGTCAAGGCGCCAAAACTAGTCGCTGCCATAGGTGCGGTGTAATTCACCACAGTCGCACCGATGCTGTTGACGACTGCGTTGGTGCCCTCGGCTGGTATTACGTTCTCACCGAGGAAATCCCGATCCCAATTCGCGGCGACATTCCAATCGCCACCGGCAGTATTCGTAAAATAACTGGTCTGCGCTTGGGCTGTCAGCGTCAGGCCAATCGAAGCCATCAGCCCAAAGACTGAACGCGTGCGGGGATACTTGAATATATTCATGCGAATTATGTTTCTTGGTTGTGTATGGATCAGGAATGGATTGTTTGTGACTGGAGCTATGCGGTGATTTCTATGATGACACCTTAGACGCATCGCCGGTGGATGGCTTTTCCCCATAAATGGGCACACGATACAACGCAACGCTGTAACGATTCAAAAATTGTTCGACTGTGTCCATAGGGTGACGACCCATCGTGACTTGAGATTTGCTTCATGTCACCTGCTGCATCCCTTGATTTACGGCATCTCTCATTGAAATACGTGCAGCCGTGATCAGAGGGTTGGAAAGGTGCGGTTGAATCGGAACGCAGCCTTGTTCCTCGTCGTCCAGCTCCGTCTCGGCTATCTAAAAATGAATCGCCTGAAAACAAGAACTTCTGTCAGGCATCACCGTGCGAATCTGAAATAGTCGAAGTCCCCGAAGCCTCCCCCTGCTCCGCTGTTCCCGCTGGCGCAATACACGCCAACCTTCGCGCCGATCCAGACGCCGGGCTGCGCCTGAAATGTTTCGGCCAGCATGATCCATCCACCGTCTTTTCCAGCGTGACTGAACGAGCAAACACCACCCTCACGCACGGTGACACGGAGCACCGCCGTATTATTCGACGCTTCATCAAACACACGATCTTCGCCGCTACGGAAAACCAGTTGAGTCCCGTATTCCGTTTTGCGCAGCGCGATGGCCGCATGGGCGCGTCCCATGATGATCAACCCCGTTTCGTCACCAGGACGGCCCCCAGAAGCGTCCAGGCTCACTTCTACCGTGAATTCGCGTGCCGGAAACTTTTGCAGCAGGACGTTGGGCGATTGATTGAGATCACATGAAGCAGAATGTTGGGCGTACAACCGCAACCAACCCGTCCGTGCCGTCAGCGAAAACCAGTCGTCGCGATGATTCGCGTGCCACTGCCATTGCAGTCCGAGCTTGGAGGAACTGAACTCGTCGCTCGTCGCAGGTGTGGCGATCCGTGCAACGGGAAGTTTGGGGTTTGCATGTTGCAACACAGGTTCACCCGCTATTGTAGCCCCGTTGAGCGCGCCCATCATTGGCCAGCCCTCGCGCCACTCGACGGGTTGCAGATGCACTACACGGCCATACACGCCCGTATCTTGAAAATGTAAAAACCACCACTCGCCATTCGCTGTGTCCACCAACGCGCCTTGATGTGGGCCATTGATCGCGGTGCTACCCTGGTGCAAAACAATCTTGTCCTCGTATGGCCCGAAGATGTTTCGTGAACGTAAAGCGACCTGCCAGCCGGTTTCCACGCCACCCGCCGGTGCGAGGATATAATACCAGCCGTCGCGCTTCAAAAACTTCGGGCCTTCGATGGTGTGATGCCGCTCCGGTTCGTGGAACACGATCTGCCCCTCGCCGATCAATCGCGTTCCATCTGGCGACATCGGAGCGATGCGCAAACGATGTTTGATTCCCGCGCGTGAGCCAGCATAGGCGTGGACAAGATAGGCGTTACCGTCTTCGTCCCAAAGCGGACAAGGATCAATCAACCCTTTGCCCGACTGAACCAAATACGGCTCGCTCCACGCACCGCACGGGTCGGTTGCGGTCGTCACATAAATGCCCTCGTCCGGCGCGGCAAAGAAAATCCAGAACTTGCCCGCATGAAATCGGATGCTCGGCGCCCAGACACCACAACCGTGTTGAACTTTGGCATAGCGTTCGTCGGGAACATTTTTGAGCGCGTGATTCACCAGCGTCCAGTTCACCAGATCGTGCGAGTGCAGGATCGGCAGACCGGGCGTGCAATTGAAACTGGACGCCGTCATCCAGAAATCATTGCCGTGCCGCACGACATCGGGATCGGAGTAATCTGCGCAGAGAACTGGATTGCGGTACGTGCCGTCGCCTTGATCGGGCGTCCACGGATACGCGCAGCTTATGGCATTCGTTTTGGTTGCTTCCTTTGCGGCTGCGTTCACTTGCGTTCTTCCTTTCCGATCTTCGGCACGAGCAATTGAATCGCGATCAACGAGACGACATACATCCCTGAGAAATAGAGAAACACCGAAACGTAACTACCGGTCGCTTGAAGAATGTTACCAGTGATCTTGTTGACGAAGCCGCCAGTGAAGAAACAAAGAAAGCCGCCCAACCCGACCACCGAGCTGATCGCCTCCTTCGGCATCGTGTCTGAAACCACGCTGAACAAATTCGCCGACCAGCCTTGATGCGCGGAGCCAGCGAGTCCCACGATCAAGACCGCGAGCCAAATATTCGAGGCGTACGGCGCGAGAAACACCGGCACGACGGCGAGCGCGCAGATGAGCAAAGAAACTTTGCGCGCGGAGTTCAACGTCCATCCTCGCGTCAACAACCGCCCCGCCAACCAACCGCCCACAACGCCACCGATGGCTGCGATGGCGAGAAACGCGCCCGTCCACCAACCCATCTCCAACAGCGTGAGTTTGAAACTCTTTTTCAAGAAGTCCGGCAGGAAAAATTGATAAAAGCCCCACGCTGGCCCGGCCAACATGCTCGCAAAGATGTAAGCCCACACCGCGCGATACCGCAGAAGTTTGCGCCACGGAACTGCGGGCGGACGTTCCTTCGTGAGCGGTTGGCCTTCCTTGATGTAAGTCAGTTCCTCCTTCGAGAGCCGTTTGTGTTTCTCCGGTGTCTCGTAAATCCACCACCACGCGGCGACCCAGATGAAACCAATCGCGCCCGTGATATAAAACGTCGCGGGCCAGCCGAGATGATAAAACATCCACGGCACGCCGAGCGGACAGATGATCGCACCGACGTTTGAACCGGCGTTGAACATTCCCGTCGCCAACGCGCGTTCCTTCACGGGAAACCATTCCGCAGTGGCCTTGATCGCGCCGGGGAAATTTGCGCCCTCCGTCAATCCGAGCGCGATGCGGGCGAACATAAATCCGGCGGCGGTCATCGGCATCGCCAGCGTGAGC
>JANPGI010000356.1:0-4991 GCA_031423875.1 Verrucomicrobiota bacterium | reverse complement strand
GAATCCGGTAACTCTTTCCTCAACATGAAGAACTAATCCCGCCACTCCCCCTCAGATGAAAAATCAATTTACAGAAAATTTGTTGCTTGGCCACTTTTCTTGTTTATTTTATCTCCGCTCCTGTTTGTTTTCTCTCAAAACAGGGTGTCGGGATGGTTTTTGTAACGGTTTGAGACGCCGCTCCAAGAGGTTCGGTCACTGTTTTAGGAGGCTCGGTCTCCAAGCAAAGAGGTTTAGAGACAAATCAAAGAGGAGAAATGATTTTGCAAAGAGGTTGGAGATTTTTCCTGTTTGAAAAATGATTTCTCCTGTTGGAGAAATCATTTCTTCTCAAGGAAGAATGTCTCAACCTTTTTATTTAACAGTCGCGCAAAAGGGTCTTGTCCGCAGGTCGTACAGTTTTCGTGCTTGTTGGACATTTTTTAAGAGTTTTGGCTCAAGGCTCGAACACACGCGCACGGTAGTAGCGCGGGTTTCCGGGTTGCACCGGTTCTGAGACGGTGGCGGTGCGATTGGAGATGGGATAGAACGGCGCGTTGGCCGGGATGTTGAGCGTGCTCCAAGAATTCGAGTTGAACAGATTCGTGGTGGTCTGAACCTCGAAGGCGCGGTTGGCAACATGTGGGATCAGGACTTGCGCGGTGTTGTTTGAAGCGGTGATCGAAATCCCCCAGCCGGAGGTCGAGTTGGTGGGGTTGGTGCCGGTGAGGTATTCGAGGTAGTTGTCGGCATTGTCGGCATCAGGATCGGCGAGTTGCGCGGCGGCGGGCGAATTGGTCGAGTCGAAGTAATTGGTCTGCCACGTCGCATAACTGACGTAGTTCGGCAGCTCGTTGGTGATCCAGGCGGCGAGGATCGAGACGGCTTGAGTGTTGACGATGGCGGTGGCGAGCGGTGGCATGTGTGATGAACCCATGTTGGCGACGCGCTGGAAGAGAACCGAGTTGGCGAGTGATCCCGGCACGATGACGCGGTTGTTGGTGTTGCCGTAGTTGTTGCTTACGTCGCCGTTGATGATGTTGTTGTAAGGTCCGGTAGTGCTGATGCGGGCGTCCCAAATGGTGGAGATGATGCCGCCGGGCTGATGGCAGTAGGAGCAGTTTGCCTCAAGATAGGAACGGCTGCGGTATTCAAAACTCACCGCATCGTTTGTGGCGTGTGCGAGAGCCGGGAGCAGGTGGCGATTGGAGAGGGTGTTGCTGAAGTAACCTGCGAGTTGCAAGGCTTCGAGCTGGTTGGTGATGTTGCCGCTGTAATCGAGATCGCGGTTGAGTTGGGCGGTGTTGAAGCCAAGGGCATATCCTCCTTGCGGCGTATGGCAGGCGAGGCATTCGGAACGGCTGGGGTAACGCCATGCCTGTGTTCGTAGCGTTCCACCCTCATCAATGGTGAAGGTTTCGTCCATGCCAGCCTCTGGTACGAGCGTGGCGTTGGTGGCGGAATCCCAGCGATACGTCACACCATAAACTCCGTTGGTGTTTTTCACGATGAAGCGGGTTTCGAGGCGCTTGCGTGATTCGGGAACTCCGTTGGTCAGTTCGAGTTCAAAGTGCTTGATCCATACGCTGCCGGTAGGGAACGACCAGTTGCCGCTGGGGTTGAAACCGATGGTGAGGTTTGTGTTGGGCACGGAGAACCAGCGCGATTTGAGGGCGTTGTCTGACCAGAACGGTGTGTTGACGTCGTAAGCCACGATGCCGGGGTTAGGCGTCAGCGTTGTCATATCGCTGAACGCGCCGGTGTTTGCGAGCGTGGCTGGCAGCGGCGCGCCGACGGGAACTGCGTTGTAATCCAAGCGTCCGATCTGGCCGCTCGATATCTGGCAGATGAGAACGTCTCCATTGCGCGGATCCCGTCCGAACGCCACGGGGTTGCTTGCGCTTGTGATGCGTTGGAATGGGATCGTATTTGTTCCGTCGTAACGCAGCATCCAGATGTTGCCGCTCTCGTAGTCGCCAAAAATATAAGCACCGTAGAGTTGAGAGATTCGTGTGCCGCGATAAACCAATCCTCCAGTAACAGAGTCACCGCTAAAATTGGCGGCACCGGTGTGTGGATATTCTTGAATCGGAAAAGTCAGCCCTGCCGGGGGGTTGATGAGGATGTTTGGCTCGGACGGATAAAGCGGTTTGGCGAGGTGGAGTCCTTCGTAGTAAGACCAGCCTGCATTGGCTCCATTGGTGATGACGCTGATTTCCTCGTATTGATCCTGTCCCACGTCGCCCACGTAGAGAAATCCGGTCGAGGGATCGAACGACATCCGCCACGGGTTGCGATAGCCGATGGAGTAAAATTCATTGCGGACGGCTGAAGCATCGAATGTCTTGCCGTTGAAATTGGTCACGCCCACGAACGCGTTGTCGGCGGGGATGAAATAATTCGTGCTGTTGGCCATATGCGGATTGGGAAGCAGATTTCCAGGGCGCTTGTCCACGTCAATCCGCAAGATCGCGGAGAAGAAATTGTTCGTGATCACTTGGGCGTTTCCGTTTCCA
Source organism: Verrucomicrobiota bacterium (assembly GCA_031423875.1). Lineage (GTDB taxonomy): Bacteria > Verrucomicrobiota > Verrucomicrobiia > Limisphaerales > JADLHS01 > JADLHS01. The sequence goes on along the minus strand of JANPGI010000356.1, from coordinate 2,496 downwards.
TTGTATTGTGCGCCTTCATCGCCAAGCGATGCGTAGAGGTAACCGTCCGGGCCGAAGTGAAGATCGCCGCCGTTGTGATTGCCAACATCATCCATCTGGCGGATCAGGAAAAGTTCTGTCGTCGGTAAGGCGATGTTTGCGTTTGTTGCTGTGACTTGAAACCGGGATATGCACTGGTGGTTGCCGCTGCCCTGTGTGGTGGAAATATTGCGCGACGAGAACACGTAGAAATATCCGTTGCTTACGTAATTGGGATGGAACGCCATGCCAAGAAGCCCTGACTCACTTGAGGTAAAGACTGGCAGGCTCATGAACACCCTCCGGTTCGGACTCGCCAGATTTGTGATGACGACGATGCTCCCGCCTTTTTCGAGGATGAACAAGCGATTGGTTTCTCCCGGAGGCGAGGCGATACAAACTGGTTCGGAAAAGGTCAATCCCGTGAAGGCATTCGTCACTGTGTAACCAAACTGCGGCGGTTGAGCGGGAAAGTTGGTGAGTGTGGTGTTTGGAAGCCGCTGCAACGGACCTTCAGCGTATGCCGCTAGAGATGCTACAAACGCCAATACAAATAATGACAACCGATAAAAATACGTCCCGACCATGCCACAGATGTTGGACTAGAACGAACAACCTGTCAAAATCATAGAAACTGTATCCGGCTGGATTCGTGTGACTTTATCGTGACGATCTCGCCGCTTGTGCAAACGCCGCTGCCGTCTTGGTCAACGTCGCCCAGTCATCGTTCTCTAAAACTTCCTTCGAGATCAGAGACGAACCCGCACCCACAGCCACGCAACCTGCCTTGAGGAATTCGCCGATGGTTTTCAGATCCACGCCGCCCGTGGGCACGATCTTCAGATGGGGTAGGGGAGCGCGCAGGGCTCTGATGTAATTCGCGCCGAGGCCGTCCGCCGGGAAAATCTTGATGAAGTCTGATCCCGCTTCATGCGCGAGCTGCGCTTCCGTGGGCGTGTACGCGCCGAGCATGATCGGCAAACCCGCCTTGTGCGCTATGGGCACAAGCTCGCGGCGACAGATCGGGCTGACGATGAACTGCGCGCCCGCCTCTATCGCCGCCAGACAAGTTGCCTCGTCCAACACCGTGCCCACGCCGATGAGTGCGCGGTCACCTAGTTTTGCGCTCGCCTCGCGGATGGCGGCGATGGCGTTGGGCGTAGTCATCGTGATCTCCACGGCGATGACGCCGCCTGCGACGAGCGCCTCTGCCAACGGCACCGCTTGATCAGCGCGTTTGGCGCGGACGACGGCGATGACGCCGGGGTTCAGGAGTAGTTCGATGATCTGTTGCTTCGAGCGCATGGCTGGATGATGCCAAAAACAGGGGCGCTCCGCCAGTTGAAGTTGGGTTGCCCGATTCAATTCCTTACTGGAAAACTTGCCAGTCGCGTTTCATTCCCTAAAGTTCCCAGTGTAAATCTGCTCACCCAAGAAGGGGCACGAACTCGTCGCCAGAAAAAGAGGGGTGGCCATGTTGTTTCCGAAATGACGTTGCTGACTTTACGATGCGACTTAGAAACAAGGCGGTGAAAGGCGATCGCAGATTTTATTTTCGTATTGAAGAAAAGGGATTTAGCGGCGTCGTAGAAGTTCGGGCTGAGTTTGATGCGGGGACAGACGCGGGCGGACTTTACAAGACGCACGGTCGCGACTGGGTGAGCCAGTCAAGGCGGATGTAGTGAACATGTTCTTCAAGGACGTCGAGGTTTAGGAAAATCGGATAGGATTTGAAACGTATGAAACTGAATAAAACAAACGTCCTTGCCACACTTCCGCTCTTATCGCTGCTTACTCTCTGTTCCTGCGCCGCTCCCAGGTCTGCGGTGACTTCCAATCCTCTCGGCGTACGCATCACGCAAACGAACGACATCCTGCGTGTGGAACTCAACGGCAAACATTTCACTGATTATTATTTCACGAATGTTCCGCGCCCGTTCTGTTATCCGATCATCGGGCCCGGCGGCGTGGCGATGACGCGTAATTATCCGATGGTCAAAGTCCCCGGTGAAGAGTTCGATCATCCGCATCATCGCTCGCTGTGGTTCTCGCACGGTCCGGTGAATGGCGTGGATGTCTGGACGGAAAGAACCAATACAGGCCGCATCTTGCATCGTGGTTTCGCGGACATCGCGTCTGGCGTGAACACAGGCTTCATCAAATCGCTGAATGATTGGGTCGGGCCGGATGGAAAGATTCTTTGCTCGGATGAACAGACTGTCCGCTTTCACGCACCGACGAATGGTGTGATCACTCTGGATTATGAGATCGCCATCAAAGCCTCGAATGGCGACGTCACGTTTGGCGATTCCAAGGAAGGTTCGTTCGCCATCCGCGTCGCTGAATCCATGCGCGTGCTTCAGCCCATGAAGAAAGGCGAACCTGCGCGTGCTGGCAAAGGCCACATCGTTCTCAGCACTGGTGAGCGTGACAACGGTGTTTCCGCCGCCGCCGCGAAGGACGCCAAACGCGAAGCCG
>JANPGI010000355.1:0-6469 GCA_031423875.1 Verrucomicrobiota bacterium | reverse complement strand
CCATCGCCATCGGCGTCGGCGTCGGGGCGCTCGTCGGTTATCTCCTGGGACGCCGTTGCTCCCGCGATTGATCCCGTTATGGAAGAATCCTCCGTCAGCTTCAAGCAACTGGCCGCGACTGGGTGTGACCCGAAGAGGCGGTCACGAATTTGACGCGCGCGGCTGTGTCAGCCTCGAACATCTGCAGCGGGTGGAAAGTAGGGGGCGCGTGAATGATTTACCACACTCTACTCGTTGCCGCGCTACTGCGGAGGCTCTTGCAAAACTTCGTAGTCGCGGACGCGAGTCCGCGCCATTCTTCCAGTTTGCGCCGACTGACGTCGGCGGCAATCGGGTTTTGAAACCAGCTTCGCAAAATGATGCAGGGGTTGATAAACAAAAAGCCCCGGCGCGAACCGGGGCTTTGAAGATTTGTTGAACTGAGGTGTCGTCCGTTATTTCGGGATCAAGTCGCTGACGAGTGCTTTCTCTTCCTTCAGTTCATTCTCCGTCACTGCGATCTTCGCACGGCTGAATTCGTTCAGTGGCACGTCCTGCACGATGCTCCAGCTCTTGCCCGTGCTGCGGATCGGGTAGCTGAACATCAGACCCTTCTCGATGCCGTAGCTGCCATCGGTGCAGACCGCCACGCTGGTCCAATCGCCGTTCGGCGTCGGATTTACGAGGGAGCGGACGGTATCAATCGCCGCGTTCGCCGCGCTCGCTGCGCTGGAGAGTCCGCGCGCTTTGATGATGGCCGCGCCGCGCTGTTGCACGGTGGTGATGAAATCTTTTTCCAACCACTCGGTGTGCTTGATGACGTCCGGCACAGGGCGCGTGCCGATGCGGGCGTTGAAAAAGTCGGGATACATCGTGGCGCTGTGATTGCCCCAGATGGCAAGGTTGCTCACGGCGGTGATGTCCACGCTGGCCTTCTGCGCGAGCTGGGCCTTGGCGCGGTTTTCATCAAGGCGCGTCATTGCGAAGAAGCGGTCGCGCGGAATGTTGCGGGCGTTGTTCATGAGGATCAACGCGTTCGTGTTGCACGGATTGCCGACCACGAGCGCGCGGACATCGGCAGCGGCGTTCTTCTCCAGCGCCTTGCCCTGGCCGACGAAAATTTTACCGTTCGCGCCGAGGAGGTCTTTGCGTTCCATCCCCGCTTTGCGCGGCGCCGCGCCGACAAACAACGCCCAGTTCACGTCTTTGAATCCGACGTCCATGTTGCCGGTGGCCACGATGCCTTTGAGCAACGGAAACGCGCAGTCTTCAATCTCCATCACCGTGCCCTTGAGCTTCTCGAGGATTTCAGGGATGTCCACTTCGAGGAGGTGGAGGATGACGGGTTGGTTCGGCCCGAACAGATCGCCGGAAGCGATGCGGAACAGGAGTGAGTAGGAGATTTGACCGGCAGCACCGGTGACAGCGACGCGGATGGGTTGATTGCTCATAATGATTTCAAAAGCGGTCGGCAGTATAAACAGCGCGCCCACCCGTGCAAGAACTCGTGCGAGCCGGATCGCGGCAGAAATGAACGATCACTTCACCACGCTGTAAAACGCTTTGCCCGCTGGTGGAGTCGCGTCCTTGAGCGTCACGGTTGAGCCATTGGTCGTGGCGACGGTGTTCGTGACGAGCGAAGTGATGTTCGGCGTGGGTGGAAGCGTAGCGCCGTTGGCGGTGGAGTTGTAAAGCGAACTGCTGTCCGCGCCGTAGTCGGCGGCGATGATGAGCAAAATATTTTTTTGGGCAGCGGCGGCGGGAAAGCACCAAGCTCCAAGCACCAACATCCAGAGAAGCATCAAGCTCCAAACACGGCATCGAGGCGCAGTTGCCTTTGGAAGTTGGTATTTGGAGCTTCTCTGGTGCTTGGAGCTTGGATGTTGGCGTTTCATTTCAAGTATTTCTCATCGGTCAATGTCTGCAAAAACGCCACGAGCGCGTCTTGATCTTGTCGGGATAGACGCAAACCGTCCGCCGGATGTTTCGCCAGATTTGGATCAAGTGTCGGCGTGCGACGGATGCCGTGATCGTAGTGCGCCACCACATCTTCCAGCGTGCGAAATTTTCCATCGTGCATGTAGGGCGCGGTGAGCGCGACATTGCGTAGGCTGGGCGTGGAGAACTTGCCTTTGTCGGCATCGAGCTTGGTGACCTTGAACCGCCCCAAGTCATGCTCATCGAGATGTTGACCGTTGTTGTGGAATTGATGATCGCTGAACAACGCGCCGCCGTGACAATGAAAACAGTCCGCCCCGTATTGTTCGCGGCGGGGATCGTATTCGGTCATGAACAACTCGAAGCCGCGCTTCTCGGCGGCGGTGAGTCCAGTCTCGCCTCGAAGAGCGCGATCAAACTTGGAATCGAATGATGTGAGCGTGAGCAGGAATGATTCGATGGCGAGGCCGATCTTTTCCGGTGTGATTTCTGGTGAACCAAAGGCGGCAACAAAGAGTGCGGAATAATTTGTCTTAGCCGACAGCTTAGCGACTACGTTCGTCAAAGATTCATCCATTTCGGTGTGATCTTGGATCGGCATCAACGCCTGCGCTCGCAGCGATGGCGCGCGACCATCCCAAAAGAAAATCGTCTTCCACGCGAGATTGAACAACGGCATTCCATTACGTGTGCCCTCTTGGTCACGTACGCCGATGCTGAACCGACGGGGATCGGTGAAAGCGTGTTTGGAATCGTGGCACGAAGCACAGGAGATCGTGCCGTCCTTTGAAAGAGCGGTTTCATGAAACAGTTTTTCGCCGAGCGTCACACGTTCTTCAATGAGCGGATTATCGCGCGGTAAATCAGGAATCGGAAACGTGGCACTCATCTGGAAGCGATACGGCGTGAATTTTTTCGGTAGGTAAAGAGGCTGATGGGGCGAGCGTCCCCGCGCGCTGTCGGCGTCGCTTTCACCCCGGCTCGCGAGGACGCTCGCCCCGCCAGTGCTGACGCGATGAACTTGAAACGCGCCTAGAAGGTTTGCCGCCAATACTGCGGCGATGGGGTCACCATCGCGCGAGTGTGTGGATGAACCGTCTTTGCCAAACGAGAGCGGACGCGGCGCGTTAAGCAAAGTGGCGAGATCGAAGTCGAGTTCAAGCTTGGTGTCGTTGGTGAGATTGAGTTCTGCGGCGAGCGTGATGCGGGTGTAGTTGGTATCGCGCGCGAAATGATACGACCAACCATCAATTGCGCCACCGGCGTTACGCCACATGCCTTCCAACGCCAGAAAAATGTAGCCGCCCTGCCAGTTCCAGTGCAGGCCGTTGAGGTTTGGATTCAACGGATGATCGGCGGTGAACTGCGCTGGGTCAGAATGATTCACTTTTTCGTCGAGGCCGATGTGGAAGCGCACGCTTCGGTATTCGCCAGACGGGACGGATGTGACGCGCTGTGACAAGCGGCTGCGCTCCATGTCAAACCAAGCGATTTGATTCGTGAGTTCCAGCCAAGAACCATCCGCGCGTTGCAGTGCGAAGCCGCTGAGAAGATAACTAACGCGGGTGACGGAAAAATTTTCCTTCGCAGACGTTTCGTAACGGAGTGAGTTCGGCTGAATGGGTTCACCGGAGAACTTGGGCGTAATATAGATATCCAAAGAAGCACCACTGCAAACCAAACATCCAAGCACCAAGCTCCAACATCCAGAGAACATCCAAGCCCCGACATTCAAACCGCATCGCGCGCGCACTTGAAGTTTGGTGTTAGAAGTTTGGTGCTTCACTGGTGCTTGGATATTGGTGCTTGGAGCTATTCAAATCAACCGCGGGCCGGGGCGACACACGATTTTGCCCCGACCCGCTGTTCGTCTCACGCGAGACAAAGTTTCTTCATGGGTTGATCGTGAACGAAACCAGATACGGCTGCACCGGGCCGTTCTGGAATTGAATCGAGATGTTTTGTGTGCCGGTCGGAGTCCCGGAAAGCAGGGCAAAGCTCGCGATGACCGTGCCTTGGGTCGCATAAGAAACGCTCGTGCCTGCAACTCCGGCGAGCGTGACACTGGTGATCGGCGCGTTTGCGGGCGGATTCGGCGGGTTGGTCGGGAGCGTGATGGTGATGGTGATGTTCGTGCCGCTACCGAGGCTTACGCTGCCGCCGGGCGCAACGAAGCTGCCGCCGCTGCCGCCGGGTATTCCGTCGTAGGCGGCGATGGCGGTGCGATTCACGCGGAAGAATTTCATCGTGTCTGTGCTCGTGAGAGAATTGCTGCCAGTGTTCAACACGGCGGCAATACCCGTTGCGTTGGTTGTCCACGTCGTGAGGTTCGTTGAAGACTCGACGCGATAGGTGCCGCCTTCGACGGCACTCCAGGTTAGCGTGACGGTGCTTCCAGACTTCGCTGGTGTGTTCATCGTCTCGCGTAGGTTTGGGCCACCGACGAAATTGGTGACGACGGTTTCTGTGACGCTGCCGACGCTGCCGCCACTCAAAGTGCCATAATACTGCCGTCCGATGATGTAGGGAAACGCGACTGAGCCATCCGCCTTGATCGTGGTGAAGTAGGCGTAAGTGCCATTCGGAAATTCCGGCGTGTAGCACCAGCGGCCGTTCCACTCGTCGAGATCAAAGTCCGTGCCCTTGAGATAATTTGTTCCCGTGACGGAATTCGTCAGGTCGCCGAGATATGCGTAATCCTCGGTGTAACGGCTCACCGGTTTGCCGCTCGCGACCGTGGGCCGGATGAGGCCGCTCGTAACGTTGTAAGCGCGCAAAGCCCACGCTGGCACCGTGGCGGTGGTGGAGTTGGTGAGATTGTCCGTGCCGTTGCTGCCGTTGCGCAACACGTAGCCGGAAACCATCCGGCGCAGTCCACTCGCAGAATTCGACGCGCTGGAATAGCCATACGGCCCGTAAAGCGGAAAGCCGTCTGGCACCCAGCCGATGATTGGCGAATGTTTCGTCACCGCGTTCGTGGATTCGGTGAACATCTTCGAAGTGGAATTAAAATCCACATGATCGCCGAGCAGGTAGCGCGTGGCGAGCGGGTTGGCGTGGTAATGATATGTGCCGTCCTGCGGCTGATGCGCGAGGCCGGGATCGAACGTGACGCCTTCATTCGGCCACGCGTCGCGCCACCAGAGACCGCCGGTGGTGTTCCCCGACATTGCTTCCGTGCTGCCGTTCCAGGCCAGCGCGTCGCGCGAATCGAACACGGAGAGACCGTCCACCGTGTAAGCAATCGTGCCGCCGCCGATGAGAGTTTTCGTTCCGGGCACCGTCGGATTGCGCGGGATGCGATAGAGCGTCTTGGAATTTTTCGGCAGGTTGATGAACAGCGTCGTGATGGTGGCGTCGTTGTACCACGGCCCCATCGTGTGCTGACCGAGACCTGTCGTGCGGAAATAGACGTAGTTCGACGACGAATAGACTTCCTGGATGCCGGAGTACGCTGGCGTCGTTTGATTCTGCGAGCCATTGCCCCAAGTCGTGCTAGAGATGCCGTTGGTCTTCGCGACGTTGTTTGTGTACATCCGCGCATATCTGCCGGAGTAAGTCGTGAACCACGAATTCGTGCGCGGATCGTCGCCGAAGGCTTGGGTGACAAAAGCCGTGATGACCAAGGCGACGGTGAATTGAATTGAGTTCGTTTTCATGGTGCGACTTTACGCGAGGCAACCTTAAGGAAACGTGAAGCGAGAAAAATCTTCCAACTATGCGGCAATGACGGAACAATTCCCGCGTGACACTCAAAGAAGCCCAGACTTGCCACGCCAAGCTCGCTGCTGAAATTCGGCAGCACGATCACGCCTATTATGTCATCGGAAAGGCGGACATCACGGACTACGAATACGACCAGCTTTTCAAGGAGCTTCAGGATTTGGAGAAACAATTCCCATCGCTCGTCACGCCGGAGTCTCCAAGTCAACGCGTCGGTGGCGCGCCCGCTGAAGGCTTCACCCGCGTTAAACATCTTCAGCCGATGCTTTCGCTGGAGAAGGTCGAAGGTTCGGAGCAGCCGACCAAGGACGAAGAACCCGACCGTGACAAACGCAATCGCCTCCAAGACGAGAACACGCTTGCGGCTCTGGAATCTTTCGACGCCACCATCCGCAAGCAACTGGGCCGTGCCCACGTCGAATACGTGATAGAGCCGAAGGTGGACGGTGTTTCCATCAGCGTGCATTACCGACGTGGTAAACTCGTACTCGGCGTCACTCGTGGCGACGGTGTGTTCGGCGACGACATCACCGTCAATCTCCGCACCGTGCGCGCCATCCCGCTGGAGTTGAATCTCAAGAACCCGCCCGAGCTGCTCGAAGTGCGCGGCGAGGCTTACATGGCGAACAAAGATTTCGATGCGCTCAACGCCAAACTCGCCGCCGCTGGTGAAAAGACATTGCCCAACGCGCGCAACGCCACCGCCGGCACGCTCAAGCAGCTTGATCCAAGCGAAGTCGCAAAACACCGCGCTGACCGGGCGTTTCGCGACTTCGCTTGGATCAAGCTGCTTGAGCGTGCCGGCGGTGGCGTTGCGCGCGTTGGGCAA
>JANPGI010000354.1:0-15368 GCA_031423875.1 Verrucomicrobiota bacterium | reverse complement strand
GGCCATCTATCGCGTCCACGAAGAACCGGACGCGCGCCGCATCAACGAATTTCGCGAGGACGTCCTCAGCCATCACATCCCGTGCGGCAACCTCACCAAGCGCCCCGAAGTCTCGAAGCTCCTGCAAAAGCTCGACACCATTCCCATCGGTGCGGCGCTCAAGATCGGTTTTCTCCGCTCGCTCATGCGCGCCCGTTACGCCGTCGAACCGCTCGGGCATTACGGTCTGGCCAAGGCCAAATACACTCACTTCACGTCGCCCATCCGCCGCTACGCCGACCTCGTCGTCCATCGCGCGTTGTTTCAAGCGAGCCACGGTCCGACGCATTCGCTCAAAGAAACCGCCGAACACATCTCCGACACCGAACGCAATTCCGCCGACGCCGAGCGCGACAGCAAGGACGTGAAGATGTATGCGTTCCTGAAAGCGCAACTGGCGATGCCGAAACCGCCGGTGTATCCCGCGCTGGTGATTGACGTGCGCAACTTCGGTTTCTTCGTGGACGTGTCCGGCCTCGCGATGAGCGGGTTGATCCACTGCTCCAGCCTCACGGACGATTTCTACGAATTCGACGAAGCGCGCGGTCAACTCACAGGCCGGCGCAATCGCCGCGTGTTTCGCCTGGGCGACAAGGTGGAAGTGCAAATCGCCAAGGTGGACAGCTTCAAGAAACAGGTGGACTTCCGCCTCGCCCGCGAAGAACGCAAAGCCAACGATGACCGTGGCGACCGCTCCCGCCCCCCGCAACGTTCGCAACAACGATTCGACGACCGGCGTCCGCAGCCAAAGGACCGCGACCGGTCCCCGGTCGCAGCGGGTGAACAACGCGGCAATCGTCCGCAGTTTCAGAAGTCTCACGACGGGCGACGTGCTGCGGACGGGGACCGTCCGCGCTCCGGAGGACAGCAGCAACGCCCCCAACCGGGTCAACCCCAACGCGGGCCGCAGCGCTTTCAAGACCGGCAACAAAGCCGCCCGCAATCCCGACCGCAACCGGGTCAGTCACCGCGCCCCGAACGCCAGCCGCAAGGCTCGCCGCAAAAGAAGTTCGGGAAATTCAAAACGCAGCCGAACCGTCCGACGTTGCCGAACCGCCCGTCCCGCGATGCCAAACCAGAACCAGCACGTCCGCAATCCGGTGGTGGAAACTTCCGCGCCGGCCCATCGCGCCCGCAGATTCCGTCCTCCCACTCGCGCTCGAAGTTTGGGGGCAGACGCCGGCGGTGAGTTGGCGAAGAGCGTTCCTTACAAAACCAAAACAGTACTTTGATTTACAGAGCGGCTGGGTAATTTGACGCGCCATGTTCTCGTTATTCAAGAAGCGTCAGCCTACAGAAGAACTCACCTTCAAAGCGCGGGTCGAAAGATTCTGGCAGTGGTATTCACAAGTTGGTGCAAGATTTTATCAGACGATTGAAAGCGGCAAGTGCGCTGATCTGGCTGCCGAGGTTAGCAAAGGTGTGGATGACTTATTTCCAGGTTTAGCTTGGGTCTTCGGAGCAGGAGCAGCGGGAGTCGGCCATTCTTTCACGTTGTCGGGGGAAGGCGTACTACACCGTCAATTACTAGCCATCTATTGCGTTAGCCGCGCTCCCAAACTGAATGGCTGGACGTTTTATGCGTCCCGTCAGCCTGGTACGATTGAAGGCATCCGAATGGAAATTGGCGGACATAAGTTCGACGCGATGGAATTCTGGATCACACCCAAGATTGATAACGAATCTGAAAAGGTGGACATCACTGTATGGCATCCGTTGTTTGCGACCGTCCGCAAAGAAAACGAACGTTTGAGTCCCTTATTCCTTTTTCTGGATGAAGTACTCGGCGAATTTGGAACGGGACAATGGATTGGCGAGATTGAATCCAACGACACTCAGCTTGCTGACGCAATTCCACTCAAAGAACTCCACGGATTCATCAAAAAACTCGAAGCTGAGAAGGGCTGGCAGAAACTTCCACCCGGAGAATCAGGCGTTGTGTATAGCCGGGAAGAAAGGGCAAACCGGTTTCTCCGAGACGACATAATCGTCGGCAGCACCACGCATTCCGATTTGGTAAACGAATATTATCGCGCTGAAGGGAAACTCCAAAACCCCTTGGCTGGCACCGGTGCTGACTATGTATTTGTTTCCATTGATTCGCGCTTTTTTACGGAAGCGAAGGAGATGGTGGAGAAGCGATCTGCCATTGAAGATGCGCTGAATCAAAAATTGCAGTCGGCTCACAGCGGTCGCCTGCTCGGTGGTGCGTTTGGAGCGCAATATGGTTATATCGATTTGCTGTTGTTCGCCGGGCAAAACAGTCTCGAAATCGTTGAGCGCGTTCTTCGTGAACAGAACCTGCCCGCTGGAACAGCAATAAACTTCTTCGCAAAGGAAAAGATTTCTCAACGGGTTGTTATTTAACGCTCGCATCCTTTATCGAAAGCGGTGCTAAAGCCATCGCACTCCAAACGCTGGCGCGCTGGCCCGGCGTCCTCGAACATCGCAAATCATCTTGGACTGCGCCGGCAAAGCATCGCGGCGACGGCGCTTTCGCCTGGCACGAACGGTTGCGCATTGATTCACGCTTCACACAAAGCGGTGTCGCGCTGCGCTTGCCCCCGCACTCCAAGACGCGCCCTCACCAGCCAAGCATCTTCAAACCTCGCGCAGCGTCTGGACTTCCGCCTTCGTCAGACTACGGCGCGACGTGTCGGCGCGTTCACCGCCGCTTTTCCCCGGAGCGCGGCTGTGTTGCAGACCAGCCGCAGCACATCCGCCAATATGAGGCGTAGGTTCTTTCCACCCGTCATCCACATCCACGCGCTGCGACTGATCCTTCCGCCTTCGCTGCGCTCCGGCGCGGTTCATTTCGGAGTCGCGTCGAATCAAAGCGAAGACGGAAGGAGAGGACATTCCGTTTCCCGTTTCCTGTTTGTTCGATGCGCATCCCGCCAACTCCGCCGCACGACATTCCAAGAAACCCGCGAACGATTCACCTTCTCCCCGGGGGAGAAGGCCGGGATGAGGGCGAGCGTGAAACCAATCTCCAACCAGAGCGCCAGCGGCGCGGCATATTTGTAGTTCACGGGTCGAAAACATTTCCAAGCTCCGTAGGAGCCACATCTTCTGCTATGCCGCTTCTAGCGGAGCTAGGAATTGTCTCGTGATCGTATCTACAAAGATTTCGCCCCGCTGGGGCGGCGAGCGCCCTCGCGAGCCGGCTCGTCAGTAGCCTCGCACCACCACGCGCTCCGGCATTGCTGTAGCGGCACTCTGTGTGCGCCGACTCTTGCGGTTGGATACCACGGCGGTCACAGACCGCCGCTACAACAGAATCCCAGCGGAATGGGAGGGGAGAACACCCCATAGGCAGCGCGCCGCAGTGCGCTAATCTTACCGCATATGAATCTAATATTACTCGTGGTTGTTTTACTTCTCTTGTTCGGTGGCGGCGGGTTTTACATTGGCGGTCCCGCCATCGGTGGCGGCGGACTGGGGCTGGTTCTGCTGATCTGTCTGGTCATCTATTTCATGGGCGGCTTTCGCGGCTCGAAAGGCTGACGGTTGGAGCGGCCGCTTGCTTAGAGCTACTATTGCGTCAGGTCAACGAACCAATCCGTCGCAATCGCAGCACCGGCTCGTTCTGCTGGCGCGACGCAGCGAGGTCCACTTCAAACTCGGCCACCCAATCGTTGTGTTCCGCTGGGTCAACGAGCATCTGTTGCACGCGCCAGGATTTCTTGTCCTCGGCGGGCACAACGTAGGTATGCCGGGCATTCCGTGCGTTGGGTTCGAGACAGATGCGTTCGTGATCGGCATGATACGCATCTAACGCAGCTTGAAGCCGGGCGGCGGTCCACGGTTGACCTTCACTGTCCTGCGGTGAACTGAGATTCGCGATGGCTTGCTCGTAATCCTCGATCACCAGTCCGCGCAGGAATGTGAAGATGCGATTGCGGATCGCTGCGGTGAAGGCTTTGGTGTCGCGCGTGATGTCCTGCGCGGCTTCTTCGGCCCCGGGCGGACGGACTTCCTTGGTTTCGCCGGGACGATAATTCGGGTCGCGCATCTTCTCCCACTCATCAAGCAAACTGGAATCCACCTGCCGGATCATCGTGCCGAGATAAAGTTCCATTTCGCGCACCTGCTCGTTCTTGGCGGAGTCAGGAACGGTTTGCGCGAGGACTTTGAACACGCTGTTCAGATGCCGCAGCAACACGCCCTCGGCGCGATGCAATTCGTAAAGCTTGATGTAGTCGGCGAACGAGCGGAATTCCTCGAACATCTCGCGCACGATGGATTTCAAGTGAATGTTTTCCTGCCCAACCCACGGATGCCGCGCCGCGAAGGCGTTGAACGTGGAATAAACGAACTCACGATTCGGCTTCGGGTGCTCGCACTTCTCCAACTCCTCCATGCGTTGATCGTATTCGATGCCTTCCATCTTCATCTCGGCCATCTTCTGATCCTTCACCTTGTCGAGTTGCTTGCGCAGGATGGCGGCCGGGTCTTCGAGAATGGACTCAACGAGCGTGAGGAGGATGAGCGCGTAATCCGGCGCTTGCGGGTCCATCAGTGGAATCGTCTCGAGCAGATACAGCGACAACACCTGATCCATCGAGAAATCGTCCTGCAACTCGACGTTCACGCGAATTTTTTGCTCGCCCTCACCCCGGCCCTCTCCCCCGAGGAGAGGGGGAATCAGTTGCCGCGTCTCGGCAAAATCTGGTGCTGGGTTTGAAACATCTACTGACGAAGAATCGGAAGTCGTTCTTTGCTGTTCCCTCTCCTGGGGGAGAGGGTCAGGGTGAGGGTGGTCGTTACTCTGACTTGATTCCGCATTCTGCACTCCGCACTCCGCACTTAAGGTTTGAGCCTCCTCACGTCGGCTGCTACGGGGATTGATAAACTCTACGATCTTGCGATCCAGCAGCGAGCGGAACAATTGCCATGCGCGCTTGATGTGGGCCTGCTTCTGGCGCGGCGTTTCGTGACAATCGCGGATGAGCTTTCGCATCGCCGCACAGCCGTCGCCTTTGCGACTGAGCACATTTAGCAACATCCCGTGCGTGACCTGAAAGCGGGACGTGAGCTTTTCCGGCGCCGCCGCGATCAAGCGGACGTAGGTGTTCTTGTCCCAGTTGACGAAATTCTTTTCCGGCGGCTGACGCTTCACAGACTTCTTGCCATCGCGCGCGGACTTCTCCGCGAGCTTGAGATTTTCAATGACGTGTTCCGGCGCTTGCGCGACCACCCAGCCTTTGTCATCAAAACCTTTTCGCCCCGCGCGACCGCCGATCTGATGAAAATCCCGCGCGCTCAGGATGCCGGTCTTTTGTCCGTCGTATTTGCAGAGCCGAGTGAATAGCACGGTGCGGATCGGCACGTTGATGCCGACGCCGAGCGTGTCCGTGCCGCAGATGACCTTGAGCAAACCCTTCTGCGCGAGTTGCTCGATGAGCACGCGATACTTCGGCAGCAACCCGGCATGATGCAATCCGATGCCGTGCCGCAACCACTTCTTGATCTCCGGCCCGTAGGGGCTGGTGAACTTGACGCCCTCCAGCATGTTCGCGATGGCGGCTTTCTCGTCGCGCGTGCAGACATTGATACTCGTGAAATCCTGCGCGCTCTGGGCGGCTTCGAGTTGCGTGAAGTGGACGACGTACACCGGCGCGCGACCGTCAGCGACGAGGCTTTCCAGAGTTTTGGCGAGCGGCAGTTCGGAATACTCATGCGCCAACGGCACAGGCCGGTCGGTGGAGGTAACGGCCACAGTTGGACGACCAGTGAGTCGCGTGAGTTCCTCCTCGAAGAAGGTTGCGTCGCCCAGCGTCGCGGACATCAGGAGGAAACGCGTTTGAGGCAACGTCAACAGCGGCACCTGCCACGCGACGCCGCGCTCACGGTCGGCGTAGTAATGGAACTCGTCCATGACGACGTCCTGCACATTGGCCGCCGCGCCTTCGCGCAACGCGATGTTCGCGAGAATCTCCGCCGTGCAGCAGAGGATGGGTGCGTCGCGATTCACCGAAGCGTCGCCGGTGCTGAGTCCGACGTTGTCCGGGCCGAACTCACGGCACAGCGCCATGAACTTCTCGTTCACCAGCGCCTTGATCGGGCAGGTGTAGATGGAACGCTTACCCTTGGCGATGGCCTGAAAGTGCAGCGCCGTTGCGACGAGCGATTTGCCCGAGCCGGTGGGCGTATTGAGAATGACATTCTTCTCCTCAAACAATTCCAGGATGGCCGACTCCTGCGCGGGATAGAGTTGGAGCTTCCGTCCTTCGATGTATTCAAGGAAGCGACCGAGCAACACATCGTTGCTGATTTTCTCATCGCGCGGGATCAAATCGTAAAGTGTTGCTGCCACAGGGCGCGCACTTTACCGGTTCTCGAAGCGAGAGAGAAGGAAGATGCTCAATCGTCTGCGCGCCGCTCATTTCGGATCGCTGACGGAGCAACATCGAGCTTTGCTCCCGCCATCTCGTGCGACAGACTTTCGCATCAGCATGATTGATTACGTGGCATCCCTGATTCGCAGTTCGGCTTGTGCCTTCATCTTGTGGAGCGCGGGTTTTTGCGTTGCTGCGGCAGCGGGCACATCGCCGTGTCTCATCGAGATCGTCGAGGCAGGCAGTGGCTGGCCGGTGCCGCTGGTGGAACTGCGCACCACGCACCAGATGCGATTTTTCTCGGACAACGCGGGCGTCATCGCGTTCGATGCGCCGGAACTCATGGGACGCGAGACGTGGTTCGATGTCATCGGCAACGGTTATGAAGTGCCCAAAGACGGATTCGGCTATCGCGGTGTGCGCTTGAAACCTGAGCCGGGCAAAACGCTGCGTGTCGAAGTCAAACGCATCATCATCGCGAAGCGTATCGGTCGCATCACCGGTGCGGGATTATTCGCCGAAAGCCAGAAGCTCGGCAGTGATCTGGATTGGCGCGAGTCCGGCGTGCTTGGCAGCGACAGCGTTCAGAACGCGGTGTATCGCGGGCGCATGTTCTGGCTCTGGGGCGACTCGACGCTCGCAAATCATCCGCTCGGCATATTTGATTCCAGCAGTGCGACGAGCGCGATCCAGCCGTTGGAAAAGTTCGAGCCACCGCTCAAGTTGAAACTGGATTACTTCACGAATGACAAAGGCACGCCGCGCGGCGTCGCCAAAATGCCCGGCGACGGCCCGACTTGGATCACGGCTTACGTGACGTTGCCGGACAAAACCGGCGCGTTGCATCTCGTGGCGACTTATTCCAAAATCAAACCGCCGCTGGAGGCTTACGAATACGGTCTGTGTGAATGGAATGACACCAAAGCCAGCTTCGATAAGGTGCGCGTGTTGTGGACGAAGTCAGAAAAGACGCCCAAGCACCCGCCGTTGCCGGAGGGTCATCCGACGTTTTGGACGGACGGGGCAGGGCGGGAGTGGGTGTTGTTCGGCGATCCCTTTCCGCGATTGCGTTGTCCGGCCACGTTTGAAGGCTGGCAGGATTCCAACACGTGGGAAGTGTTGCAGCCGCAGGAGCAACTTGTTTCCCCGGATGGAAAAACCGTCAAACCGCACAGCGGCCACATCGCGTGGAATTCATTTCGCCAGCGCTGGGTGACGGTGTTCATGGAAAAATTCGGCAAGCCGTCCGCGTTCGGCGAACTTTGGTATGCGGAAGCGCGGTCACCGACTGGTCCGTGGGGTAAGGCCGTCAAAATCCTGAGCCACGAGAATTACACGTTCTACAATCCGCGTCTGCATCCTGAATTCACGTCCGCTAATTCGCCTGTGCTGCTCTTCGAGGGCACGTACACCCAAACCTTCGCTGACCGTCCGCACCCCACGCCGCGTTACGACTACAATCAAATCCTCTACCGGCTTGATCTGGATGATGTGGCGTTGAAACCCGCGCAGGAGAAGTAGCGCGCGAGGATTACTTTTTGGCGAACGTCTCCGCCAAGGCAACAGCTTTGAGCATGGGCTTGCTCTTGTTCACCGTCTCCTGAAATTCCGCTTCGGGTTCGGAGTCGTTGACCCAGCCGCCGCCAGCTTGCCGTTGAAGCTGAAGTAACCCACGCAACCGCCATACGGCCCGCGGGTCGTGCCTTCGAGGTCGGCGATGATCTGCATGGCGCGAATCTTCGGCGTGCCGCTCACTGTGCCCGCCGGAAACGTCGCGCGCATCAGATCGTAGGGCGTTTTGCCAGCGGAA
This sequence comes from Verrucomicrobiota bacterium, assembly GCA_031423875.1. GTDB lineage: Bacteria > Verrucomicrobiota > Verrucomicrobiia > Limisphaerales > JADLHS01 > JADLHS01. Next base: position 7,178 of record JANPGI010000354.1, on the reverse strand, counting down.
AGTTTTCCCTCCACGCTCGACACGATGTGCATGACGTGGTGTAACGCTCGATGATCATCAGGTCCTTGACCTGCACGCTGCCGAAATCGCACACGCGCCCGATGTCGTTGCGCGCGAGGTCCACGAGCATGACGTGTTCGGCGCGTTCCTTCGGGTCGGCGATGGGGCAAATGTGTTGTTCAACTGTTTCAAATTCTATCCGCAAGGGCTTAATGCCTGAAAGCACAGCGGCCTAATTGCTTGTCTCAAAAAAGCAATCTCCCGGCGTCGTCTGGTTTATCGTCATGCGTGCCCCGATGCTAACCTCGTGACGCGCGAACCAACCGAGATTGACCTCCAGCACAAACCTGATTTCCTCGGACGTAGAACGAACCGAAGTGCAATTGAGCGGCTCCAGATTATGAATTTCGAGGATACCCCCCTCGGAATCCATGTAAGCACAAGAGAGAGGCAGCCTCGTGTTGCGCATGTAAAACGAAGCCCGTTTTGGCTGAGGATAAACAAACAACATTCCCGCGTCGTCAGCCAATTCGCCACGGAACATCATCCCCGTTCTGAACTGAAGGTGGGTTCGCAGCACCTCAACCACGACTTCCGCGTTACCAACCCTGATTGGCAATTGGGCGGCGCAACCCAAAATCAAACTTGAACCAGGGATTGCCGGCCACCTGCTGGCGAGATCGACGACAATACAGGCATCGCCCTGCATACTGATTTGGCGAGCGCCTGAAACCACATCCGCCCTGATGGTGCCGCTATCCGAAACCGGATTTGCGTCGCGTTGCAACAGGTGCCAGTAAGCGGTGAGCGGTTTGCTCTTGGCAGTGACGCCCAAAGCCCCACCTTGGAAGCGGTTTTGCTCAAAGAAATCGAGAGCTACCGTCGCACCCAAAGCGCCGAGCTTGTCTGGCCGATAATACTCATGAAGCTGCTCCTGACCGAGCCAACAGTTGCGGAAGATCATCGTCTCGATCACCCGCCCGCGATAGCGCAAAAATTGCGTGCGAGGAGCAGCAAACTCCAATTCCAGAATCTCACCATCAAGCAGAGAAAAGACGGCCACACTGCTATGCAATTGGCGCGTTTCGGGAAGCGGGCGAACTGTGCAACCAACAAGCAGGGGGACAGTGCCGGTCTGAACAGCGAGCCGGTCTAAATCAAGCCGCGAGAAAATCAGACGTGAATCAGCAAGACCATTTCCCCTTTCCTTGGGCATGGCGAGTTCGGGAAAGACGACCAGATCAACTCCATCCGCCACCGCCTGCTCGTAAATGTGGGCCATGCGAGCGAGCGCATCACCTTTATCTCGAACCGGCGATTCGAGGCGGGCCAGTGCGATTCTCACAGATCAACTCCGGTATGTTGAAAACCCATCTGACTCTCAATGTTCGACAAGATGTAACGTCTTTGACGCCACCTTGACCGGATACGATAATTCCTCAACTTCTGACAACGCATCCCCGGAGCCGGAACGTAGCGGCCAGATATGAAACCCACCGTGTTCGATGCGGATTTTCCACGTACCCCAGATGCCTTTGCCTTCACCGAATCCTTGGTAATAGACCGCGTGCTTGCCGACGTACTGTTTGACCCAACTACATTCACGAGAGGCCGCGTCATAATTCCCATGAATCAGAAAACAACCAATGCAATCGTTTCCTTCTCCTGAAATCCGCCCATTGGAGAACGTCAGATGTAGATCCATCCGACGCTTGTCCTTCGGGCCAGTGTAGTTGTAAAAACCAGTCCACAGGCCTGCGGGGAAAAGTTCGTCGCTCATGGGTGTCAGTGTTTCATTCCGAGAGGATGCGTGTCAACAATGCCGCGTTCCCCAGATTCAAGGTGCGCCGTGGTTCACCATGAACAATGCCGCGTCGTAAAACTGATAAATCCAAACTCCAGTTGTTCGCTGCTCCTGCGAAACACCATGCCAAAAGCGAAACACCCCGCCGCCTCGCTGGTCGGCCTTGAGAATCGAAGTGACCGCCTTGAACGTGGGATGATTCGCCCCAAACTGGTTGAGTTGGGCTACGACGAACTTCAGTTTGAAGTAGTCAATGTCCGGGTAGAAGGTTGCCAGCAAGCCTTTGGTAAAACGCGTGAAGAAGGGGTTCAGGACAGCGCGATCCATTGCAATTAACGGGACAGTGACCGGGCCGAACGCAGTTTTGAGAGTCCCTTTGAAAACATCTTTCGCCATTTGCTTTTTCAACGCGGGTGATTTCTTGAGCGAGCCACCAAGTACTTTGCTTCGCATGACAGCCTTGCCCGTTTCGGAAACATTGGCTGCCGAACTGACAAAGACCCGGAACTGCTCATCCAGTTTGCTGAAGCTTTCGTTGCACGATTTGCAGCAGGGCACGGTGATGAGGTTGGTGCGAAGGTTTTTCGGAAACAGATTCCTTGGAGGAATGTGGTCGTGCGTCAGATCCTCCGTGCTTCGACAAAGGTAACACCATTTGATCTTGTGCTGCATACACAGGCTCACAGGCTATGGGTCTGCTGTTCCCGCCGTGGGCGGCTCTTGCGAACACTGACTCAAATTAACCCAATAGCCGCTTTCCTTCATCGCTGACTCCGGGATCTGCCCGACGCGCTGAATCGTGGGCGACTTCCCTGACGACTTCGCCAAGTTCTCGACGTTCCACAGTTCCCACGTCTCTCCGTTGACCCCGAGCGTTGTCAGGTATTCTTCATATTCGCGTTGTGAGACAAAGACGCTGCTGGCTTCTCGTGCGTGAGACTTCACTTCAACTTTTAGCGTGTCGCCCGGCTTAAACGCCCGCAGATCAAATCCTGGATTTTGCGGCCCCATCGGCTCGACTTTTGTGTAGCCCATTTTTTCGAGTTGCTTCGCCGCAAATTGTCGACCGCAGCGTTCCAAGGCTGCCTTGTCCTCGGCAGAAGTGCTGGTCAAACCACTCTCCGTTTCACGTCGGCTCCCATCTGTCTGCTCACGTCTCGGCCTCGCCGTGCGAGAGCGTATGTGGGCCCGCACCGGGATAACTTCAGCGGACATTGTTTCGGCATCGTGCAGTTCAATTGGGGCGTCGTTTGCCGACTGTGTTTGGGTTTCTTGTGCGTGACTGGTTGTTGGTGAATCAGCGCGAGGCGTCTCCTGTCCGGCATGTCCCGGAGTTGCCGGAGCGGCTTGATTCCCCGTGCTGCTGGTGGTTTGCGTGGCTGCCGTTTCGCCAACTGCAAAATTCGTTTGGGAGTTTGGATCGACGGGCGGCGTGGCCGTGGTTCCAACCGGCAGCGGAATCGCTAACGTACGGGGAGCCGGGGGCTGTTCCACTTCATCGAGTTCGGTGTTGAAAATTTGTCGGTATTGTTCCGGCAGCCATTCCTGCTGCTCCGGTGTGAGCCGCCAGTTCCGTTCTTCCTCCAACTGTCGAGCGCGTTCCGACAAAACGGTGAGCAGAAAGAAAAAGTCCGCCTGCATCGCGGTGCTTGCGGCTTCGCCGAAGAACTCTGCTGCAATACTTTTGGCTGCCGCGCCGCGGAGGGATTCGGAGTCAACGCCATCGCGAAGCAGTAAACGACGTTTGGATATGTCCCAATAGGCGTCGCGGGACTGCGGCTGAGTTCCCGCGCCGAGGTTATCGCGGAGGGAGTATTCGACAGTGATGGCCGTCACGCCAACCTCAGCGGTTTCAAGCAGTGCTAAGAGAGGCGAACGGCGGTCCTGCCATCCCTGATGGCTGCACACCAGAAACACGCACAGCTTTTTAGCAGCAAGTGTCAGATAGGCTGCCTCAGTGCGCGTAGATTCACCTATCGTCTCGGCGAGTCTTGTCTGGACCGCGCTGGCTAGTGAAGGGCACGACATCCAACGCAAAAAGCTCAACACTGTGCGACTTGGCTTGGGTGGAAACGCGACATGGATTCTGCCTTCGCCAGCAAAAAGCTCGACCGCAACGGAATGGTCGGGCAAATAGACGCGGGCAGGTGGTTGGAACTCGCCTGCGAGAGTCCAAACGCGAAGCTGTGGCCTGAGTGCGTGCCACCAATCAGAATTGGACAACTCGTTCTGGCTGTCAGCTAGCCGCGTGAGAATCACTTTGAGCTTCCTCTCGACAGCGGATCGGTCTGGCGTAGCTGCGAAGCACAGGCTTTTCCAAGCAGTCGCATAGTGCCTGAGTTCTGGTATAACTGGAATCTTCAGTGTCTCGGTGAAGAAGCGATGCAGTTCACTTTTGCCGTAAGTCAGGGAGACGTAACCGAAGTCGTCGTCGAACAGTTCGACTGCGTCTTCCCAAACCAGCCTCTCTGTCGAAAGCCAGCGCGGCTTTGGCTCTGAAAGAAAAATAAGCTTCTCACGGCGGAAAAGATTCACATCAAAAGTGGAATCCTGAAGCCGGCGATAAATCTTCGCCAGCAACACGGGGTCAGGATTCTCGCTGCCAGAAATTGTGCGAAGCTGGCCGATGAGCACTTCGGCAGTCAGGTGAACACGAACGCCGAGCTTTTCCAGCAGTGGCGTCGCGATGTCTGTCTTAACGTATGCAACGGAGTCGCCGAAGAATTCGCGGAACTCCGGCGTGTCCAAATACGCGGTCGGCGGTGCCACATAACCCTGGGTGGTGCGCATCCAAGGTTTCGTGTGGAGCGCACCGCCAAACTCTGACCAAGCGTTTATCTGTTGCCAGTCGCCTTGAAAGTCGGGCTTGCTGCAATGCAGAAGCTTTTTCGCGTAGTCCGGCCCCAGCGCCTTCAGCCACCGTTCCAAGGCTTCAACTTTGCGTTGGCCGTTGGCGGTCTGCTCGACGTTCTCAAGGCCAAGCAACCAACCGGGTGCCGCCCAATCACGCAGTTTTGGTGTTCCATTAACGGCGTTAGCGCATCGTACAAGAGCCTCGTTGTAGTGTGGGTCACCGGGATTCATCTCCCGCAATCGCGGGTCTGGAAACGCCGTTGCTCCACATGCCTTGAACATTTCCCGTAACTCCGCAAGGGAATCGCCTGACAATCCGGCACAGTACTCGTCGTGGATGACGAAGAAGTGTCGGTCGAGGGCGCAGAACAGCAGATTCCAGCCAATGTCATTCTCCAAGCATTCAGGTGTGATGACCTCTCTGCCCACGCGTGCTTCAGGGTGAAGAACTTTTCCATCAGCGAGCAGCCAAGTCATTTTTTCACGGAGCGTCTGGCGAGTCGGCGTGTCGAGATGCTTGAGATTCGCGGCAATGAATCGCGTGGCTTCAATGAGGTGCTCACCCGTTTGTTGCCGCATCCAATCGAGTAGCTTGTTCGTGATGTAGGACTGAACCGCGAATGGGCGCAGACCGGCAACTTTGACTAACCACGCCCACACGGCTGGTTTTAGTTGAACTCGCTTCTGGAGGTCCGCGTCGAGAAGGTGAGCGGCAGGCCAGTCGGAAGGAATTCCCGTAGGCGCTGGCTGTTCCTCGGCATTGGAGAAGATGCCGGATGACAGCGGACGGCAGATGCCGTCCCGACAGCGTAGGATGGGAAATGAACCAACGGTTTCGGCGGAGACATCGCACTTGGCGCAAAGCTCCCAAAGGGTTTCCCACCAATCGTTATCTCGACTTTTCAGCCACGCGTCGTCGTTACACATGTCGAACAGTTGAACGAACTCTAGTGTTTTGACGCCGAGTGGTTTTAGTCTTTCCCAGTGGCGATCCAAATCAGGATGGAGCAACGCTACGGTGGCTCGCTCCGGTGGAGCGTCGCGAAGAATACGGCTGGCCAATGGACCTGCGAAATGCGCCTGTTTAGGCAAGACATAATCACCGGTTTTGGTGAGCATGCACTGCTCCACCTGAAGTCCCGATTGAATAGCCCCCACGATTGCCACAAAGAATTCAGAGCCGGGCGTCAAGTCAGAGGCAAGCGGCAGAAACCGATACGCATCAGCTTTCCACTCCGGCTCATTCAAGACTGACAGGAATGCTTCTACGAACGTCGGTGCGATTTTATCCCGCAGCCATTGATTCCAGCGGCGGTCATCCAGCAAGCTGTCACGGCTGGCTGACAACAGGAAGTCGGCGTTCACAAGGAAGGGCAGGCCGGTATCCAACTCGGTTGGCAGGAACGCGAATACCCGTCCGCTACACGGTCGAGTTGATTTCAATGGCAGAGCAACCGTCACTTCGCGCTCGTTGATGCCAACTCGCTTATCTTCGACCAAGTCATTCGGCTTCGGCCAAGTCCTACGGTGTACGAAATAGAGCGACTCGGCGGCGTCCGCAGACAGCTTCACCACTCCCGACGTTTTGTCGCGAGCGACGAAATGCCCCTGCCCAATTCCCAGCCGCCGGAGTTGAGTGAGAAACAAGATTGTCTCTGGTGGAACAGCCCGTAGCTTCTCGGCAATTCCTGAGCGTTTGCCAGCGACCAACGGCAGAAAAATGCCTGTGAAGCCTAGCCGAACAACGTCAGGCACGAAGTCCACCCACCGAGGAACGATATAGCCAAGTTCGTCCAATCCGTTTGGCTTTTGGAAACAGAACTGGTAGCCGTTGGAAAAAATGTGCGGTTGGTCAGACACACGGAATACCGACTTGAAACCGATGCCCTTCTCGCCAATGTAACCACGAGCCTTGTTCTTTGTACTCTGGCCGACCGAGCACAAGCTCCAGACTTGCTCGTGCGTAAAACCAACCTCGTTGTTGAGCAAGTAGAGACACCCGTCACCACCCGTTTCTGTCGGATCATTGACCTCCACGGAAATTGACAACTCTGGTTCGACTCCTGCCGGATACGTGTTGTCCTCGGCGTTCTGAAGCAGTTCGAGAATGAAGTGCGTTTCTTTTGCGTTCAGTTCTTCAGCCAAGTTCTTGAGCGCCGCGCGAAGGTCGCGTTCCAAAGCGTTCGGCTGCTTGGTGCCGTCTGCCGAAATCCCAAACTTGTCACGCCGGATTTGTTCGATGTGCTGCTTGGCATCTTCGCGTTTCATCTCGCTCTTTCAGTCTTTTCAGATTGAGCCGCCTCACGTCGGCTGCTACGGACATTTGGCAAACAACTCAGCCAGCGCCACGGCTTTGAGCATGGCTTTGCTCTTGTTGACCGTTTCCTGAAATTCCGCTTCCGGTTCGGAATCGTTCACCCAGCCGCCGCCGGCTTGCACGTAGGCTTTGCCGTCCTTGAGCAACGCGGTGCGGATGGTGATGCAGGTGTCCAGATTGCCGTTGAAACTGAAGTAGCCCACG
>JANPGI010000353.1:0-12586 GCA_031423875.1 Verrucomicrobiota bacterium | reverse complement strand
CTGCAAACTCAGTTGCATACATTGATAGACCACGCGCCTAAGTTGGATCAACTCATCCGGCTTCACCTTCGTCGGATTTTCCGCCGCTGCCTTGAGTCCGAGTGATGCCCAGTAGATCGCGTGAGCTTCTGGCAGCCGCCATTCCAGCGGCCCGTGCTTGTCGTCCACCTCTTTCATGAACGCCGGATCCATCTTGAACTTGTTCGTCAAAATGTTGAGCCGTTGCAACTCCTCCTCCGTCTTTGGATTCAGCAATGCGTCGAGTTTTGGTTCGCCTTTACCGAACACCGTCGCCATCTCGTAAATCCACGCCTGTTTATAGACCATGTTCGCATCGTCGAGGTTCGCGCCCATCTTGTGCTGGAATTGCCACGCCAGTTCGCGATAGATCAACACCTCGTTAGGATTGTATTTCAATCCCTCGTCGCGCAGCAGCGAGATGCCGCGTTGCACCCAGCGCCAGCGATCTTCAAAATCCTTGAACTTCACCGAGATGTTGTAGGACATGTTCCACGCCTGAACTGTCCAGACTTGAACGAAATGCGGTTCGAGCTTCGTGATCCAGTCAGCGAGTTGAGCCATCTCAAAAAACTTGTCGTTCTCCTGCATCTCCGTGGCGCGGATCCAAAGCGCATTGGCGATCAACCCTCGGAATCCACCCAGCGCCACCGTGGTGAACGCCAGCAACGGCGGCGCATTCTCCAGCGGCGTCACGCGAGTCAGGCCGAGCGCGTCGCGATCCTTGTTCAACACACGCTGCATCAGCGTCGAGCCGATGAGCAGCACCACGGCGAGCGTGAGCAGGATGAATTTTCTCAGGCGATCGTTCATCAGGATTGGTTGAAGGTTTCAGGTTGAAAGTTACAAGTTGAATGATCACGAAGCGCATCGCAGGACAAAACCTGCAACCCGTAACCTGTAACTTTGAACTGAGGCTTCCTGCGTCTCATGATTGATTTTGGGCCGTGGCGAGTTCACGGCGGTTGAACGACCAGATGCCGAACGTGGCGATGATGCCGCCAAGCAGCAGCACGATTTGAGTGAACGCGCGTCCCAACTCCGCCCAAGTGATGCTGCGACCCGCACTCAATGCGTCAATCGGAGAAAAGTCTTTTGCCAGATTGATGACTGTGAGGATGGTTTTGAACAACGGTACGGCAACAAAGTCCAGCGCAGCAGAACCGCGCTCGCCGGTCTCCTGGTTGTAACTCATGATCGTGCCGTCAGCCACGACGGTGGAAAGAGTCCCCGCCGAGAACACCACCACCAACGCCGCCATGGATGCAAATGCTGCAACCGGAAACGACAGGAAGCTCGCCGCCGCCAGTCCTAGCGTCGCCAACAACGCCATCCAGCAAAAAATAATGCCAAGCCCACGCGCAAAGTTCAGCCCAAACCCGCCCTCGCGATACAACACTTCGATGCCTTCTTCCGTCGTGAAGAGCAGCGAGACCGGGTTGGGATTCATCACCGTCACCGTGAGGATTCCGTTTTCGTCGAAGAGGTCGGGCGGGATCTCAAACTCATGAAATGTTTCCGGCGCGAGACTCATCGGCACGGGCGTCTGCCAGTAGGCTGTTTCCTTCGGCACTCCGACGCGCCAATAGACATCGAATGTGCCCGATGGACTTTTCACCGCCGTATTGAACTTCACGCGCAGAAAAAGTGGCTGCTTGCGGATGAAGTTCTTCGCGAAACCCAGATCAAGCTTCCAACTCTGTTCGTAGCCCGACGGCACGTTTTGAAGATCAGATTTCAATCCTTCTTTGATCTGCTGGCGCAACACGGGGACTTCCGACGGCGTCACCGGCGCACGCTCCAACGCTTTCTTCAATTCCTCGTTGGTGGCTTGCTCGATCTCCTCGTCAAACGTGGGCGGCTTTGCTCCCGCGCGTGCAACGAGGACTTCGTTCCGCAAAATCTCCTGTTCTTGTTGTGGTAATTTCGTCGCGCGCATCTGCAACAAGAAAAACACGCCCGCGCCTGAGATCACGAGCAATGCAGCGTTGAGCGATACGATGCCGAGCCATTTGCCGAGCCAGATCTGCCAACGCGCGATGGGCTTCACCACCACCATCTGCATCTGACATTCCTCGATGTCCCGCGCCAGCGTGCCGCAGGACAACCAAAGCGTGGACAAACCAAGCAGTGCCGTGATGGTGCTCAATGTGTAGGTCAGCAAAATCTGCGTAAAGCCACGCGCCGTGCCGTCGTCCTTGATGAGCATCGGCAAACCCACCACCGCCGCAAGCAACAACACCGCCACGACGATGAACAACCGGAAGCGGAAGGCAGCTTTCCAAGTCAGTCCTGCGATGGTGAAAAGTTGTTGCATGATTTGATCAGGCAGAGATTCGACGTATGGGACTCATGCGACTCATTTCTTCTTCCCGCCAAGCAACGAAGAAAGTTTTTCATCTGCCTTCGCCAAGTCTTCGGCCTTCGCCTGTTGCGCAGGGGTTGGCTGGCTTGGCGCGGGTGCGGGTTCAGCTTTGGTCAGCGCATCCAGTTTCTTCTCGTTGACGGTTGGCTCGGCAGACTTGCTTGCGACAGGTGCACCCGCAGTCGCCGTCGGCAATGTGAGCTTCTCCAAAACCTTGTCCGGCGCAGATTGCGTCGCCGCATCGCCACGCAGATATTCCGCCACGCGCGCACCGGATTGCGCGCCGCTGGTCTGTTGCGAGGCTTGCTTCGCCTTCTCCACCACTTCGAGGAAATAGCTCTCTAAATTCTGTGTCGGATTATCCACGCGCACCTTGTCGCTCGATACGTCCTTGCGGATGGTTTCCAATACGCGTTCCATCGTTTCGCGCGACAACACCGGCGTCGTGATGCGCAATGTGTCCGGCTTGGCTAGCAATTCCTTGAGCGTACCCAGCGCCTGCACCTTGCCGCCGTAATAAATCACCACGCGATCACAAACATCCTCCACGTCCGAGAGCAGGTGGCTGCTGAGAATCACCGTCTTGCCGCGCTTCGCAAGGGCGATGATCAAGTCCTTGATCTCGCGGCAACCAATCGGATCAAGTCCCGCCGTCGGTTCATCGAGAATGATAAGGTCTGGATCGTTGATGAGTGCCTGCGCCAGCCCGATGCGGCGTTGCATCCCCTTAGAAAATTCACCCACGGCACGCGTGCGGGTTTGGTTCAGTCCCACCATTTCCAACAACTGCTCAGCGCGCTTGTCGCGGTCGCCCTTGTCGAGATGGAACAGGTTGCCAAAAAAATCCAGCGTCTCGCGCGAGTTGAGATAGCGATAGAGATAAGATTCCTCCGGTAGATAACCAATGCGCGCCTTGGTCTGCACATGACGCGGCGACTGACCGAACACCTCGATGTGGCCCTTGGTCGGATACAGCAATCCAAGCAGCATCTTCACCGTGGTGGATTTGCCCGAACCGTTCGGCCCGAGCAGACCGAACACCTCGCCGCGCTTCACATCAAAATCCACGTCATCCACCGCCCGCGCCTTGGAGCGACCCCAGAAATCTTTGAACACCTTGGTCAACCCGCGCACGGAGACGACGACTTCGGCAGACTTGGGATTACTGGTTACAGATTGTGGATTTGGTTCAGCGACTGGCATAGGTCAATTCAGTTGATCGCAAGCCACTCGCTTGCTTAGGCCGTCTTCGGCGTCAGTTGTCCAGCGGCGGCGTGACGCGAGCCGCTGTCTCCGCTCCCGGAGTTGCTGGCTTCTTGCTGATAATGTTCAAGCTCCTCACCTTTGCGAACGAGACGGGCACTGTTGAAAATCACGATCAATGAGCCTGCGTTGTGCAGGACAGCAGCTAGGATCGGATTCAACCAGCCGAACGCCGCTGCGCTCAAGCCCCCGATGATGAAGAACACGCCGAAGAGAAAGTTCTGGTTGATGACGGTGCGCGTGCTGCGAGAGAGTTTCACGAGGAACGGCAACCGGCGAAGATCGTTGTTCATCAGCGCAATCGTCGCGCTGTGGATCGCTACTTCACTGCCCGCTGCGCCCATCGCGATTCCGATGTCGCCAGCGGCGAGCGCGGGTGCATCATTCACACCGTCGCCGATCACCGCGACGTGATAACCTTTTGCCTTCACGGCGCGAACGAACTCGACTTTGTTCTGCGGCAGACAATCGCCCTTGGCTTCTTCGCAACCGATCTCGGCAGCGACGCGCGTGGCGACGGGTTGACGATCTCCCGAAACCATCGCGATGCGGCGCACGCCAGCTTCCTTGAGTTCTGCGAGTGCGGCGCGGGCTTCGGGGCGCGTCTGATCTTGCAGTCCGATCCAGCCGATACATTTCCCGTCGCGCGCGACAAAAATCAAGCTCCAGCCTTCGGCCTCATTGAGATCAACGGACTTCTCGAAATCTTCTTTCACGCCGTTGTCTTTCAACCATTGCGCGCGGCCCACCAAAACCTTTGCACCACCGACATCTGCCGTGACACCGCGACCAGCGGTTTCGGCAAAATCCTTCGGCTCGACCAACGGCACGCCAGCTTCAGCGGAGATCGTGGCGAGTGCTTTGGCCGTCGGATGGTTGCTGTATTTCTCCGCGCTCGCGGCGATTCGTAATAGTTCGGCAGGCTTGGTGTCGCCAATCGGCGCAAGGCGGCTCACGGCAAGTTCGCCCGTGGTGAGCGTGCCGGTCTTGTCGAAGATGAAGGCGTTGATCTTCGCAGCGGTTTCGATATCCGCAACGTTCTTGATCAAGATGCCTAGACGCGCAGCAGCCGAGAGAGCGGCGACCATCGCGGTCGGTGTGGCAAGAATGAACGCGCATGGGCAAGAGACGACAAGCACAGAGATGACGCGCTCGAGATCGCGGGTGAACGCCCAGACCAGCGCGCCGATGACCAGCACGAGCGGCGTGTAGAACGCCATGTATTGATCCACGATCTTCATGATCGGGAGTTTGGTTTTTTCGGCAGCGAGGATGAGTTCACGCACACGACCGAGCGTCGTATCTGTTCCGGCGCGGCTGACTTTGATCTCCAAAACACCGGTGAGATTCAGCGTGCCGGCGAAAACTTCGTCGCCGGACTTTTTATCAACAGGAAGAGATTCGCCAGTGATGGTGGCCTGGTTGAACGAACCCTGGCCGTTCAAGATGATGCCGTCTGCCGCGACATTGTCGCCAGGGCGGATGCGGATGACATCGCCGATGGCGAGCTGGCTGGCGGGGACTTCTTCCTCGGATTTGTCAGCCATGATGCGGCGGGCCTTGGTGGGAGTGAGTTTGATGAGCGACTCGATAGAGTTGCGCGCGCCTTCTGCGGTGCGGGTCTCAATGAGTTCGCCGAGCAACATGAAGAATGCGACGACTCCAGCGGTCTTGTAATCACCGGACGCAAACGCCGCGAGTACTGCGATGGCCACGAGTTCGTTGATGCTGAGTTTGCCAAGCTTCAAGTCCTTGATGGCTGTGGCCATGATGGGATAGCCGAGGATGATCGCACCGATCATGGCGCTCGCACCTGCCACGACATGCGACGCATCGAAGACCCAATCCACAACGAAGGCGTTGATGACGAAGACGAGGCCGAACAACATCCAGCCGAGGCCGACGTTACTGTGCGAATGGTCGTGACCGCAGCCGGGGCCGTGTTCATGCGGGTGGTCGTGACCGCTCAGGAGTGAAGTGACTTGCATGGCTGTTGATTCGTTAAATTGTTACTGGCTGACCTAGCTCGCGCAGGTCAGCGTTTGGTTTCGTTTGAACCTTGCTTGATTGGTTCGCGATTCAAATTCAGGCGCAGCTCGATGGGTTTTCCGTCGGCTGACGTGGGCAGATACATCTTGTAATCCACCCCGGCGATGGCTGTGCCCAACGTCTTCACGAGATGCTGCTGGAGGAACAAGTCGGGATTCCGCTTATAGCTTGCGAGGTTGTCGGTGAAGATGGACGCGTCGCCCTTGATCTTCGCGACCATCGCATTGCGCTCGGCTTGAGCGGTGTTGATGCGGGCCACGGCGTTGCCTTCCGCTTCGTTCATCTTTTTGTCGCGATAGCTTCGGGCTTCGGTCAGAGCAGTGCCGCGTTTTTGTCCGGCGTCAGTCACAGCCTGAAACGCCATGTCCAACTGACGCGGCTGGCGGGTTTCGACGATGCATTGATCCACGATGATGCCGAGTTTTTGTTCTGATACGAGCTTGGCGACACGTCGTGTGACGGCGTCTTGAAACGCGATTTTGTCCAGCAACACGTCGTCCACTCGACTCAGAGCGGCGGCGTGGACGAGGGCGTTGTCGAGGACGTTGAGGACGGCGTTGGAAATTCCCACCAATCCAAATGACTGTTGCGCGCCTTCGCCTGCGAAGTCGAACACGCAACGGCGCGGGTCATCAATGTGATAACGCAACGTCGCCTTCGCATGGATGATGTTTCCGTCGGCAGTGAGCGTGTAGCCATCAATCGCGGGATTGAGCGTCGGGCCGGCATAGGGAAGTTCACCCTTGGCTTCCTGCACGGCGGTCTGCAAAAACCACTGCGTGCGCGAGCGGACTTCCTGAACTTCCGTGATCGGAATCTTGATGACCTCGTTGATCGGATACGGCCAAGACCAGTGCGCGCCGGAGCTGAGCAGCATTTTTTCGCCTTCGCCCACCGGTTTTCCAAACTGGAGGACGATTGCTTTCTCCTGCGGGCCGACGGTGAAAATCCCGGAGAAGAGGAACATGATGAACAACCCGGCCATCACGAATTTGACGATGCCAAAGCTGCTCTTCAACGCGTCGGCCAACGCTTGCGCACCGCTGTCCACCGGCGTGAGCGGTTGTGGTGATTGAGGGTCGTGGCTGCTCATACGATCACTTGGCGAGCTTGTTGGTGAACGAACCGGTCAACAGGTTGAACGGTGATGTACGTGAATCAAAAATGAGGATGGAGCGTTCTTTCAAAGTGGTTTCCAACGCCTCGGATTCCAGCAACACGCGGGCTAAATCGGGGTTCTGCTCGAACACCGGCAGGAACGACGCGGCAACCGCATCGCCTTCACCTTTGATGCGGCGGGCTTCGCCTTCGGCCACGGAGATTTTCTGCGCGGCTTCGCGGTCGGCGGAGGATTTGATCTTCTGCGCTTCAGCCAGACCTTCGGACTCGAGCCTGTCGGCAAGTTTCTTGCGGTCGGCGGTCATGCGTTCAAAGACTGCCTGCGTCACACTCTCAGGCAGGCCGATTTTTTTGATTCCGAGATAGACGATGCTGATACCGGAGTTGTTGGCGGCAATCTTTTCCTGAAGGATGGCTTTGATCTCGTTTTCAATGGCATCGAATTTGAGGTCTTTGGGATTGGCGTTCACGAAATCCGAGAGTGGATGTTTGCCGACGACAGCAGCCTTGGCCTGTGTGACGACTTCCTTGAGGTTGCGCTCTGCTTCGATCACCGAGCCACCTTTGAACTTGGGGAAGAACGCCGCCGCGTCACTGATACGCCAGCCGACATAAACGGTGGTGAGCAGGTTGTTGTTGTCCGCCGTGAGCGTTTCGGTGAACGGGTCTTCGAGGCTCTGGATGCGTTGATCGAGTTTGTAGACGCTCTCGATGCCGGGCGGCAATCGGAAGAACGCGCCAGGCTCAGTTTGTGTCCGCACGGGTCTGCCGAAGCGCGTGACGACGGCCACTTCAGACTGGCGGACTTGGAATACGAACAGGATCAACACAAAGATCGCAGCCAGCAGCGCGCTGACGACGATGGTGAGTAGATTTTTTTTCATGCGATGTTGGATAAAAATTAAGACTTAGTTCGGCTTGTTGATGGCCTCGGCCTGCTGACGGATGAAATCGTCCGTGGCGTTGTGTTGCAGGTCGAACGTGATGACGTGATCGGTGTTGGTGGAGACGAGGATGTATTTGCGAGCATTGGCAACGGCGCGCGGGAAAGTCTGCGCGTAGAGCCGTTGCACATAGACGGACGGCGCGGCGTTATAGGCGGGAATCTGGTTGGTGAACGCAGCGGCGCGGGCGGACGCAGTGAGTTCGAGCTTGATGCGCGCGGCTTCCGCGAGGTTTGTGACGGAGAGAGCCTGCGCGCCTGCGAGGTTGTTCGTGCGGATCGCTTCGCCCTCAGCGCCGATGATCATGGCCTGACGTCGCTGGGCGGCGGCGACAACTTTCTCGTATTCGCCAGCGACCTTCACAGGCGGATGCAAGTCTTGCAGGCCGACGAAGAGGATTTTTGCGCCAAGCTTTTGTGCGTTGGCTGCGTCCTGAATGCGTTTTTCCAAAGCCTGCGCGGATTCCAATCGCTGGTGAGACATGATCTCGTTGATGTCTGCGCTGACGAGGAAGCGGACGACTTCGCGCGTGGCGATCTGTTGGAGCAACTCCTCACCGTTCTCGTGGTTATAGACCCAATCCACGAGGTTCGTGATCTGGAACTGAACCGGGATGCTCACCGTGATGAGGCTGACGGGCGGAGATTTTTTTGTGCCAGCGGTAGCGATCTCGGACTCGGCGGAGGTTTGCTCGCGGTTTGCCACGAGGAAATTATCTTCCTTGGAATGTGCAACCGTCCAGAGGACGAGCGTTTCTTCGTGCTCTTCCTTCTCCGGAGTGAATCCGACACTGAGCGTCTGAATCTGTTCCGTGCGATAGCGATAAATCTTGTCCACGGGCCACGGGAGTTTGACGTGCGCGCCGGGATTCAGGACTTCGCTTTTGGCAACGGGTTTGCCGAAACGTTCGAGCAAGGCTTGTTCGCCCGGCTCGATAAAGACGACGCAGGTCGAGAGGATCAGCAGGACGAATTGAAGGATGAGCACCTGCAAGATGCGCTCCTTCATCATACGAAAGAACCACGTCTCGGAAACCTTGAAGCCAAATTGATAGTCCAACGTCTGCGCTGCCGTGGCGACGAGTCCTTCGGGTTGCGCGAGCAGGCCGATGATGCGCGAATCGTAGAGAGGCCGGGCAACCTTGCCTTTGAGACGCGGGCGATACATCTCGAAAACAAGCGTGATAAGAGTTTCAAGCGCGACCAACCCCAAGACGACACTGAGCCCCTTGGCGAGATACAGGTCAGCCTTCGGAAAATCCACCTTGTCACCAACCATCGCAGCGGCGCAGAGGATAGAAAGATACGAGCCGAGCAGGACGAAGTTCGACGCCGCACGGAGCAGGCGATTGTTCTCCACGCGAGAGATCGTGACCATGAACCGGCCCACCATGAACAAGATCAACGCCATTCCTGCGAACAATCCCGTCGCGATCATCATCCGATCTGCCGGGATGCCTGTGAAATCAATCTTGCCCAGATTGCGCCAGAAGAGGATTGCGCCGGTGATTTCCAAGATCATCAACACCACCATGAAGCCGGTGACGAAGTATTTCTCGAACTGCTCGCGTGAACTGCGGGCGGGGAAGAACGCGGTTTCCTTGTCGTCGAACAGCGTGGAACTGGTCTTGGTGCGGGCGAGTTCCTCGATCTCCATTTTCTCGGCAACTTCGCGCTCTTCGAGCCGCATATGAAACCAACTCACGAACGCGATGAGTTTTCCCAACCCGAAGAACATAAATGCCACCAACGCAGCGAGCGAATTGGCAAAGCGACCTGTGGCGAATACCGCGCTGCCAAATGCCACCAGCACTAGGAAGTTCACCAAGCCTTTAGATTTTGTATTGCGATCCATGTGATTCAAACACTTCGTCCGCCAACTTGACTAACTCAATTCCCGTTCCTCAAACAGCACCACCGCCGCCGCCAGCGTCGCGCCGATGTAGCAGGCGGCATAGACAAACGCCTTGCCCACGTAACCCCAGTGGAACGTGCTGCGCCCCGAATCCAGCGCGTCAGCGAGCCAGAAGTTTTGCCAATTCGGCATCAATGTGTAAAGCACCGTCCCCCACCATGAGCCGTGTTCCGCCGGTCGCCCAAACAGGTAATCCGACATCAACCCCACGAGAAAGAACGCCGAACAGATCACCAAGGTCGGAATGACATCCAGCCGCGTGGAACACGCCAACGCAATCGCCGCCAGTATCCACAACGCGAACAGGATCAACACCGCCGCCGGAACCATCCGCCAGTCCACGTACGAAGCCGTGCCCATGCTTTGTTGCTGTTTGGTGAAGGTAAAGATGATGATCGCTGCGAGCGTAACCATGATTGTCAGCCCAAAAACCGCATCGCTCGCGAACGGGCGACGTAGGAAAAAGTTACTGAATCCCGCCAATAGGTAGGCTGCGATTACGCAGCCGCCAAAGATGAAAACCGCTGGCAGGTCAGTTTCCCCGTACGCATCGAACGTCATCCTGCCCGCCACCAGCGCGGCCACGGTGTTGATATAGGTCACCAACGTCAACGCGCCGATGATGCCGAAGTATTTCGCGAGAACGAACTGCGCTCGTCCGATGGGTTTGGACAAGACGGCGAGTGCTGTGCCGGAACGGATTTCACGCGCGAGCGAAGCCGACGCGCTCAACACCGCGCTAAACAATCCCGCCAACAACGTCACCGCCAGCACGGAGTTCTTCACCAGCTTGGGTTCGTCGCCAAACGCAAAGTAAAACGGCGTGGCCAGAAAGATCTCAAACACGCACGAACCTGTGGCGAGCAGCAGGAAAACCGGCTGTCGCACAAGCTCCATGAACGCATTCGTGGCTATCGTGATGAATTGTCGCATCGGTTGGTCTCCGGGACGGATTCTGTGATGAAGGTTAGAAACCTAACCCGCGCTTGTAAATTAGTTAATCCGCGCCGGACAGCTTGGTTGAGGCAATTGCACGCAGGGATTCATTCGAAAAACACTGTCGTTGCAGGAGATTCTCGCGTTCGATGACTCGTCCACTTTCGGGGGTGTGCGTCTCGCCGCACAGTCAGTGGGAAAATCCAACTCTCAACCGTGAACAGTGAAGGCTTGATTTTCCGGTGGCTTCCGCGCCTTACTGATCCGCAGCAGAAGTCCTCGCGATTGAACCGATCATGAATCCCATCCAATCCGATCTCTCTCCGGCGCAACTTGCCGAACTCAAATCCAGCCCGCTCTTCAATGCCGACCTTGCGCCTGTCTCATCTGCCGAGCGCAAGTGGCGTGTGGGCAGTTTCGCCGCGCTCTGGATTTCCATGTCCGCCTGCATTCCGACTTACATGCTCGCGTCGTCGCTCATCGGTGGCGGCATGAATTGGTGGCAGGCCGTCCTCACGATCTTTCTCGGCAATCTCATCGTGCTTGTCCCGATGATCCTCAACGCGCACGCCGGGACGCGCTACGGAATTCCCTTTCCAGTTTATTGCCGTGCTGCGTTCGGTCCGCTCGGTGCGAATGTCCCCGCAATTTTGCGCGCGTTGGTGGCGTGTGGTTGGTTCGGCATCCAGACGTGGATCGGTGGCGATGCGATCTACAAGATTTGTTGCACGCTGTTCAATCTGCAACCCGCGCCCGCTGCGAACTGGCTTGGCATCAATGCCGGTCAATTCGCCTGCTTCATGCTGTTTTGGGCCATCAACATGTATGTCATCTATCGCGGCATTGATACCATCCGCGTCTTGCTGAACATCAAAGCGCCGCTGCTCATCGCGCTGGGATTGCTGCTGCTCAGGTGGGCGTGGAGCAAGGCGGGCGGGTTCGGGCCGATGTTGTCGCAACCGTCCGCCTTCGATGTCGGCCAGCCGAAGGAGGGGCAGTTCTGGAAATACTTTTTCCCATCGCTCACCGGCATGGTTGGATTCTGGGCCACTCTCTCGCTGAACATCCCAGACTTCTCACGCTACGCGAAATCCCAGCGCGACCAGATTCTCGGTCAGGCGTTGGGCTTGCCCGCGACGATGGCGTTGTATTCATTCATCGGCGTCGCAGTCACATCTGCCACCACGATCATCTTCAAGGAGACGCTCTGGAATCCCGTGGATGTGCTCACGCGATTCAACAACCCCGCGGTGTTAGTCACATCGCTCGTGGCGTTGTGCATCGCCACACTCGCCACGAACATCGCCGCGAACGTCGTCAGCCCAGCGAACGACTTCGCGCATCTCGCACCGCGCAAAATATCCTTCCGCATGGGCGGATACATCACGGGCGTGCTCGGCGTGTTGATGATGCCGTGGAAGCTGCTCGCCAATCCTGAGAGCTACATCTTCGACTGGCTCGGCGGATACAGTGCGTTGCTGGGGCCGATCGCGGGTGTGTTGATCGCGGATTACTTCGTGATCCGGCGCACGAAGCTTGATCTCGTGGCACTCTACAAGTCCGACGGCGAGTATAGCTATACGAACGGTTTCAGCCTGCTGGCGATTGCGGCCATCGTGCTCGGCGCACTACCAAGTTTGCCGGGATTTCTCGTTCATGTGAAACGACTCAATCCCGAAAACGTTCCGGCCGTGCTGGTGAATCTGTTTAACTACTCATGGTTCATCGGCTTTGCCGTGGCGTTCGCCATCTATCTCGTGGGACGGAAACTGTCCTCAACTGCCAAAGCAAAATGACATCTTGCAGGCTTGCCTTTGAACGGGCCACGGGTGTTTATTTGCTGCTATCAACACCATGAGCGCCTCGCCTTCAAACCAGAACGGCAAACCCGCAGACGACCGTCCGCTGATCTTCGCCGTGGACGACGAACCCATGTTGCTCGAACTCGCCACGATGGTCATCGAGCCGCTCGGCTTCC
>JANPGI010000352.1:0-2159 GCA_031423875.1 Verrucomicrobiota bacterium | reverse complement strand
AAGGTGGCCGAACGTGCCGAGCTGGATGCCACCGTCCTCGCGCTCGCTGGAATCACGCGTCTTCATTTCACCCTCGCGCCCGATGGCAAGCTATCAGGGGAGGGAGTTCCCGATGGATTGCTCGCCACGGTGATTGATGTGGAAACGATGTTGCCCTGCGTGGGGCAGGGGGCGATTGGCATCGAGATTCGCGCGAACGATGAACGCATCGCGACACTTTGCGAGCGACTGAATCACGCGGACACTTTTCGAGCGGTGACTGCGGAGCGTGCTTTTTTGCGCGGCATGGGCGGCGGTTGCCAAAGTCCTGTGGCGGCTTATGCGGAAATCCGTGGCGACAAGATCACGATGCGGGCAGTTTCATTCCGAGACGGACCAGTTGAGCGCGCGTCAGGCGAGATGGATGTGAGCGCAGCGGAGAAGTTGGGCGCGCAGATCGCCACAGGATTGTCGGCAGCGAAGTGATCGAACGGTTCAGTTCTTCGGCACGCCTTCACCTAGCAGAGCCTTGCTAGAACCTTTTCCGTAAAGGCCGCGATTGCTCTGGTTGAACTCGAATTTCAGATCCACTTCCAGATCTTGCAGCGTGATGAGTTTCCAATGCTTAGGAACGAAAGCAGTCTTACCGTCGCGTTCGGTCTTTTCCAATTCGTAAGCGAGCAGCAGGTGCAAGGCGTCGTGCGTGACCTTGGGATGTTCGGACGGAGAATAGTAGAAGGATCGTTGCGTGGTGTTGGCGGTGCTGGCGTTGTAGGTCTTCAACTCCACGTAGCACGGCGGCGTGCTGAGAATCTCCACATCGGGATAACCCACAGCTTGCGCGTCTCCAGTGGTCGTGATCGGAACGCGAGCGTTGAGACCGGCGTTTTTGAACGCGGCGCGGACGAATGATTCCATGTGGTTGCCCGCTTCGTTGGCGCGCGCAGAAAATAATCCGGAGGCGCGGGCGTTTGTGAGAGCGGAGCTGGCGGCGGCGGAGATCTTCTGGAACAACTCGCGATGCGCGGGGTTGTTCGTGTCAAAATCGAGGATACGATGTTGCGTGGTAGCGAGGATGACATCCTTGAACGGAATGCGCTTGGCGGGTCGGGTGAGTTCAGCCAGTGCCGCGACGGAGGGCGAGTTGGTGGAAGCCAGACTTGCGATGGCAGATAGCGCCAAGGCGAGGAGCGTGACAATTGTATGCGGATGAATTCGACTTGTTAAAATCATGGACGGCGTTGTTGGTGTTGCTTCGGCAGTGAACACAAAAGGCAGATGGCCGCCAAGACCCAAAGCGCGGCTGGCATGGGATGGTGTGTTGAATTCAGGCTGTATCGTTCAAGTTTAGCGAGCATCAGCGGTTGAAAAATAGAGTTTGTTCCGTTTGAACCGGCAAAATGTCTTGCGCGGCGGCGATGCGTTTTCTAGGCTAAGAATCCCTTGGGCGCACCCATAGCTCAATTGGATAGAGCGGCTGACTACGGATCAGCAGGTTATAGGTTCAACTCCTATTGGGTGCACCACTTCCTCGCAAAATTCGTTCTGTCAGTTCAAAGCTATCCCGCAGACGGTCTTTCACGAAGTCATCGCTGCCGTGGCGCGTTGAACCAAAACTTTGAACCGCTGATCTTCACTGATTCACGCTGATCCAAAAGTGATGGAATCTGGGCGACAGTGTATTTTCATTGGTTCGTGCCTGACACCCATGTGTCCGTGACTCTGCCGACGATAAAATCCGCCGGTGGTTTCACGTCCGCCGTGTAACCCGTGACATTCATGGTGCTGTTGACCATTTTTAACGCCCACTCGTCTGCCTCAACGGTCACGTTTTCCTTGTTGGAATATGATTTGAGCAGCGCGAGAAATCTTTTGATTGGCTGGGTGCAGCCGCCGTCGCGCAACACCATCGTTTCCTCGCCCGCCGTCATGCCGTTGGCCTCTACGAACACACGGGAAGCACAGGCGTAAATCCGCATCACCCTCGCGCTCGGTCTTGTTCTTGTGCCGGGGCTGGAGCGACGAACAATTTCAATCATTTTGATCAACCGTTTGCGATCAATCGTGAAGTGCATGGCTCAATCTTTATATCCCCTTCGCCACCGCGTCGGCAATTCTTGAAAGCTCGCCCGGCCCTTTGACCATCAGAAATAGGCATTCGCCGCCGCTGCGCGCCTCCC
>JANPGI010000351.1:0-4686 GCA_031423875.1 Verrucomicrobiota bacterium | reverse complement strand
TTGGTGCCGGTATCCACATTGGCGCCAGCAAGAACGGTTGCCGTGGTCACGCCTTCGAGGAAGTTGGCATTCACAGCGTCGCCACCGTCACGGTCAACGACCAATTGGCCGCCGTTGAAGTTGACGTAGCTTCCGCCAGCGTTGACGTGGCGAATACGACGGGCTTTGAATATGCCGCCATTCAAGTTTAAAGTGCCGATGCTGAACGGTTGCGAGCTGACTTCCACATACATACCACCACCGTTTTGACCCTGACTTGTTCCACCGTTCTGGTTGTAGTTGGCTACCGATCCATCGCCCTTGCCGATGAACAAGTTGTTGGCGACGACGCTACCACTGTCTTGGACTGTCAGATCTGCAGTGCCTGTAGCTACGTCGCAGACATTCAGATCGCTCTGGACGCTGAGTGAGCCGCTATCCTTGACGACCACGCTGCCGACGCCGCCTTCGTTACCGATGGACATCCAAGCGTTGACGACGACTTTTGCGGAGTTGGCGATGGCCAGATGGCCCGTCGCAGCGTTGTGCCAACCCACCTGCATGCGGCCACCGCTATATATGACTGAAGAATCATTCAAGGAGATGAATGCTTGGCCGCCAGTGCCTTCACCAAAGTTGGAATCGCCTGTATTTGTCCAAGTGGAGGTTCCATTGAGCGTCAGCTTAGCCGTCTGCAATGTGCCAACGATGCCGTTGTCATAGCCCAAAGCTCCGTTCTGGCTTTGAAGCTTCGAGTTGTAGAGAGCTACTGAGGATGTCAATCCCCCGAGTCCCGTGCCACGAGCGATCGAGAACCAAGAAGAAACATTCAGTGTGGTATTGGTCAGGATGAGATGACCGCCGGAAACACTGTTCGGTGTTGTGCCAGCAGCGAATTCACCGACGACTGTGTTGACCTGCGCGCCAGCCGAACCGTCCATGATGACAGTTCCGTTGACGATGTCATAAGCACCAAGACCACCGCTTGATGACAGAGTCGTATTGCCGAGGCGTTTGTGATAGAGCGTGCCATTGCCAGCCTTGGCAAAGTCACCATCAAAGACAGAGCTTATCGCGCCATTGAAGGTCACATCGTTTGCGATACTAAGCGTGCTATTGCCTGCTGCAATCGAGTATCCGCGATCCGTGACAACAGTCGGGCCCGTGTAGTTCAAAGTGCCACCACCGAGAACCAAACTTGTCGAGCTGGCGGAAGAACTACCGATTGCGCTGGGTGAACCTCCGTTTGCCAACGAGCTGATGCTCAACGTACCACCACTTACGACCGTTGCGCCCGTATAGTTGTTGACCGTGGCAATGGTCAGGCTGTTCGTGCCCTGCTTGGTCAATCCCGTTGAACCACTGATCGAGCCTGCACCGGAAACCGTGTAAGCGAGTGTATCGTTAGTCGCAACAATACCGCCCGGATTGACTGTTCCGGCGAGGGTGATGGCTGTTGTTCCGGCGGCAGTGTCATTCAAGATGACCGCTGCGCCTTCGGAATATAGAGCAGGAGTGCCGCTGCTAACATTGGTCCAGTTGGCTGTCGTTGCGATGTCCCATGCACCAGAGACTTCGCCGCCCCAACGGATCAGTGCGGTAGAGGTGATGTTGAGATCAATAGAGCTGTTACCAACATTGTTGACGATGGTTGCAGCTACACCGGCTGGCAATGTGCCAATCACAAAGCTGCCTGCTCCGGTCTTGGTGCCGTACTTGACGAGCGGAAATTGTCCCACAGCCGGATTGGCGTCTGCGATGTTCACCGTCACGGTGCCAGCGACATTGAGAGTCCCTGTCACATTCAACGGGGCGAGTGTCGGATTGCCGAACGCGCCGAGGTCAAAGTCGAGCGAACCGGTAGCACCAGCGAGGTTCACGTTGGCGGGGCTGTGCTGAGTATTAATCGCGCCTACGACGTTGACTCCGAAGCCTGCGCCGTTGGAAACAACAACGCCGGAAGTCACAAGCGATGCCGTGGTCGAGACCAACTTACCCGCTTGAACAATAGTCGCACCAATATAGGTATTTGCACCGGAGAGCGTGAGAGTTCCCACTCCTTGTTTTGTGAGCGTACCGCCAGCACCGTCTGATAGAATGGAGGAGATACCGATGTTGAATCCGGCAGAGTTGATGACTGCGCCGCCAGCTTGTAAGACACCAGGAACGCCAGTCATGAATGTGGCGTTAGCTCCACGGGGCGTCAGCGTTCCGCCGTTGAAGTTAAGGGCACTAGTACCACCGACTTGAACGATATTGTTCGCCATCAAAGTTCCGCCATTCAGGTTGAAGGTTCCCGCAATGCCTCCGAAGCGAAGTGATGCCAAGTAGGCGACGCCACCGCTCATATTCCAGATGCCTGTGCCATTTTCAGCAAGCAAAGTGTCGTTGCTGGCATTCGTTACAGCACCGCCGGTTTGATTGATTGTTGCGTTGCCGGAATTGATACCTGCCAAGGTGAGCGCGCCACCACCCGTCTTTGTAAGGCTGGCACTACCGCCGATGTTGACAACACCAGTGGCGTTATCGCGACCGATTGCGAGCCAGTTGTTTACGCTCATCTGAGACGTGCCGTTCAGGTTGAGAGTTCCATTGCCAGTGCCGCCGTTGCCAACCCACATTTCACCACCCACGTTCACGATGCCCGTGTTGGTGCTTTCAAAAGTGCTGGCCCCGCCTTCGCTGATGTTCAAATTACCACCGACGTTCAGCGTACCTGAACGCACATCGGCATAACCACCGGACGTCGCACCACCAAGTCCCATGCGGAACCAGAAGTTAAGCGTCACGGTCGGTCCATTCTGCATATAGGAGCCAGAGGTGCCCCCTGCGGCGCCGAGCAAAATGTCCTGATTGCCCAGAACCCAGTTGGGATCGCCCGGATTGACCTGAACCACGTTGGCGATGCCGCTGTTGTTAATGGCATTGCCAAGAACTGACGTGGACGGAACCTGTCCGCCAGTCCAGTTGCCCGGAGTGTTGTAGCTCATTGTGCCGCCGATCCAATCCGCAGCATGAGTTGATGCCGCAGACAAAACTGCCAGGCAGGCGATGCCTAGTGCTTTGTGGATGTTTTTTTTGTATTGGTTAGTTTTCATACGAAGGGTTTGCTGGTTTGTTACTGCTTATTTCAATCTTCTGTCGTGGATTGGTGTATGGGTGGGTTGATGTGTTACTTACCGCTTGCTTCAAAATTCTGGCCGCTGGCCCCATGATTTGGATAAAATTGTTCGCACATAAAATCGTATATTGGAGGTCAGTGAGTAAAGGTTACCCGAAGACTAACGTTCGTCATGTGGCATGAATCGGCCACAACAGAAATATATTTTTTGGTAAACGTCATCGCAATCCTGTTAAGCCCGCGCATTTCTTTGGTGCGACGATTGGTGCAACAGCCGATCGGCTATGGCGGTTTCTTTGTGCATGACAAACACTAAACTTCATTGAACGATTTGCTTCAACGCCGATTTGCGACATTAAATCGCCAATGCGCGGCTTCCGCCAGTATTCGTCGAGGGTCAACTAGGAATAAACCTGAACGCCTAAGTTGAACCGCTAATCTGCGCTGATATTTGCTGAAGGCCGGAGAAACTGAGCGTGTGGCAGGGGAAATCCTTCCCAGCGACTTTCCCTTCGATGGCTTTGGATTAGTGGTTCCCATTTCGGAATGCGTAATAAACTTACATCCGGCAGTTGAATTGCCACAACAACGCACAAGCACTCAAAAAATCCGGGGCGCACCATTCCATGCGCCCCGGTGAATGGTTTCTAATAGGTCACTTACGTGGCCATGTGCGAGACAGGATCGCTCCAATCGGAATAACCCGTCGTCCCGCCCACGCTGCGCGTCTGCACTTCCACCGTGGAGCCGGGGACGAGGTTTTCCAACATCATCCGCTTGGCCTTGGTATGCACACCGCCACTCAAGTATTCACCTGCGCCAGTGCGGAATCGCAACTCCTGCGCGCGTGAACGTGAATCCGCATCCGCACCGATCATCAACACCGTGCTTTGGAAGTTGTCCACGTTGGTGATCACCGGTTTGGTCAACGGCCCGGAAGTGCGATTCGTGCTAACCTCCTTGAATCCGGAAGCCAGCAACACCGGCAGATCCGTTTCCGCGATCATCTGCACAAAGATCGCGTTCTGACGCAAGCCCGCGATGAGTGCTGTGCGAGACACGTTCTTCTCGGCGATTTCCACGCGCCCGCCATTCCGTGCAGCGGCCAACTTCTGCACGAAGTCCGTCTGCAATGCCGTCATTGCGGCGGTGGTGACGGGTGCGGCTGCATACGCTGGCACAGTCATGCCTGTGATAGTGCCATTGGAGAACTCCACCAACTGAGCGTCTGGGGTTTGAACGAACTGCATGGAGACACGATGATTGATAACTGCCATAACTTTTCTCTTTCTCTTGTGACTGACTGTTTCCCGATTGAACTTCCCGAACACACAAGGAAAGCCGCGAAGAAACATCTCACGAGAGATGGTGCGGTTGGATCCGTTCGTGGTTTTTTCTTAGCAAAACATTTGCCAACCGTTTGAAGCTCATGCCGACCGGATAAGCTGGATTTTTGGATGAATGGATTGCCGGAGTTTTGATCGAGGCGACCGTGGTTGTTTGAGCTAAAACCTGACGAACACTATTTTTTCCGCATCAAGCCCCCACCTGTTGTAGCTCATCAGAAGAAACCCGGTTTTGGCGGG